>JBBRCW010000177.1:0-13914 GCA_038204535.1 Chitinophagales bacterium | reverse complement strand
AAAGGGAAATTGAAGGCAACTACGAGCACAATGTGAACTTGCCGGCAATTGTGATGACTTTGAAAATGGCCAAGGCGTGTGGCATACAGGAAATTTTCTGCTTGTCTAAGGTGAGTACGCCAGCTATGACAAAAACACGATGGCAGAATTGAGAATATTCAAAAAAAATAATGTCGGTATCAAAAGGGATTTTGTTTAATGTGCTTGATTCCTAAATACATAATTTTAAAACAAACAGGCTTTTGCCAAAAAACATATCTTTCCATGAGGCAGGTTACTTTGCACACACCAGACAGCAGCTACACTTTTTTTATTGAGCTGGCCAAAAACCTACAGTTTGTAAAAAAAATTGAGGAGCTGAACAACCCTCCTTCCAAAAAGCAGGTGCTGGACAGCATTAAAGAAGGTATCATCCAGGCAAAGCAGCATCAGAAAGGCAAACTAAAACTACTGACTGCAAAACAGTTGCTTGATGAACTATAATATAATCCCTTTGCCATTCTTCTCAAAGCAAATGAAGCGGATATCCGTATCTTATAGCAATTATTTCCACGAGGCACCCCTTGATCAGGGTTTTTCTCAATGCTTTCAACAAATGCAAGTATTCTTCCTTTAACTAAGCGTATTTTTTACTAAGGCGTTTTAGTTGCCTATCGAATGGCGGAATGGGCAATACTTTATAATTCATTGTATAGCTCTCTGGCGGATTTTAGCTTCAGTTTTCCTTTTCTTGCCAATGCAAGATTGTCTACTGCTTCTTTAATCTCCTCCATAAGTAATGCCTTTTCTCCTGTAATGGTTTTTGTTTTTACATGCGATAAATCTTTAAGCACTGCCAGCAAATGCGATGCTTTATCGTCTTGTATATCTAATAAAACTGTCATCTTTTTTATTTAGTTGGTAACTTTTTCTGCCCGGCAAAAGTCTGACAAGATTAAAGGCATTAAAGCTTTTTTGAATTTTATTTCTTATTTAGTTACCATATCTCTAAAAGTAATCGTGATAACTCCGGGTAAAATTAAACAAAACAAAAATTAAACCTGAGGGGTAATTTGACAGAAAATTTATATACTCTTCGGCGTGCCACATACCTTGTTCTGGCAAGAGCCCAAAAACTATTCTTCCCCATCTCCCGACAGTCTGTGACTGCGTAGGCAAAAGGCTTTTCAAACAGCGTGTGATCTGTGAAAATTTGCTGATCGACGATTATCGTTGTACCTGGCCTTCATTCTGCAAATCCCCCCAACCAATTACATCTATCCCCTACCGCTTTTAAAGACCACCAGTCACGGCCTGGCAATAATTTCCACACCAAACAAAATCGCCGAAATTACGATTCATATTAAAAAATAACCTGCGGGTTCACCGCGCATGTCGTTTGTCCGCTATTTTTACAGTAATGCCTTACAGTAAATGAGAGAAGCGCAATTTTTAAAACAGAATGCCGAAAAGTGGAAACAGTTTGAGGCGGAAACCAGCCAGCAGCACAATGCCGACCTGCTGGCGGAGCGGTTTATTGAATTGACCGACGACCTGTCTTACAGTAAAACATTCTATCCCAAAAGCAATACCACCCGCTACCTGAATGGTCTGGCCGGCCTTTTTCATCAAAAAATCTATAAGAACAAAAAGGAGAAGAAAGAACGTATCTGGAATTTCTGGCAATTTGAACTTCCCTTTTTGTTTAAACACTATCACAAACAATTTGCCTGGGCAATGGTGTTTTTCCTGGTGTTTATGGGCATAGGCATTTTGTCGGCCAAATACGATGAAAATTTTGTGCGATTGATTTTAGGCGATCAATACGTAAACATGACCAACAGCAATATCGAAAAAGGCAATCCGTTTGGCGTTTATCAAAGTATGGAAAGCACGAGTATGTTTTTAATGATAGCCTTCAATAATATAGGAGTTGCCATTGCCACCTTTGCATTGGGCATCTTTCTATCGGTCGGCACCATTATAAAGCTTTTTCAAACAGGTTTAATGCTCGGTTCGTTTGAGTATTATTTTTTTGAAAGGGGCCTGGGTTTTAAAAGCATCACCGTTGTTTTTTTGCATGGCACGCTCGAAATATGGTCAATCGTAATAGCAGGCGCTGCGGGCCTTATATTGGGCAACAGCATATTGTTTCCGGGCACTTATAAAAGATCGGTTTCGTTTTTACGCGGCGCAAAAGATGGCCTGAAAATACTGATCGGGCTGGCGCCTGTTTTTATAGTGGCGGCATTTATAGAAGGCTACGTAACCCGTTACGCCAATATGCCTTTGTGGCTAAGTCTTTCCATTTTAGGCGGCAGCCTGGCCTTTATTGTTTGGTACTTTATACTTTACCCCATACGATTACATCAACGGATACAAAACGCATCTTTGGAAATGACTGAAGACGGAAACAATCAAAACTTTAATCAATGGTTGAACAAAAAGTTGAACTTAGAAAAGTAAGGGACTTTAGCGATAATTTGAATGATACTTTTCTTTTCATCAGGCAAAACCTGAAACCGCTGCTCACAGCATTTTTGGGAATAGCCGGTATTTTCATGTTGCTTTCCGCCATATTCAGCGGCCTCTATCAAAGCGATTTCGGTTCGTTGTTTGAACAGATCATCAGGGGAGGAAGGCCCGCCACCAGCCAGTCGCCTTTTCAATTTATTAGCGCCAATTATTTTTTGGTGCTCCTTTTTTCGTGGATGAATGTAACGGCCATGCAGGTAGTCATTGTTGCATACATGAAATCATACGAAGAACACGATGGAGCTGTCCCTGTCGTTGATGAGGTTTGGAAAATCTTTCGCGACAATTACGTAAAGTTGTTTATCTACAGTGTATTGAATGCGATGATCATGGCAATTGGTTTTGCTTTATGTATTTTACCAGGTATTTATTTTGCAGTCGTTTTGCTGCCTTTTCCCGCAATTGTCATGATAGAAAACCTTTCATTTAACGCTGCCTTTTCCAGGTGCTTTGTAATAATCAAAGACAATTTTCTTTCTTCGCTGGGTTTGTACGTTGTGGTCTATTTAATTTATAGTTTCAGCTCGGGTATTATTTCGGCCATTATAGGTGGCATTGGAGGATTGCTTTACTACTTTACCACTAAAGACATTTCTTCAACCGTCGCTATTTTCACCTCCATACTCAGCATCTTTTCCTATGTTTTCTATGTCGTGTTTTTCGTATCGGTTGTTCTGAATTATTACAGCCTGACCGAACGCTTCGACGGTACGGGCATATTAAAAAAGCTGGATACGCTAGGCGATGGCCCTCAAAATTTCGATAACATTCAAGAACAGTATTAATGAGCCGGTTCGTTTTTATTTTACTGTTCGTTAGCCTGGCAATAACCAGTCTGGGTCAGCCAGCCGTTAAAATGGATACGGCTGCTATTACTGCCCGTTCGTTCAATAAAAACGCGCTTGCCTCATTAAAAAATCAAAAAGCATTTAGGTACGATTCTTTAACCGAACCTGCGGTTAGTTTTTGGGACAGGTTCTGGAATTGGTTTTGGTTTAAAGTGGATCAGCTGCTCAGTACCAAAGGCGGCAAGACCACCCTGTGGACTCTCCTATATTTATTTGCAGGTAGCATGCTGGTGTTCTTTCTTTTTAAAATTACCGGTATGAACAAGGCCCTGCTGTTTGGAAGGGGAGCAGGCAAAGGCCTTGCCTACACCACTTCTTCCGAAGATATAAATACCATTGCTTTTGATGATGCAGTAGCAAACGCAGTATCGATGGGCAATTACCGTTTAGCCGTAAGATTGTTATACCTGCAGGTCTTAAAAAACCTGTCGGACAGAAATATTATACAATGGCAGATCAATAAAACCAATACTGATTATGTACATGAAGTGGAAGGCAAACTTTGGTCGCCTTCATTTAAAAAGCTGACCCAAAATTTTGAATATACCTGGTACGGCGAAACATATATTGATAGCGATACCTACCAAAATATACACGGGCAGTTTACACAATTCAACAACCAGTTAAAGTGAAAGGGAACCGCAAATTCATCATATTATTTTCGGTTCTGTTTGTGGTGTATGTAATCGCAGAACTAAACAGACCAAAGCAAATCGACTGGACTGTAACGCTTGCCAAATCAGACAAAAATCCGTTTGGAGGTTACGTATTGTATAACCGGTTAAAAGATATTGTTCCACCTTCGGCTATCAAGCCGATAGCTGATCCTATTTACAACCAGCTTCTTAATAACGATAACGACCATTCATCCGCTTATCTTCTTTTATCACCGTTTTTTAAACCCTCCAAAAACGATCTGGATGAGCTGAGGCTGTTTGTGCATAAGGGTAACTATGCTTTTATCTCCGCCGCTAATTTCGGCAAAATGATGCAGGATACTTTCAGAATAAAAACCGCGACGAAATTCACTATTTTAAGCAAAGACTCCACATCGGTGAACCTGGTAAACCCCTGGTTAAAAAATAAAACGAATTATACATTTTTCAGTAATACAATCGATGAATATTTTTCTGTCATTGACACTGCGTTTACTACCGTTTTAGGCACCAACGATCGTGGCCAGGCAAATTTTATAAAGGTCAATTATGGCGATGGCGTGTTTTTGTTTCATGCGGCTCCTTTGTGTTTTAGCAATTATTTTTTGCTATATCAAAACAACCAGTCATACACTTCAAAAGTACTTTCGTATCTGCCCGCAAACTTAACGTACCTGTTTTGGGATGAATACTATAAGCCCGGCGGCGAAACGCCCGAAACACCTTTGCGGTTTATATTATCAAACCATTACCTTTTATGGGCCTTACGGCTGTCGTTGCTGGGCCTGCTGGTATATATATTTTTTGAAATGAAGCGGCAGCAGCGGGTCATACCGGTAATAGAACCGCTGCGCAATAATTCGCTCGATTTTGTTCAAACCGTTTCTTCGGTATATTTCAATCAAAAAGACAATGCAGGCATAGCAGAGAAAAAAATAACGTACTTTTTCGATTTTATAAGACAGCGTTTCTTTTTACAAACCAACCAAACAGATGATGCATTTATAGAGGCGCTGTCGCGAAAAAGTGGTGTAATTAAAAATGATGTGGAACAATTGATAAGGGCTGTTAACGAAGTCAATAACAGTCACGCGGTAAACGACCAGCAGTTATTAGATCTCGACCAGCAGATAGATAATTTTTATAAACAAGTGTAACAATATGGAATTTGAAAGCAATGAGCCGGTGCCTGAGGCAGAACAATTAAGACAGGCTGTGCAACGTGTTAAAGACGAAATAGGAAAAGTAATTGTTGGCCAAACCGAAATGATTGACCTGATGCTGGCAGCGATTCTGGCCGATGGTCATGTGCTGATTGAAGGAGTGCCAGGTGTTGCGAAAACCCTTTCGGCCAAATTACTTGCACGCTGTCTGGATGTGCCTTTTAGCCGTATTCAATTTACGCCCGACCTTATGCCAAGCGATGTATTGGGCACTTCGGTTTTTAATCCGCAGACGGGTACATTTACCTTTAAGAAAGGCCCCATTTTTAGCAACATCGTATTGATAGACGAGATCAACCGTTCGCCTGCCAAAACACAGGCTGCGTTGTTTGAGGTGATGGAGGAAAAACAAATAACCTACGATGGAGAAACCTACCTGATGCCGCCGCCATTCATGGTGTTAGCCACCCAAAACCCCATAGAGCAGGAAGGCACTTATCGTTTGCCCGAAGCACAGTTGGACCGGTTTATTTTTAAGATCGTTATCCACTACCCTACACTGGAGGAAGAAGTGCTGATATTACAGCATACACATGCGGGCATCACTACACATTTCGCGGAGCAAATAGAAAAGGTATTTACCGCGGCCGATATACAGCGCTACAGAGACATTACCGCCACTTTGCACGTGGAGGAAAAAGTAGTGCGCTACATAGCCGAACTGGTAATTGAAACCCGCAACAATAAGGCGTTGTTTCTTGGAGGTTCTCCCCGGGCTTCGGTTGCCATCTTAAAAAGCGCCAAGGCCATTGCTGCCATGAGCGGGCGGAATTTTGTTACGCCCGATGATGTCATCAGGGTTTTACCCCCTGTTTTACGACACCGCCTTTTATTAACCCCCGAAAAAGAAATGGAAGGCGGAACGGCGGACGATGTCATTGCATCCATAATAAAAAAAGTGGAAGTTCCCCGATAATTTTTACGACGAGATATTGAAACAGATCTGGAAAAATTATATCGCCCCATTATACTTTAATGCCCGCTGGCATTATGCCATAACTTTCTGCGCCATCATGTTTGTGGTCGCATTCTTTCTGCCATGGCTGGGCATTATTCCTTACATGCTACTGCTGGCACTCGCACTAATTTTGGTGATGGATTACCTGATGCTGTTTACCAGCAGAACCGCAATTTTTGGCACCCGCTTGCATGCAGAACGCTTTAGTAATGGCGATGAAAATGCCATAAGAATAGATCTTGAAAACCGGTATGCTTTTGCAGTATATGCAGAAGTGATTGATGAAATTCCCTTTCAGTTTCAACGGCGGGATGTACTTTTCAAAGTTGAGATTCAACCATCCGAAAAAAAGATCATTGAATACAAACTTCGCCCGGTTAAGAGAGGCAGTTACCATTTTGGTACCATCAATGTATATGTAACGGGCAGGCTTGGCCTTATAAAGCGCCGATATAAATTTGAGCAATCCGCGGAAGTACCGGTTTACCCGTCGTACATACAAATGCGCAAATACCAGTTACTGGCTATAAGCAACCGCATGAGCGAAGTCGGCGTAAAAAAAGTGCGTCGGCTGGGCCACATTATGGAGTTTGAACAAATTAAAGAATACGTGCAGGGCGATGACTACCGTACCCTCAACTGGAAAGCAACTGCCCGCAAAGGGCAATTGATGGTCAACAATTTTACAGACGAAAAAAGCCAGCAGGTGTACTGCATCATTGACAAAGGCCGTGTGATGAAGATGCCGTTTGAAGGATTGAGCTTACTGGATTATGCCATTAATGCATCGCTGGTATTAAGTAATGTAGCCCTGATAAAACACGACAAGGCCGGGCTGGTAACATTTAGCGAACAAATGGGGGCTTTTTTACCTGCCAGCAACCGGGCTACACAAATGCAATCGATATTGGAGATATTATACAACCAAAAGACGCGCTACCTGGAAAGCGATTTTGAGTTGCTGTACAGCCTGCTCCGCGTTAAGATCAGCCAACGCAGCCTGGTGGTATTATTCACCAATTTTGAAAGCATTAGCGGAATGAAACGGCAATTGCCCTACCTGCGTAGAATAGCGCAGCACCATTTGCTGGTGACGGTTTTTTTTGAGAATACTGAGCTTAAAACGCTGGTTGCTGAACCGGCTAATAATATCGAAGAAGTCTACACAAAAACTGTTGCAGAAAAATTTGCATTTGAAAAGAGGATGATCGCTAAAGAGCTGCAGCAGTACGGCATTCTTTCTATACTAACAGTTCCTCAACAACTAACGATAAATACTATCAATAAGTATCTTGAGCTAAAAGCAAAACAGGCGATTTAAGCCCAATGGCATCCCGGGGGATGAGGGATCCTTTGTAATCACGTAGGGATTCCTCCTACGTGGGACAAACCATATGTCATCCCGAGGCACGAGGGATCCTTTATTATTACGTAGGGATTCCTCCTACGGCGGGCAACCTTCGTTGGAATGACATGAGAAGTTTGAATGACAAGCGGGGTCGGAAAGACATCCCATATGTCATCCCGAGGCACGAGGAATCCTTTATTGTTACCTAGGGATTCCTCCTACGTCGGGCAACCTTCGTTGGAATGACATGAGAAGTTTGAATGACAAGCGGGGTCGGAAAGACATCCCATATGTCATCCCGAGGCACGAGGAATCCTTTATTGTTACGTAGGGATTCCTCCTACGTCGGGCAACCTTCGTTGGAATGACATGAGAAGTTTGAATGACAAGCGGGGTCGGAAAGACATCCCATATGTCATCCCGAGGCACGAGGGATCCTTTATTATTACGTAGGGATTCCTCCTACGTCGGAATGACAGAAAAAGTTGAAATGACAAGTCCTATGTCCGAGGCACGTGGGATCCGTTGTTGTTTAGGTAGGGCTTCCTTTCCGATCAAAATCGGGATCGGAAGGACAGGAGAAGTCGGAAGGACAGGAGAAGTTTGAAAGACAAACCATATGTCCTCCCGGGGAACGAGGGATACGTTGTTGTTTAGGGTGGAATTCCTTCCCGATCAAAATCCTTTCGTGTGGACACATTCGTAAAGTCTATTTTGCTCTATAGGAGCATCCTGTTTATAGAAAAATACATGGTAACTTTAATTGCTCGTAACGGAGACAAAAGATACATAAAGAGAAATGAAAAAGGGCAGATCAAAGAAAGTGACGACGTGGGCAAATCGTTAAGCCAGGATGTTAAGAAACATGCCAAAACTGAAGTAAAAGCCGGCTACGGCGATTAAAGAGATCAACCGGCAAAGAAGGCGGCCTCAAAGAAAACAGTAGCAAAGAAGGTGTCACCCAGGAAAGCGGCGGCAAAGTAGGTGCCTGGCTTTTACGGATGCTTAGTTGAGGCTGCCAACACCATGCAATGGCCGGCCTGCAACGAACACCAGCATGGGATATTAAAGCCGTAACTAAACATCCCGTCGTTATTTTTTTTCTGCGATAACCTCCAAAAGTTTCTTCAATTCATTAATCTGTAATTGCAGACTTTGCATGTCCGTTTTCAGCGCTTTATTTTCCTTAGTCAGTGCCTGGATGGATAGTAAGGCAACACCAGCAGGATCAATAGTAGAAATACTTTTATCATCGTTGCCCGTGTTGAAAAGCTTATAAAAATCCTGCGCCATAGGGCCGATATGGTATTCTTGCAAGCCTTTGTATCGCCATCTTGTTATATTGAGATTGCTTACTTTTTCAAGTATGTTGTAGTCATCAAGTTTTTGAAAGTCTTCTTTTAAGTTTTTATCTGACGCGTTCGTCCATACACCGCCATTGGTAAGTTTTGCGCCATTACCGTTTGTTGCAGTCGTGCCCACTGCTAAACAATAACCCGCTGCAGGTGTTGCATCGCCAAAACCCCACTTTTCTATATTCTTGGCGCCAAACATCATCATATTGCTGAGCGAAACCATTGCACCGTTAGCAATAACAGTAGAGCCGGATAGATCGCCGATAAGTGTACCAGCACCCATCCCAATTGCGGTATTAAAACTGCCTGTTGTAATAAAGTCAAGAGCTCCCGTACCTACGGCAGTGTTTTGTATACCAGTTGTGGATCTTTGTAGCGCACCATAGCCTATTGCTGTATTAAAAAGGCTGGGGCTGCTGGCGTGCATTAAAGTATTAACGCCTATGGCCGTGTTTTGAAAAGCGTTGACGCTTCCTTCCATCGAGTTGCTGCCCACAGCCGTGTTGCCATTTCCAGTTGTCAAAGAGACCAAAGCCCGGTAGCCAAAAGCATTGTTGTGTTCAGAGCCGCCTGAGCTAAGGCTGTATAACGTTTGAAATCCTACGGCGGTATTTTTAAGGAGCGCTTCTCCCTGTGCCATAGATTCAAAGCCAATTGCAGTATTGCCGCTACCGGTTATGTTGTTGGTTAAACTGAC
Source organism: Chitinophagales bacterium (assembly GCA_038204535.1). GTDB lineage: Bacteria > Bacteroidota > Bacteroidia > Chitinophagales > Chitinophagaceae > Segetibacter. The sequence continues at coordinate 4,315 of JBBRCW010000177.1, read as the reverse complement.
AGCGCCAATAGCAGTATTTTGTTGTCCTTATTCGTTTAAGGACAAAGTTCCAAAGCCGACGGCAGTATTTTCATTCGCACCATTGACCCTTAGTGCCGAGGTGCCAATGGCTGTATTGCGACTACCGGTTTCATTAAAGCGGAGCGCATTATGGCCATTGGCTGTATTTGCAATGCCCGTTGTATTAGCTGACAAGCTGAGATTGCCAAAAGATGTGTTTAAGTTTAACGGGCTTATCATTCCCGCACTGTTCCCATTCACCTTGAAGATTAAAGGTTGATTATCGATGGTGCCAAGAAAGTTTGCTGTTGTTGTTCCTGAATTGCCCGTAAGGCTCCATCCTCCAATCCCGCTACCGCCAAAATAATCCAGGCTGTTGTAGTGCATTGATTTAATTGACCACCTTTGATCAGTAGCATCATATAGTAAGGTAACTGCGCCACCGGAATATATAGCTACCGTCCCTCCGGTGCCGGTTTGTATCCTGTTAACGGCATTCGAAGTAACATCTTCGTTATAAATTTCCATTGAATTGCCGGTGCGATTGGTAAGGGTGATAAGTCTTCCCTCAACACCGCTTGTAATACCGACAACAATAAAATTGCCAACGGGAACAGGGGAGGATTTGAGCTTATAATTACTTTGTTTTATTGTGTTCACATCTAAAGCATAATTGTAGGTGGTGCTGATCATTAGCTCTGCACTACGCAACGCAATATCGCCATTGATGTCTAACCTGGAAAGTGGTGATGTGGTGCCCAGGCCAATGTTCTGGGCTGATACACTTTGAACTAAAACAATATATAACGGCAACAGATTTATTATCTTTTTCATGCTTATTAGTTTGTTAAGCGACAGAAGGTATTAACACTTCAATCAAATAGCAAACATTTATGAACAATCTTTTTTTGACATCATTTCTTACTGCCAGGTGTCACCACTGGCAATTGCGGCTTTTAAACAAACACCTGTAAAGGCATAGAATGTCAGGTGCAATTGTTTTTGCTCTTTGTCCCGGCAGGTTCTCCTTTGATAGACTAGTGTGAAAGTCAAGGGAACCTGTCGTTCGCTAAGAAAGTTCTTATAATGCGCCGGAACAACGCAACCACTTTATTTAGCTCGGGAACATCGTGGCAGGACGGTGGTGTTTTATGGTAAAAGCAGAGTTAACTCCGTTCAATCATCGTTGCTGCCTGCCCCGTCAGTATTGCGGGGTCGCATTTCGTTCATCGGCAAGGCAGTGGTTGGGCTTTTTTACCACGCCACAGTTGCAGGTGAATAACACCCTGCACTCGCTGCAATAACAACACGGGCAAAAAAAGTCTCGAAATATCCCGTTCCGGAGGAACGTAAGGGGGTAGAAATAAAGGCAAAAAATATTTTCCCGTTCCGGAGGAACGGAAGATGAATGAAACCGATCCATGGTTTGAAATCAAAATAGCATATTTCAGTTTTCAACGACGACACATCGAAATAATAAAATATAAAATGTGATTGTTCGCGTGGTTGAATATTTTTCGAAATTGTTGATGCTGCCGATCCAACCACCCACCTTTCATTCCGCTGGAACGAAAACGTTTCATGGAATATGTTTACCTACCCATCTTTCGTTCCGCTGGAACGGTAGAATCAAATTGCTTGATTTAGAATAAAATGCACATGCATAGGATGTGTCCACACGATAGGATCAAAATCGAGATCGGAAGGACAGGAGAAGTTTGGATGAAAAGCGGGGTCGGACAACCCCAATGTCATCCCGAGGAATGAGGGATCCGTTGTTGTTAGGTCCTGCCGGGGTCTCCTTTTTGGCCTATGTGTGCTTGCCAAGGGACCCTGGCATTTTACTTACCTGCCCAAGCTATAATTTACAATACCATAAGAGAAAAAGAAGCCACCTTCCGTACATTAAATGACGATCTTGATCTTCGGCCTGTTTATCATGACTTGTCCCGTCAAATCCTATCGTGTGGACACATTCGTAAAGTCTATTTTGCTCCATAGGAGCATCCTGTTTATAGAAAAATACATGGTAGTGTCGGATTATAGCTCCGTAGGTGCTTCCTGTTTTGATGAATTTAGGCGGCTCCTATGAAGCCTGGATGCTCGAGGGATCCGTTGTTGTTCAGTAGGGATTCCTTCCCGATCAAAATCGGGATCGGATAAACCCTATGTCATCCCGAGGAACGAGGGATCCTTTGTTGTGACGTAGGGATTTCTTCCCGATCAAAATAGAGATCGGAATGTTAACCCACATTGCAGCTATCCAGAAAATAAGTCAGGCTTTTCGGTAGTTCCATGTTTTTTGATTTCGGCAAGGGGGACTACAGATTTTTTACGGGTGAAGGGTTGAGATTTGAATTTTAAGGCTGTATAGATTTTGCTTACCTGGTCTGTTGGTTCACTGCATTGTCTTATGATGATTTGTTGATCATAGTCGTTATTCATTGTGGTAGTTACTATTTTTTGCGAGTTCATTATTCTGACTATATCCCGCCATTCGTTGTTGATGCCTTTTTGTTTGAGTTGATAGCGGATAGTATTTACCACCCAATAGGCCAACAGGCCCAGGTGAAGATGTGCCATTGCTGCGATATCTGTCTTATGATAAACCGGCCGAAGATCAAGATCGGTTTTTAATACCCGGAAGGTGGCTTCTATTTCTCTTATGGTATTATAAATTGTCCATTGTACCTGTTCATCTTTTTGGTCAAGGGTAGTACGAAGCAGATAATAACCCTCTTTCTTTTCGACAGGCTTTTGCGCCCATGTTATATTAGTAACCATTCCCTTCTTATTTGCTTCGGTGCTTATATCATAATACTTATGAATGCTTTGATATTTGGTTTTGAGCCTGCCCATTCGTTCCCATACTTTTTCCTGTTTTTTTACTCCACCTTTTTTACCCAGACCTTCTTTTATTTGTGTAAGCCCTTGTTCAAATCGCTCTGAAAAACGGCTATTCATTCCAGATTCTTTCAGCGCTTTGGCTGCACTGTGTACCCGAAGCCAGGTATCGGTGCTGCCTTCTACTTTTACTTTCTGAAGGATAAGAGGCTGCTGTTTTTTATCAACTATCTTAACCGGTTTACTTTCTGTATCTACCGTGTATTTATTCATACCCGACCTTGATACACACATATAATCAAAATTGTTTTTCTTAAGCAATTTCAGATTATCTTCTGTGGCAATACCTGCATCTAATACCACTACAGGACGACGTTCAGTGGATGAAGTTCGTGCTGATAATTCAGCGATGATCTTCTCTAAGGTTTTACTGTCTGCTATGTTGCCTTCAAATATTTGAGAGTACTTTAGAAACCCTTCGGAGTTGACTACCACTGCAAGAACTACCAATCGTGCATCACCGCGCTTTTCTTTGCTCCTTCCAAATCTGGCTATTTTGCTGCCACGCATAGACCCTTCAAAATAGGTGTTGGTAAGGTCGTAGAGGATGATTTTATCGTTAAGATCAAAGAGTTCATTGGTGCGGCTGCTTAAATGTTTTTCCAGCTCCTCTTTTACTTTATACAAGCCTTTACTAATGTCATAGAGTTTGTCTTTGGTTATCTTCTCTATCGGATAGCCGGTAAGCTCGCAAACTGAGGAATTTTCTTTTATCCACTGGCTTGTGCGCAGTTCGCTTGCAGGATAAGTTGCCCTGCTAATGATGTGCGTAAGAGCTAATTGTATGTGTTCTTCAGGCCACTCGTTTTTAGTCAAAAAAGTGCGAATGTCTAACTGATCGAGTGCCTGCATACAAAGCCATTCTGTACCTGCCTCCCGAACGTTTTTGTTGTTTACCGTATCGGTATCTATGCGTTGATAATCTTTGCCTCCGGCTATATCAAGGCGTTGCTTTTCTTTAATTTCTGCAAAGTACTTTTGTGCTAATGTTTCTATTAGTGGATCAGGGGTTTGAAATAAACTTTGCTTTCCCGTATGGTGTTGTTTTACCAATTCATTTATACGGACAGCAAGCGCTTGTTTTTGATCTATCAAAGGCAACTCATCAAGTGAACCAAGATGAAGGATCGTTTGATGACGAACCGTATTATCAAAGCGATAACTTTCACATAAGCGAAAAAACCTTTTTCGTTCACCCGTAGATTTTATGGTTTTAAAAATCACTTTGAGAAACATCAATCAAAGCTACCGCAAACCAACACCATGAATAATTATGCCGGTGGGGACTACAACGTATTTTCAAAAAATCACACATTGATTTTCAAGGAATAAGAAATTTTGACAACATAAAAACAGCGGATTTTAACAGATAAGGATGCCTTTTTTAACAAAAGGAGCAAATGAGGCTGCA
>JBBRCW010000176.1:0-14105 GCA_038204535.1 Chitinophagales bacterium | reverse complement strand
CCGCAAAGGTGTTATATATACCACGCGTAAACATGGCCAGTCGTTTGTTAATTATGTTGTAGAAACTACTTTGAGCGGAATACTTAGCAGTGTAGGCGTAAAGAAAAACAGGAAGTTTGAAAAGCAGTACAGGAAACACCTGGAAGAAAGTGGATTACCTGCTATTGAGCTTTGAGTTTCAAGTTAAGGTCTCCTTCTTACAGTTAAATCAATTTGAATAGGTAAACAGCATTGCAGGCGTTCGTTTGAATTCATAGAAAAATGATCGTTATAAACCCGCGTACTAAAAGGTTGTTGCCTCCGGTAGATTAGCGATTGTTAAGCTATTCACAGGTATTCAGGAACAATTCAAAGTAGTGTTGATTGCTAACAGATGTTGTTTTTCAGCAGTTGTAAAAAGTATTGATATAATTTCAGAACTTCTGATCCCACCCTTTAAGATCAATGGTTTCATCTCTATTGTTCGCAAAGAAAAAATTACCGAAATTGCCCATTCCTTCAAATAGATCCGGATGCAATTAAAACTTCTCATTTTTTCCTTCAGACACTAAATTATTCAATGCCTGTTTTGGTGTTTTTACAAAAGGTGATACAGTATGCTACTGCACAGCGGTCAGCCAGTTGGCATGCACGACAAAAATGACTTAAGCTCCTTCCGTTGCAAGATAGCGCAGTTTTATATCTGTTGGGCTATGCACCCGCACCGAAGTGTGCAAAACCCTGCATATTACCTATGGCTATGTAAAACGGTGCTACCGCCTTTAAGTGAGCCTCGGTGAAGCAGGCTTTGAGGAAAAAGACAACCGGCATGGTCATGCTTAAAAAGTAACGCCTGATATGCTAAGACGTATTCAGCAAAAGCTCGACCATATATTAAAATTCAAAAGCCCCAGAATACAAAGAAGCACTAAGTTCTTTTTTAAATTTAACCGTGTTTTCTTTTAGCGCCAAAGTGCGTATGCCAGGGCAATGGAATTAGACCCCGGCAGTACACTGGCTTTCAGAATTTTTATGATCGAATGCACCAGTTCAATTATTACTCATCCTGTGTTTTTCTGATAAGATTTCGCTGGCAATACTTATTTCTCTTCTATTATTTAGGTAGGCCGTTATGCCGCAAAGGGGAATTGTAAATAACAGCCCCCAATACCAGCGGGCATCGGCAATAAATCCATGCTTCAAAAAAATTCCGGAAAGCAATACCAAAAAAGTTAAAAAACTGCCTGTAGCCGAGGGCTTGTGCTGTAGCTGTAACATGATTATAAGATTTCAAAGTTTTAATAAATAAAAAGATGTGCATCCCCGTAACCTGGTATTTGTTGGGCCGGGGTTATCTTTTTAAAAGCTTTGAAACTGGAGAAATAAAACATCGCGGAAGTAAAAGGAAGAAACTCGGTAAATGAACAAGTATAGCAATCACGCATATCAAGCACCGGAAAATGCTTTAAATTGAAAGATGATCGTCTAATAAATAATGTACCTGTCATATACCAAATAATCTTAGCAAAAGGTAAGTTTTAATTATAATAAAATGGTTAAAATTAACTCAATAAAAATTATATTCAGTAATAGACGACAAAATAGTCATTTATTATTCAACCCTCTTTATCTTTGCGGAATATTGAAATAAATTATGTTTTCAAAAACGTGTGAACATGCCATAAGGGCACTCATTTTTATTGCCAAAAAATCAAATGACGGCGCTCGTGTGGGCATAAAAGAAATTGCGCAGGGAACGGATGCACCAGAACAATTTATAGCCAAAATATTACACGAATTAACCAGGCATAAACTTGTCCGGTCTTTAAAAGGGCCGGGCGGCGGCTTTTATCTTGACGAGCCATTACTCAATAACAATTTGGCCAATGTAGTGAAAGCCATTGATGGCGACCGTTTGTTTACGGGCTGCGGACTGGGTTTGAAAAACTGCTCCGAAACAAAACCTTGCCCGTTACATAATGAGTTTAAAAAGATACGGACCGAACTTTTTACTATGCTGCAGTCAGCCAGGTTGGGCGAACTGCAAAACCAGTTAACCGGCAAACTGGCATACCTGACACGATAATTAATCTGCATAACAGTAACATAATAACTATACAAAATAATGAACTGCAAACACGACATACATGATGTGGACGACATCCGATCTTTGGTCTATACCTTTTATGATAAGATAAGAGCCGACGAATTTATCGGGTCTATCTTTAATGAAAAAATTCAAGACAGATGGCCGCAACATTTAGAAAAAATGGTTTGCTTTTGGCAGACAGTGCTGTTAGAAGAACACACCTATTATGGCAGCCCCTTTCCGCCGCATGCAAACCTACCGGTAGGGCATGCGCATTTTCAACACTGGCTGGCTTTGTTCTTCCAAACAGTTCAGGAATTATTTACTGGTAAAAAGGCGGATGAAGCCTTGTGGCGCGCTAATAAGATGGCCGAAATGTTCGAAATCAAAATCGGCTATTTTAAAACACAAAAAATAAAACCACTGGTATAATGACAAAGCGGTTTTTGGTGATTGCATCGGTGTTTATGTGGGTGGGTTGCATTGTTGCCATCAGCTTTATGGAAGCCTGGTTAAAATTTCGGGCACCGGGTGTTACGCTGCCAATTGGCCTCGGCATTGGTAAACTGGTTTTTGCCGCATTAAACAAAATTGAATGGATTTTTGCTGCAGTTATTTCCATTAATCTATGGTTGATAAAGGAGGGTATTGGTAACAAAATATTAAGCTGGTTTGTATTGCCGTTCGGTATCCTTTTGCTGCAAACCATTTGGTTATTGCCTGCTTTAGAAGTAAGAGCCATCTCGGTGATTGAAGGCAGACCATTACCACCCTCTCCGATGCATGGGTATTTTGCCATTGCCGAAGTATTAAAAGTAATTACCTTGACCATTTTCGGCTGGCAGTTATTTAAACAATTTCGATTACCAGCAAAAGTCTGAATGACATGGGAACCATTAAAATTAAACGGGCATACGAACCACCGGAAAAAGGTGATGGCATTCGCATATTAGTGGACCGGCTTTGGCCCAGAGGCATAAAAAAAGAAGCGGCACATTTTGATCATTGGTTGCAAGCGATAGCGCCGTCAACCGAATTGCGCAAATGGTTTAATCACGATGTGAAGCGATGGAACGAATTCAAAACCAAATATGAAAAAGAATTGACCAACGCACCGGCCGTTGAAGAATTAAGAACGATCATTAAAGAACATAAAACAGTCACGTTGGTATATGGCGCAAAAGATGAGCAGCATAACCAGGCGGTTGTTTTAAAAGAATTTTTAGATAAGGATACGTAAAACCACGGAGGCACAGCGACATGGCAGAACACAGAGACGGATAGAGCCGTCAACCAGAAATTAGAGATGACACGCAACTATAGCTGTCAATCCGGGCCGTCATCCCGAATTCATTTCGCCATCCCCTGGATAAAGCCATAAACACAGGAATTCTGGTTAAACTCTCGAACGAAGAATATTGCTTTTTGCAAGTGGCGAATACCTGTAAAGGTGAAAGGAAGTGAGGTTGGGGCCTCTCTCCTCCCTTTTAGGGCCGCGGCTCAGGAGTTCTGGCCTCTTTCCTCTCTTTAGGGCCGGGGCTCAGGAGTTCTGGTCTCTCTCCTCGCTTTAGGGCCGCGGCTAAAGCAGCAGAGCCACTGATAAATTCAATAATTTATGTAACTTGATAAACTTCCCGTAACAACCCATTCATCACCGCCCCACTTAACCGGGGTTCAAAATCAATACAATGGAAAATAAATACAACGAATCAACTCCCCTACGCCCCGAAGGCGACCGTGTATTAGACGCCAAATTCGTTCATATGGACCTCAATCAGTTTATTGAGCAGGTAAAAAACGAAAGCATCTGGAAAGAAAGCGACCGCAATTCCATTACCATCTTTAAATCGGATAGCTTCACTATTGTATTGATGGGATTGCGTAAAAACGCCGAACTAAAAACGCATACCGCTAAAGGAATGATCAACTTGCAGGTATTGTCAGGTAATATAAACTTTACCGCAGAAAACCAGACCGTCAGCTTAGGCGAAAAACAAATGATCGCCCTACACGAAAAAATACCGCATAGTGTTCTGGCTGTGGAAGAAAGCTTTGTATTGCTGACCATGGCAGTGAAGTGAATGGCTGCCTACGTGCCTTCGGCTCCGCTCAGGCACCGATGCTGAGGTCCAACTTATTTTTGGCTTCGGCTCCGCTCAGGCAGCGTAAATGTTGTCTCACTTATTTCCTGAGCGTAGTCGAAGGCAAAAAAAAAGCCCCAACCATAAACACAAATGAGAATGATTGAGGCCTGGAGAGCTGTGGAAGAAGGGATCGAACCTTCACGAGGTAGTTAGCCAAAGTACAATGTTGCGGTGTCCACCCCAGTCTTTCTTGCGAAAGGCATTATGCTTCGTTTATTCCATAATCCTCACCCCCGAGACAAGAGGGCATGTCTGCCAAAAATTTCATCACTCCACAGTATAAAAAGAACGTTTGCTGGTATACTAAAACCATAAGTGCTGTGGAAGAAGGGATCGAACCTTCACGAGGTAGTTAGCCAGAGTACAATGTTGCGGTGGTCCACCCCAGTCTTTCTTGCGAAAGGCATTATACTTTGTTTATCCTATGATCCTCACCTCCGAGACAAGAGGGCATGTCTGCCAAAAATTTCATCACTCCACAGTAAAAAAAGAACATTGGTTGGTTTGTTAAAACCAGGTTGCTGTAGGGGGAGGGGTCGAACCTCCACGAGGTGGTTAGCTATAGCGCAAAGTTTCAGTGGTCGACCCTGGTCGGTCAGGTATTTCTACCCAATCGGCTCTACACTACGTTTATCCCATGATCCTCACCCCCGAGACAAGAGGGCATGTCTGCCAAAAGTTTCATCACCCCACAGTATTAAGCATGCTACCTTTGTGCATACCTTTAAAGAACTTGATATGGCAATATTACAGCAAAATTGGATTTACTTTGCAAATAAATCAATAAAAATTTTTAAATTATAGAATTTATTTAAATATTTGCATAATACATTAGCGATCGTCAAAATAAAAAACTTAAAATGGCTGCCAAATTAAATCTTGACAAACTAGATTATCAGATCATTTACGAAATGATGGAGAGCGCAGAGATCTCCTATGCCGACCTCGGAAAAAAGTTATTTGTATCGGGGGGAACCATCCATGTTCGCATTAAAAAACTACAGGAACTGGGTATTGTAAAAGGCACCCGTTTAAACGTAGATCTCAAGGCACTTGGTTACGATGTAATCGCCTTTATTGGCATTTACCTCGAAAAAAGTTCTTTATATGATACCGTTGTCAAAGACCTTCAGACCATTCCTGAAATCGTGCGGCTAAATTATACTACCGGCAATTACAGCATGTTTGCAGAAATAATTTGCAAAGATATAGCCCAGTTGCGCAATGTACTCCACGATCAGTTGCAGAAGATAAAAGGCATTGAAAGAACCGAAACATTTATATCGCTGGATGAAAGCTTTAACAGAAATGTAGTGGTGACCAACCAAATACCATAAGGCATTTTAAACCCTCGACACTCCGCGGGCTGGCACTAAGACGCGAAGAATCACGAAGGTTTTTTGAGTTTGGGGCTTCAGCTCCCCTTTAGGGGCGGGGGGCTCTACTTCACCTTCCTCCCCTTCCACTGGTAGCTGCCAAACTTACCCAGCCAGCCAGATACAACCGTATAGAATATATGCACGGGCTGCATTGCTCCAAACCATTTCAATAGTTTTTCATTGCCATAGAAAGTAGCCACCGGTAACATAAACCGCATTTCTATCATTATTTTTCCCATCAAAAGTAATATCCAGGATATAAATAAAGAATGCCTCCAAAAGCCGGCAAAAAATAAGACCAGCATTGCGACATTGGTGGCATACACCAGCGCCAGCACCCAGAAAATTCGTTTATCGTCGTAAGTGGTTGCCTTGCTTGCCCAGCGTATACGCTGGTTAAAAAAGCGCTGCCAATCGGCCATAGGTGTAGTGTTTACTATAGCTTCTTTCGATAGCAGGTATTGCACGCCCTGCGGATAATTACTATATATCTTATGCATCAGCAGCATATCGTCGCCACTTGCAATATTGTCGATGCCCGAAAAACCGCCCACCTCGTAAAAGACAGCTTTGTTATAAGCCAGGTTAGCGCCGTTGCACATACTATGAAAACCCTGGCTAACCGATGCTGCGGTAATACCCTGCAGGCTTAAAAAATCGAGCGTTTGAAAGATGGACAAGAACGAACCATCGTTGATGAATTGAACCGGCGCAGCCACAAAAACCGGCTGGCGTTCGGCAATAAAAGATGCGAAAGTGGATAACCAGTTTTCTGTCACCAGGCAATCGGCATCGGTGGCCACAATCCAATCGCCGGTCGCTTTGCCTATGGCTAGTTCGATTGCCCTTTTTTTGTAACTGTTGAGTGTTTCGCCTTTAATAAGGTCTTCCATCTGCAACAGCTTAAGGTTGCCAAATTGTTGTTTCAATTTGTTTACCTCTGCAGCAGTTGCATCGGTTGAGTGATCGTTTATTACTATTACCTCAAAAAGATTTCGGGGATACTGTTGCTGTAATATCGAACCAAGAAATTTGCGGATGTTAGCAGCCTCATTTCGTGCGGGTATAATAACCGAGAACCTTATTGCAGGTGCCGGCGTTCCAGTTGGCTGAAAGGGATTTATCTGCTGAAACCAGATGCGGTATCTGTCGATCAGCCAGGCATATCCGCCCAATAAAATTATTGTAAGTATGATTATGATTTTCCACCACATTGTGAAGCAAAGAAACAACTATTACAGTAAGACTACAGACCAGAAAAAGAATCAAAAATGAGCATATCAATATTCATGCTTAACCAAAAAGTACCGGAGAAGCAACATACACAAGGTGCGCAAAGCCCTATCTCAGTGTATTTGTGAAAAACACCATTTTTCTTTGTGGATATTGTAAACCTGTTACCCAGTAATTAAAACTGTTTCCCTATCGCTTCCTTTTAGAAAGATATCCGGGAGATTACCCATTTAGCAATTCGCCAATGGTAGCTGCATGGTTTTCCGTAAGCAGGTAATGAGATTCATTGATCACTTTTACAGTCACAAAATCTTCGACCCCCCTTCTGAACTTACGGCCCGATGCCGACTGTATGATCTTGTCTTTTAATCCAAAAAGCATTTTAACCGGTATCTGATCTTTTACGATCAGTCGTTTCAGTTTGCCTTTAAACAGTGTAAATTTTCTCAGGGCAGTCCATCGCTGGTACAGCATTTTGCGCTGCTCCGCATCGTGGATGTAATAAAAAACAAATCCCGCTACGGTTGCGTTAATCACTTTTGTTTTCTCCGCCAGTTTTAATAAATACAAAACCCAACCGGCATGGTTAATACTATATCCTAAAAATTTATTGCCCAGCCATGTGTGGGTGCAGAACCAGTGCCAGAAATTTATTTTTAGCCCGTCAGGCGCTATCAACACCACCCGCTCAATATGCCGGTGTAAAATTTGGGTTAAATGAAGTGTAATGCGGCCGCCCATACTAAAACCTAGTAAATAAAATTTTTCCTTTTCTTTTTGAAGCAGCTTCCTGATCTTTTGCATCACTTCTATTAACTGGTTGGGATGAAATGTCAGCTTGTCTTTAAATTGTGTTAACCCGTGAAAAGGCATGTCAATGGCAATAATGGTGAAACTTTCGCCCAGCGGTTGATCTAAAAAATGAAAGGAGCCACCATCGCGGCCATAGCCATGAAAGCAAAATAATAACTTCTCTCCACTACCATACTGCTGATAATGGAACAACGCATTGCCCGCCTCAATATAATGACTGTCCGTTTTATCCATTAATCAATTATAGTTATTTTTTGTAACAGTTAGCAAGATATAAAAACCTGCTGCCGATTTATCGGCATCGTTTTAATATCGATGACCTGCAATAGAAAAAAACGTACCAAATTTTAACCAGACATATATTTATTATAACAAAATAACTACTTACATTTGAATAGTTGCTTAACTAACTATATGCCAAACAACCAATTTAAAAGAGGGGAATTATACAGCTTCATAACGGGCATGGCATCAACTGCGGTAGCACGCAGATTACAAAAGAATTTTAAGCAGGCAGAAATAGACATTACTATTGAACAATGGAGCGTTTTGTATCATTTATGGAAGGAAGAAGGGCTGAGCCAGCAGGAATTGTGCCTGCGTACTTTTAGGGATAAACCCAGTATAACCAGGCTGGTAGATAATCTTGAAAAATTGAATTTGGTTAAACGGGTGGCTTCAAAAGATGACAGAAGAATAAACCTGATCTTTTTGACAGAGACCGCCAGGGCATTACAAGACACCACGATGGATATGGCTAATCAAACCTTGAACGAAGCGCTGGCAGGCGTATATGCAGAAGATATTGAACTGTGCAAATCTGTGCTGGCAAAGGTTTACGAAAACCTTAAATAAGGCTTAATACAGCTTCATCACTTATAAAGAGCATTAAACAACCATTCATTTTAATAACAAAATAATAATCTATAAAAAATGAGTACAACAACACAAGCCACCCAAAGCATTCATGGAGGCGAATGGCTGATAAAAGAAAGTTCGCCATTCGAAACCTTTATTCCCGAAGACTATAATGAGGAACAGCAAATGGTGAAAGACATGTGCAGCTCGTTTTTGGAAGCCGAGGTAATGCCAATCGTTGACCGAATAGACAAACTGGAACCCGGTTTAATGCCCTCGTTATTAACAAAGGCTGGCGAACAAGGCCTGCTCGGGGTTGCCATTCCAGAAGAATTTGGAGGGTTGGGAAAAGACTTTGTTACCTCAACGCTTGTTAACGAAGGATTGGGCGGAGGTTTCTCATTCTCGGTGGCAGTTTCGGCACATACCGGCATTGGCACTTTACCCATTCTATATTTTGGTACTCAAGAGCAAAGGCAAAAATATGTACCCAAACTGGCATCAGGCGAATGGAAAGGAGCTTATGGATTAACTGAACCCAACAGTGGCAGCGACGCATTGGGCGCAAAAACAACAGCCCACCTAAGCGAAGATGGCAAACACTATCTTTTAAACGGCCAGAAATGCTGGATCACCAACGGCGGTTTTGCCGACGTGTATACCGTTTTTGCGAAGATCGATGGAGAAAAATTTTCAACCTTTATTATTGAAAGTGGTTTTGAAGGTTTTACACAAGGGCCCGAAGAACACAAAATGGGCATTAAAGGTTCTTCCACCGTGCAGCTCTATTTCCAGGATTGCAAAGTGCCGGTTGAAAACCTGCTGGGCGAAATTGGCAAGGGCCATATCATCGCTTTCAATATTCTAAATATTGGCCGGTTAAAACTTTGCGCGGCAGCATTGGGCGGTTCTAAAAGAGCGCTCAATACGAGCATTGAATATGCCATCAACCGCGAACAGTTTAAAAAATCTATCAGCACTTTCGGTGCTATTCAATACAAACTGGCCGAAATGGCCATTAGAGCCTGGGTATGCGAATCTGCAAATTATCGCACTGCCAAGTGGATTGACGACACCGAAATTGAACTGATTAACAGCGGCAAACCTTTTTACGAAGCCTTATTGGGCGCAGCCGAAGAATTTGCCATAGAATGTGCTATGCTAAAGGTTTATGGCAGCGAGGTTTTGGATTACGCGGTAGATGAAGGTGTTCAAATACATGGCGGTAATGGCTATAGCGACGAGTATATTATTTCGAAGGCTTATCGCGATAGCAGGATTAACCGGATTTACGAGGGTACCAACGAGATCAACCGCTTATTAACCGTTGACATGATGTTAAAACGTGCCATGAAAGGCCGTCTGAACCTGATGGGCGCCGCTATGAATGTGCAGAAAGATTTGATGAGCATTCCTGATTTTGGTGCTGCAGACGAAGGCGCTTTCGCCAAAGAACTGAAATACGTTGCCAATTACAAGAAGGCTATTCTGATGGTAGCCGGTGGGTCGGTTCAAAAACTAATGGCAAAGTTAGAAAGCGAGCAGGAAATACTTATGAATATCGCCGATATGGCCATAGAAACATTTAATGCAGAAAGTGCCTTGCTTAGAGTGATTAAACTTTTAGAAAGCAAAGGAGAAGAAAATGTACAGTTTGAATTGGATATCGTACGTACTTATTTGACCGATGCCGCCGACCGCATTAATAAGGCGGGTAAAGACGCCATTAATAGTTTTGCCGAAGGCGATGAACAACGGATGATGTTACTGGGATTAAAAAGGTTTACCAAAACGGAGCCATTTAATGTAAAAGAAGCCAGGAGAAGAATAGCGGCTAAATTGTTGGCAGATGGAAAGTACCCGCTGTAGAACCGGGATTTCCCGGATTAAATAAGATTATTATGAAATTAAAAGGATCGCTTTAGGGCGGTCTATAGAACTGGGATTTGTGAGATTAAATAAGATTATGTTGAAATTAAAAAGGATCGCTATCAGGCGGTCTTTTTTTTTAGGTAGAACCGGGATTGCGGGGATTAGGAGTGATTATTATGAAATAAAATGATCGCATTTGGGAGGCCTTGTTTATTGATTAGAAAAGGGATTGCCGGGTTTCAAAAAGACATTGCACTACCCTCAATCGCTATAATTAGAACTGCCCCGCTGTTTTGTATTACCCCTTCATTTATTCTCCCTTGCCAATTGCCTTTTGCTCTTCGCCCTTTGCCTATTGCTCATTGCCAGTTGCGCTTTGCCAATTGCTCATTACCATAAACCTTACGACTTAAACCTTACACCCTAATCCTTACACCTTAAACCTTACACCTTAAACCTTACTCAGTTAAGAACTATGATCTACCACAATAAACCATTTGCCTCTTATCTTTTTAAACAACAGCGTAAAATAGCCCTCAGCATTACCGATTGTTGATTCTAAATGAAACTTACCAACAACAAAAGAATAGATCGTCGACAAACGATTTAATTCTAAAAGATCGAAACTTAGCACACCCATTGCTGCATCGTTCGGATAATTTTTCTGATAGTTTTTCAAGGTAGTTTCATACCCATATTTCGGGCCCGATTTACCTATAAAAAGCACGCTGTCATTATTCCAGTAACCTTTCATAAAATTAGGGATATCGTTCTTGTTCCAAAAACTGACCTGATTGGCCAATATCTGCCTGATGTATTTTTCATCTGCAGATTGAGCTCGTGACGTCTGTCCTAATACCATGATAAACATCAAACCTAAAAATATTGCTTTCATAATAATGCGTTTAAGTACAATTTACGGCCTTCTAAATAACAAAATGATTTATAAGAAATCATAAGGCAAAAAAAAGTATAAGCAGGAATACAGCTTTACTATGAGGCATTTTTAGGAAGTCGAAGATAAATATGTGCAAATTCGTCGGATCGTTTGCATGTTTCTTAACTTGTTTACTTAATTATCATAGCTATATGGAATACCTGCCCCACCTGATAAAAGATAAAAAACTGGCCAAAATTATTACCGAACCATTGCCTCCGCTGGTATTGCATAAGAACATACCGTTGCGCCTGATGGCTAGTATTATGAGCCAGCAATTAAGCACACACGTTGCCAAAGTGATCTACAAGCGCTTCTTAGAAATTTATGATGGTAAAGAACCAAAACCTCAACAAGTGCTCGATACGCCTTCAGATATATTGCGCAATATTGGGTTATCCAATGCCAAGGTATCTTATGTTCAAAATGTTGCCCGCTTTTGCATCGATCATGCTATAACGGATAAGAAATTGCTTAAAATGTACAATGAAGAAATATTAGAGAAACTGACTGCAATTAAAGGTGTCGGCCGCTGGACGGTAGAAATGCTGCTAATGTTCACGCTGGGCCGCGAAGATGTTTTTGCTGTTGATGATCTGGGTATTCAGCAAGGCATGATCAAAATTTATGGGCTGGATTCGGTTGATAAAAAGAAAATAAAAGAAGAAATGCTGAAGCGTTCGGCCAAATGGAGCCCTTACAGAACCTATGCCTGTCTTCATATATGGCAATACAAAGACATGAAACCTGATTTGTCAGCTAAAGTGTAAACGACATTGAACTATCTGCGCACTCACCACCCACCACTCCCATTCACTCATCCTGAATAATTTTCGATATAAGAAACATTTAATCCAACAAAAGACCGGTTATCAACATATAGGCAATAAATTTGCGGAATAACGGATTACCAATTATTCTGTAACCTAAAATTTTATACATTATGGCATTTACACTTCCCGCTTTGCCTTATGCACACGATGCATTAGAGCCGCATATTGATACATTGACCATGCAAATACATCATGGAAAACACCACCAGGCATATGTTGACAATTTAAACAAAGCAATTGCCGGTACCGATAACGAAAATAAAAGTATAGAAGAGCTGGTAGCTGCAGCAGGTTCCATTGGAGCGCCTGTTCGTAACAATGGAGGAGGCCACTGGAACCATAGTTTTTTCTGGGAGAGTTTAACCGCAACATCATCGGAGCCAACAGGTGATTTGGCATCTGCTATTAACGATACTTTTGGATCGGTGGATGACCTGAAAGAAAAAATGAACGCAGCAGGCGCTGGCAGATTTGGAAGCGGCTGGGCCTGGCTGATCGTAAAAGACGGCAAGCTTGAAGTAACATCAACCCCCAACCAGGATAATCCTTTGATGGATGTTGCCGAAGTAAAAGGCACTCCTTTGTTTGGTATTGATGTTTGGGAGCATGCTTACTATTTAAAATATCAGAATAAAAGACCAGATTACCTAAAGGCTATCTGGAGCGTTGTCAACTGGTCAAAAGTAGCCGAGCGTTATGCTGCCGCCAAATAATTTTTTCATTCCAGCGATAACTTTATAATTTTCAACCCTGGTAATACTGCCAGGGTTTTTTTATTAAATCTTTTATTATGATCAAAAACATATTTATCGTTCTTGTTACGGCGGGGCTGTTTTCATCGTGCGCCAGCGAAATGCAAAAGAAAGTATTGGTAATGGGCAAAGGCGACCTACAGGTAAACGGTAATAAAGTCACCATGTTAAAGGGGTCGGGGTATGCTGAAAAAGAAGTGCTATTATATGATAAAACCGCCACGGAGTTAACAGTTGAAACAGAAGCGGGCACCCAAACAATTAATATTCCCGCCGAAAATGGCTATTATATTTTGAATTTGAAAGCAGATACCATAGCCGGAAGTTTACAGGTGTTTGGCAAAGACCTAAGCAATAGCAAGGTAATTACACAAGAAGAATTAAAGATAAAGATTGACAGTATCGGAAATCTTACTATGGGCAAAAACATCAATGGAAAAACTAATTTCATGATCACACCCAACCAGGTTATGAAGATCAGCGATAATACGAGCGCCCAGGTATTTGGCCCTTACAGAAAAATTCCTTCTCAATTGGAAGCGGGGCCGGATGATAAGGACCCAGAGATTTATAAATTTTACACCAACGAGGATTTAAGGGAATTGATGGAAAATTTAAAAAAGCTAACCTTTTAATCATATTGTCAGAAAAAATATCCGGAAAGCTGCTCAAATAACGGGCAGTTTTTTTTATGCACAGTAATTCGCAAATTAAATGATCGCCAATCACATGCCTGGTTGGCTTATCAAGGCACTGGATCGTGCCCATGGCCGCCCCAGGGGTTACACCGTACTATCCGCTTTATCGACAGCCAAAATCCTTTAAATATCCCATACTTTTTAAATGCCTCGAGGGCGTAAGATGAGCATGTAGGTGTAAACCGGCATTGAGGCCCCAGTAATGGCGATATTGCCTTTTGATAGAATTTTATTAAAAGAATGAAAGGCCAGCTCAATATTTGAAGAAATAATTTCAATCGACTTAAAATTTATTGTTGCTATGGGTTTTTGTCATTGTGTACCAGCTCGTTCAACCTGCAAAGGGCCTTTCCCATTTTTTTAAAAAGGTCGTCGTGCAAAGGCAATTCTTTTCCGGTATAAATAAAAAATAAGGCCACTTGCAAACCGCCTATGCGCACATTTTGCATAAGTTCGGCTTTTTGTAAACGATAAACTTCCCGCAATTGTCTTTTAATTCGATTCCGGTCAACGGCCTT
>JBBRCW010000175.1:0-14111 GCA_038204535.1 Chitinophagales bacterium | reverse complement strand
ACCGCCGACCTCACGGGCGGCGCCGTTCAGGTAAGAGATTTTGTAGTTACACCATTAATTCTGCCGAAATTAATAAAGGGTACAGTTAGCGGCACCACGGTTAATGCAGATTATTCGCTTACGCCCAACGCCGGCAATATTATTGAAAAGAAAGAGATCTATTGCAGCTCAGTTCCGTTTCCCACTGCATCAACGGGGTCAAGAACAAACGTCTATTTCACCAAAACGGCAGCACTAACTACAGATGCTGGCAATGTCGCAATAACTGCGCTTACACCAGGCAAATATTATGTACGCATCGGTGTAAAAGCAAAAGCGTCAGTATTAATGAATTATAGTAACCAGGTCGAAGTGGTTGTGCCCTGATGGTGTAGACTATTTATTCGAAAACCCGTTTAAACCTTCATATAGCAAACTGGTAAAATATGAGGGAAGGTTCAGCTAAGCCAACTGACAAAAGAGTTTAAAAAAATGTATTAATGTTGTATACAAAATACATTGCAATGAATGAGGATGCTATTACGCATACCGATCTTAGTCAGAAGGTATATGAGATATTAAAAGCTAAGATTTTGGCTGGCGAATTAAAGCCCGGCGAGAAACTTACCCAGCAAAAAATTGCGGAATACCTGGCCGTTAGCAGAATGCCGCTGCATAGGGCCTTTCAAATGCTGGAGGATGATTTATTGATAGAACAAAAGCCACGTCGCGGATTTTATGTGCGTGAATATGAACCCGGCGAAATTTTGGATGCATTTGAAATAAGGGAATTGTTAGAGGGGCTGGCGGTTCGAAAACTGGCGCAGCATACGGCTCATAGAGAGATTGCGCAAAAATTAATGAAGGCGTTTGAACCTTTTATTGATAGTGGCGAAATAAATGCAGAGGAGTACCGAAAAAATGACCGGCTTTTTCACCTGCAGATTATGGAGTTGACGGATAATGCAATTCTGCAAAAGCTTCATAGAATCGGACATTTCCTGTTGCATTCATTTAAACCGGGTCTTATAAGAACGCCCGAAGAAACGTTGCCGGAGCATCTTGACATTATTCGCGGCATTGAGGAAGGCGATGCGGCAGGCGCAGAAAAGGCCATGACCAATCATATTAATCAATCGATAAAAGTTTTTAAAAAGGAAAACCTGTGATCCCAGGGCATTATTAAAAAAAACTCATGAAGGGATGATGAGAAGTATACAATTATGAAGACGTACAAAATTGCAGCCATTGACGGCGATGGCATCGGGCACGAAATAGTACCGATGGGTATAGAAGTAATGCAGACTGTAGCCAAAAAATTTGGTTTTGCATTGGATGTAACATCTTTTCCTTACGGTGCCGGTTATTACATTGAGCATGGAGATTTTATCGCTCCCGGCGCATTGGAAGCCTTGAAGAAGTTTGATGCCATTTTCTTTGGTGCCGTAGGTTTGCCCGAAGTGGATGACAGGCTTCCCTTTAAAATGTTTACCAACCTGGTTCGTACCAGTTTTAATCAATACGTAAATTACCGGCCGGTAAAATTGCTCGAGGGCATTCAAAGCCCGCTGCGCACCAAAACGCAAAAAGATATTGACTTCGTTATTATCCGCGAAAACAATGAAGGCGAGTTTGTTCAGAATGGACGAATTTTATATCCCGATGAACCTTACGGTCTTGCTACCGATACCAATGTGTTTACCCGTGCAGGCATTACCCGCATTGCTCATTTCGCTTTTAAACTGGCGCAAAAAAGGCGCAAACATCTAACCAATGTTACCAAGAGCAATACCATGATACACACCCTGTATTACTGGGATAAAGTGATAGATGAAGTCAGACAAGAATATCCTGATGTGGAGTACCGCAAAATGTACATTGATGCGGCCACTGCCAACTTCGTATTAAAACCCGAGATTTTCGACGTGGTACTTACCACCAATATGCTGGGTGATATACTAAGTGATTTGGGCGGCGCCATCATGGGCAGCCTTGGTTATGGCGGTTCGGGCAACATCAACCCCGAAAAAAATTTTCCATCCATGTTTGAGCCTATACACGGCAGCGCGCCTGATATAGCTGGCAAAGGTTTGGCTAATCCTTACGGCCAGATATTATCCGCAGCGTTTTTGCTGGAACACATTGGCGAAACAGAAGCGGCAAATGCCATCATCGCGGCTGTAAATAAAACAACAACAGCAGGTATTTTAAGCTTTGATTGCGGCGGTAAAAGTTCAACATCCGACATCACAAAAGCTGTCATTGATAATTTGAAGTAGTTCTTTTCAGAAGCGGCAGAGCGCATCTATTGAGTATTGTTGCGCCTGCCTTTGCGAGCCGCGAAGCGACGGAACGCCGGGTCGCCCGCTGCTACGGTTTATTCTTTAAGCAGCGAAAGAAACCATTAGGACACGAAGACCACCTGGCACAAAAACCTTAGTGAAACTTTGCGTCTTCGTGCCTTAGTGGTTCCTTCTTTCGCCATTCACCATTTATAATTAACCCGTGATCCTCGACCTTACACAAACCTATTCACCAGCAGTACCCGGCTTTGCCAGCCAGGTGGCTAAAACCATGCAGATGGATGGTTGGAACGCCACCACTTTGCAGATCTATTCGCATGCAGGTACTCACATGGATGCGCCGGTACATTTTGGTGTAGGCAGTCAGACCATTGATCAACTGCCACCCGAACGTTTTATGGGTAAGACATGGGTGATAGATATAGCTATTGATTGCGATCAGCAATTGATAACCGAACACGATTTTATAAAGGTTGCGGATAAGATGGAGGCAGGTGATAGTGTACTGATAAAAACAGGCTGGTACCGGTTCACTGATCAAAAAAAGTTTCGGGATGGCTTACCCCGCATTAGTGTAAGCCTTGCGCATTGGCTGGTGGCCAAAAAAGTAAACCGGCTGATTGTTGAACCGCCCAGCGTTGCGGACGTAAATAATATTAATGAAGTAACGTTTATTCATCAGATACTTTTAGGCGGCGATATCATTATTGTAGAAGGTATTTGTAACACCAGCAAGCTTACCGCTGAAACCATAGAACTGATAACGCTTCCATTAAAAATAAAAGACGGCGACGGTGCACCGGCACGGGTTATCGCCATTCAAAACAGTTAGCATGTCTGTCTTGCCTTTAAAAATATTAGAACAGTTTGCGCCTCAGCCTGAAGGTGACTTCAGCGCTGAGATTGCTCACCTGTTACAGCAAAAAAATGCCGTAGTAGTGGTAGTAGACGACGATCCAACGGGTGCTCAATATGCAGGTGTTCCGCTTATAACAGAGTGGAGCAGGCAAAGCATTTTAAATGAGCTGCAGAACGATACCAAATTATTTTTTATTCTTACCAACAGCCGCAGCCTGCCAGTGGAAGAAGCGATTGCGATCAACCTCGAAGCCGGTAAAAATATAAGGGAGGCTTTTGCACAAACAAACAAACATCCAATAACCATTAGCCGCAGCGACAGCACCCTTCGCGGCCATCATCCGCATGAGGTAGAGGCTTTGGCAGAAGGGCTCCAAATGAATGATTTTAAAACGGCTATCATTCCTGCTTATATAGAGGCTGGCCGTTTTACCATAGCCGATGTGCAATATGTTCAGGAGGATGAGCAGCTTATTCCTGCACATCAAACGCCCTTTGCCAACGACAAGGCTTTTGGCTATAAAGCCGAAAACCTAAAGCAATGGGTTAGTGAAAAATCATCTGGAAAAATACCTTCTGAATCGGTAGAGTCTTTCAGTATAAACGACCTTAGGTCTAACAACAATCTCTCTGCTAAATTGAAAGGCTTGCCTACGGGATCGACGTTTATCGTTAACGCTGCTTCCCCGGTCGATTTGCAGCTTTTCGTAAGGGCCTGGTTGCAGGCAGATGTGCCGGTTGTCTTTCGTTCGGGGCCATCGCTGGTTGCAGCCTTTGGCAGTTTTGATGCTGCACCTATGTTACCCGCCAATCAGGTAGTGTCGGCCAACGCAAAATACGGCGGCTTAATAATCGTGGGGTCGTATGTGCCTCAATCAAGCCGACAATTGCAAAAGTTGCTGCAAACCGGCATTCAATCAATTGAGATCAACGTCAATGATATGCTCAGCAAGTCTGCTTCGGAGCAAGTTGAGCTTTATGCGCAAAAAATAGAACACCTGTTACGCCAGCAAAAAGATGTGGTGGTATATACAAGCAGGCTGCTGGTTCATGGCAGCAATGCGGGCGAAAGCCTGCTGATTGGTAACCAGGTTTCCGCTTTTCTTGTGCAATTGGTCAGGCAGTTATCTGTTCAGCCAAAGTACCTTATTGCCAAGGGCGGCATTACTTCACATGATATCGCCGTTAAAGGCCTGGGTATAAAACGGGCAGTCGTAAAAGGCAGGGTGGCAAAAGGCATCCCCGTATGGCAAACCGGAAGCGAATGCCTTTTTCCCCAAATGCCCTACATGGTATTTCCGGGCAATGTGGGCGATGACAATTCACTGGCAGCTCTATATGAAAATTTATCGTCTGCGGAATTCGAAAACCAGCTTCATTAAAAAAAATACAAGATTGTTTGCTTATGCGTGGAAGATATTTTTTAGTTGCGGGCACCTTTCTACTTACCCTGTTGTTATACATCGATCGTATTTGTATCTCGGTGGCTAAAGAACCTATTGCAGGTGCTTTACATTTGTCTAATGCGCAAATGGGCTGGGTAATGAGCGTGTTCGCATTGGGCTATGCCTTATTTCAAACTCCATCGGGAATGCTGGCAGACCGCCTGGGGCCACGTAAGGTATTAACCGTAATTGTTGCCCTATGGTCCTTTTTCACATCCCTTACGGCCTATGCATGGAATTTTGTTTCCCTGTTAATCATCCGGTTGCTTTTTGGTGCCGGTGAAGCAGGAGCCTTTCCGGGCGTAAGCAGGGCCGTTTTTTCATGGATACCCTTAGGTGAAAGAGGTCTTGTAACGGGCATTAATTTTTCGGGGAGCCGTATTGGTGCAGCATTTGCCTTACCCTTTCTTTCAATTTTAATGGCAGGCATTGGCTGGAAACACACCTTTTTGGTATTAGGTATAATTGGTACGCTTTGGGCTGTATTGTGGTATAGATTATTTCGCGATAAACCAGAAAATCATCCTTATCTGAAGGATGACGAGAAAGATTACATTGTTAAATACAGGCAGCAGCCTTCTTCCGTAAAACCGAAAATAAGCCTGGCGCAAATGTTTGCCAACAGAAATATGTGGCTGGCAATGATGCAATATTTCTGCAGCAATTTTACCTTCTTCTTCGCCTTAACCTGGCTATATCCGCATATAAAAGAGCAGTTTCAATTAGACGTAGTTTCTGCCGGGTTTTATGCTTCACTGCCACTTTTAGCAGGTGCATTGGGTAACTGGTTCAGTGGTTGGCTGGTCGATCGGATTTATAAAAAAGGACATTGGCGCCAATCAAGGGCATTGCCTGCTGTTATAGGTTTCTCCCTGGCGGCAGTGGGGCTTTTTGGAGGCGTGTTTACACACGAAGTGGGCAGCGCCGTTTTGTTTTTGAGCCTTGCGATTTTTGGTGCCGATATGACCCTGCCACCTTCGTGGAGTTTTTGTGTAGATATTGGCAAAGAAAATTCTGGGGCTGTATCGGGAAATATGAATATGGCCGGTAACCTGGGTTCTTTTCTTACCTCGCTGGCGTTTCCTTATTTTTTAATGTGGGCAGGCACGGCCGATGTATTTTTTTATACTGCGGGAGTCCTAAGCATTGCAGGTGCAATCGTGTGGTTAGGCATGAGGCCCGAAAAGGGAATAGAAGCGGGGGAGCCGATACCATCAATAGTTACATTGAGAAGAATGAATTTATCACAGTAAAATAAATAGAGATGCTAAAAGGAGTTTGTGTGGGTGCAGGGTATTTTAGCCGGTTTCAATATGAAGCATGGAAGCGTATGCCCGGGGTTATGATTGCGGCATTGTGCAATAGAGATTTGGGGAAGGGTAACGAAATTGCAAAGGAATTTAATATTGATAACGTTTATTCGTCTGTGCAAGAGATGCTGGATAAAGAGCAGCCGGATTTTATGGACATTATTACCCCACCCGAAACGCATTATGAATACTGTGCATTAGCCGTTGAGAGAAACATTCCTATTATATGTCAAAAACCACTTGCGCCCAGTCTGCAGGACTCATTGGCAATTGTGTCTTTGGCGGCCAGCAAGAATGTGCCTTTTATGGTGCATGAAAATTTTAGGTTTCAGCCATGGTACCGCGAGATCAAAGCTTTACTAAATAACCAGGCTATTGGCGATACTGTTTTCTCTGCATCCTTTCGTATGCGCATGGGCGATGGCTGGGGCCAGGATGCCTACATGGACCGGCAACCCTATTTTAGAAATATGCCGCGCCTTTTGGTATACGAAACCGGCATTCATTTTATTGATACATTTCGCTATTTGTTTGGCGAAGTAGAATCGGTTTATGCCCGTTTACGTAAGCTAAATGCAGTTATTAAAGGGGAGGACTGCGGCATTCTTCATTTTAATTTTGAGAACGGTACCCAGGGTTTGTGGGATGCCAACCGGTACAATGAAACCAACCATGATAACGCTCGTTACACATTTGGCGAAATGCTCATAGACGGCAACGAAGGTTCTATCAGGTTATACCAGGATGGCGCCATTACCATTCAGCATTTAGGTAAAAAAGAAACGGTGCATGCCTATAATTACAACAAAGAAAATTTTGCAGGCGATTGTGTGTACGCAACGCAAAAGCATTTTATAGAAGAATTACAATCAACAAAAAATTTCGAAACCAGCGGGGCCGATTACCTGCGCAACATAGCCGTTCAGGAAGCTGCATATCAAAGCAATGAGCTGAACATGCCTGTAACAGTCCACTACTTATCAGAAAATCAAATATGGCAAAATTCAGATCAGGCGTTTTATACGGCGTAGAAGCAGAAGATTCCCAGTGGGATTTTTTGGGATGGTGTCAGGAGTTTTTCCGAAAACAAAAACCCGTATCTGCAAGCCCGGTTGTGAAATCCGGAAGGAAAATTTTTTCGGCAAACAAAAATTATTTGATGCCCGTACCTGGTTAAGGCAAGCCGATAAAAGTTTCGGTGGCAGATTGAAACAAGCCGTTGAAGACCTCAATTGCACTCAATGTAATTAACACTTTTGCCCCAAACGATTTTTAATAATACGAAATGAAACATCGATATTTTTTAAGTCTTTGCATCGCCACCCTGGTGTTCTGTTTGTCTGCTTTTTCTAAAAAAGATAAACAGTTTGTTGAGCGGAATGGGATGGTCGCAGGCGAGGCGGAAAGCTTTACACGGCAAACTGCAGATGCTGTCAGAAAGTGGTATGTTATCACTGTACAACCGCAAACCGAAATTCCCGAAAATGCTGATGGCAACCACGCCGCGACCGCAAGCGGCAAAGCTTATATAGAAATATTGCCTGACACCCGTCGCACTAAAAATGATAAATTAATAACTGGAGAAAACTTTTCGACCGAACCGGGAAAGCTGGCTGTCATTTCATACAGCATCAGGATTAAAACTCCCGGACGATACTACGTATGGGTAAAGGCTTTTTCGACGGGTGCAGAAGACAATGGTTTACATGTGGGCCTGGATGGTCAATGGCCAGAAAGCGGTCAGCGTATGCAGTGGTGCGAAGGTAAGAATGCATGGACATGGGCCAGCAAGCAGCGCACCGAAAAAAATCATTGTGGTGAGCAGGGCAAAATTTTTCTTGATGTTGACAAGCCCGGCATGCACACGCTGCAATTCTCCATGCGCGAAGATGGTTTTGAAATGGATAAGTTTTTATTAACAACGGATACTGCTTTTCGTCCTGAAGGGTTTACTGAAACCGCAAATGCCCAATAGTATAATAGTTCGATAAAGCAAATGGCGTTTCTGATCTGCTGTTTCGGGCTGCAGGGCGCAAATAGAATTTGGGATGTAAAGTTTAGATGAATAACGCAGCAGTATTGAATAATTACAACGCCCATACCCGGATAAGAAGATGGAAAAGTTTGGTGAGCGAATAGAAAGAACCCTGGCAAAACTCAATTATTTGAAACATATATAGCAACCCATTTTTAACGATTTCAAAAACAATAAATGAAAAAACTTTCAAGACTTGGATTGGTGTTTGCCGGCTCTATGGCCGTTTGCACCATATTTGCCCAAAACAACCCTTCGGCAAAAGCAACTGCGGATATGGCCTATGTTGATAAGGTTGCTGCTACCAATCAGCAGGTAAAAATTATTAAAGCAGTTGAGTTTCCGTCGGCGGGTACCAGTTTTTATGTTGACCGCAAGAAATGGCTTGCCATTAACCCCGATAAAAATAAAGACGGAGAGGTATCTATGAGGTACGACAAAGAAGACGGCGTTTTCGATCTGCTATTATTGGCGGTAGGGGAAAACGATGGAAAGTCGGAGTTTAAGGTATCGGTAAACAATATGGAAGTGATGAATTATTATTCGCCGTTAAGTAGGGATATGTTTGAAGAAGGTCCGCAGTACAATGACCTTCGCGAAAACGTTGAACTTAAGAAAGGAGACATCATTAAAGTTCACGCTAAGGTGGGCAGCAACAATGGAAAAGAATACAGTCGTGGCCGCTGGGCGGGCCTTGCATTGGTACCCGTAACAAAAGGAAAAGATGTATTGGAGCAATTAAGAAATCCGTCAGCAGCGGCAAAGAAGCCGGTAAAATTTACTGAGACTGTTTTGCCTTTTAGTAATATCAACAACCGCAAACCCAACGGCAACGGACAAGTTAAGATAGAAGGAGAGCTAAAACAATGGCACAAGGTTACCCTCACGCTTGATGGTCCCTTTGCCCATGAACTGGACAAAGCGCCCAATCCTTTTACCGATTATCGAATGATGGTTCGTTTTCGCCACGAAAGCGGTTCGCCCAACTATAACATTCCGGCATACTTTGCGGCTGATGGAAATGCCGGCCAAACCAGCGCTGACAACGGTACAAAATGGCGGGCACATTTGTCGCCCGATAAAACAGGCAGGTGGACATACACCGTACAGTTTGTGAAGGGTACAGACATAGCTGTAAACGATAATGAAAAAGGCGAAGCAGTAAAACCTTTTGATGGCAAAACAGGAAGTTTTACAATTGGTGCTACTGATAAAAAAGGTGCTGATCTGCGCAGCAAAGGAAGGCTGGAATACATCGGCAAACATCATCTGCAGTTTCAAGGCAACAAACAATACTTTATGAAGGCAGGCGCCGATGCACCGGAAACCTTATTGGCATTTGAAGATTTTGATGCCACTTATACCATGAAAATCCCATTGAAAAAATTTGAGCCGCACCTGAAAGATTTTAAAGCGGGTGATCCCACCTGGAAAAACGGAAAAGGCAAGGGATTGATTGGCGCGGTAAATTACCTGGCAGGCAAAGGTCTTAATGCATTTTCATTTCTTACTTATAATGCCGCAGGCGATGGTGACAATGTTTGGCCATTTGTTAAGCGTAACGAAAAAATGCACTACGATTGTTCAAAGCTTGACCAGTGGGGTATTGTATTTGACCATGCCGAAAAGAAAGGCATGTTCCTGCATTTTAAAACGCAGGAAACAGAAAACGATGATAATATTATAGGGAAAGATAAGATAGTGGATTTACCCGAAGCCTTGGACGGCGGCGATTTGGGCAGGGAACGTAAGCTATACTATCGCGAGTTGATTGCCCGCTATAGTTATTTGCTGGCGTTAAACTGGAATTTGGGAGAGGAAAATACCCAATCTACCAAACAACGCCAGGATATGGCGGCTTATTTCCGCGATCACGATCCTTACAAACAGAGCATTGTGTTACATACGTACCCCGATCAGCAGGAATCTTCCTATCCGGCTTTATTGGGCCAAAATTCTGCTTTAACGGGTGTATCGCTTCAAAATGGCTGGAATAAAGTGCATGAAAGAACATTAAGGTGGGTAAAGGCTTCTGATGAGGCTGGCAGGCCCTGGGTTGTTGCAAATGATGAGCAGGGTTCTGCAGGACAGGGCGTTCCTCCCGATCCGGGTTATAAGGGATATGATGCCCAAAAAATTGGATACGATCTGCATGACGTTAGAAAGCAAACCCTTTGGGCAAACATTATGGCAGGTGGTGCAGGCGTTGAGTATTATTTTGGATACAGCCTTCCCGAAAACGACCTGGTGATGGAAGATTTCCGCAGCCGCGATCAGTCGTGGGATTTTTGCCGGGTCGCAATAAACTTCTTTCAAAATAACGCTATTCCATTTTGGGAAATGAAGAATAGAAATGAGTTAATTGATAACAAAGAAGGCGGTAAAGATAAATATTGCTTAGCCAAAGATGGACAGGTGTACCTGGTGTATCTCGCCTATGTACCTACCGCTGCGCTGGACTTAACCAAAGCTGCGGGCAACTTTAAGGTGCAATGGTACAACCCCCGTAAAGGTGGCACTATGCAAAATGGTTCGGTTACACAGGTGAAGGCCGGCAGCGTGGTGCAATTAGGCAACCCGCCTGCAGAGGCTGGCGAAGATTGGTTGGCAGTTATTCAAAAAATGTAGTTCATACAGCAGTAGTTAGTTTGTACGGAGAAGGTTTCTACCTTCTCCTTTTTTATGCCTGGGTGGCTGCATTTGGTTGATTTTTAACGCTGGCCTCACAGCTTGTACAATAGCAACCCTAAACTTGCCATGGGATGTCAGGTTTGATATTTTTTAAATGGCTCATCATTTTGGCATCCAATAAACAGGATGGTTAGGGTTTGATGGCCTTAGCAGAGGCTGGTAAGTAACTATACATCAAGCTAAAGTGCCATCTTATTAAAATGATTGGCAGCTTTTAAAGTTCGCTTGTTTTATACCCGGGTCAGCATGCGAAAAGGTGGATTTATTGCAGTGACTGTTGAACTTTTTCTTTATCCTGTAAAAAATTTCAATCGATAATTTTAAAACCATTTGAGTACTTACCTTTAAACCCTTCAAAAATAATTATGTTTATCAATCGACAAGTATCAACCCTTGATGAATTTACTATTCAGCAATTAAGAGATGTTCCCAATGCAACAGGAGAACTGAGCCGTTTGCTTCGCGATATCGGCCTTGCAGCCAAACGTGTAAACGTAGAAGTAAATAAAGCCGGCCTGGTAGATATATTAGGCGAGGCTGGCAGCACCAACGTACAGGGCGAAGACGTAAAGAAGCTTGACGTATTTGCCAATAACCAGTTTATTGGCGTGTTGCGCCATGGCATAAGCTGCGCCGGTGTAGGAAGCGAAGAAAATGACGATATCGTAGTTTTTGATGAAGAAATTAGTAACAATAGCAAGTACGTCTTATTGATGGACCCGCTGGACGGAAGCGGAAATATTGACGTAAACGTATCTATCGGAACCATTTTTAGCGTTTATCGCCGGGTGAGCGAATTGGGCAAACCTTGTAATATTGACGATTTTCTGCAGCCGGGAATCAACCAGGTGGCCGCCGGTTATATTATTTATGGATCGAGCACCATGCTGGTATATGCAACCCGCAGGGGCGCCAACGGTTTTACGCTGGACCCCTCCATAGGCGAATTTTGTTTAAGTCATCCGAATATTAAATGCCCCGAAATTGGTAATATCTATTCGGTAAATCATGGAAATTATTTTCAATACGAGCAAAATGTGCAGGATTATATTACCGCCTGCCAGCAAAAAAATAAATCAAACGGAGGGCCTTATACACAGCGTTACATTGGAAGTATGGTTTCCGATATCCATCGCAACCTGATAAAGGGAGGCATTTTTCTCTATCCTTTAACACAAGATAAACCTTTGGGTAAGTTAAGATTGCTGTACGAATGCAATCCTATGGCATTTATTGTGGAAGTTGCAGGCGGAAAAGCAACCAATGGAAAACAACGGGTGTTAGATTTGAAGCCACAAAAACTGCACGAACGTTCGCAGTTGTTTATCGGCAGTAAAAATATGATGGAAGAGCTGGAGACATACGCCAAGTTAGAGCAATAATGAAGAAAATTATAGAGGTTAAAGACCTGGTCAAAAAATATGGAAATTTTGAGGCGGTTAAGTGTATCAGCTTCCAGGTGATGGAAGGAGAGATATTCGGCCTGTTGGGGCCTAATGGTGCCGGCAAGAGCACCACCCTTGAGATTATGGAAACCCTGCGCGATAAAACCAGCGGCAAAGTTTGGGTGGATGGTTTTGACCTGGATAAATCGCCCAACGACATAAAAAAGATCATAGGGGTGCAGTTGCAAACTTCAGGGTATTATCCCAACCTTAAACTGGATGAATTGCTTGAACTGTTTGCCGGCTTGTACAATAAGGATATTAATACCCGCGATTTTTTGGAAATGGTCGATCTGACTGATAAAGCCAAAGCAAAATTTAAAGAATTAAGCGGGGGGCAAAAACAGCGGTTTTCTGTTGCCACAACATTAATAAACCAGCCCAAAATTATTTTTTTGGACGAGCCAACTACCGGCCTCGATCCGCAGGCACGCCGCAATTTATGGGACCTGATAAGGGAAATAAGGAGCAAAGGCACTACGGTCATCATTACCACCCACTATATGGATGAAGCCGAGGTACTTTGCGACCGTGTAGCGGTGATAGATAGCGGAAAGATCATTGCGATAGATGCGCCCGATAAATTGATTGATGACCTTGTAGCTACCGGCTTTGAGCGTCCCAAATCGGTAAAGGCCGCTTCATTGGAAGATGTATTCATCCATTTGACCGGAAAAGAATTACGAAAAGAATAATTTAATTATAAACACTAAAAACAATCACGTTACAAACATCAGTATGAAGAAAGTTCTAGTATTTTCTCTTGGGGCATTATTAACCTCGGGGGCCATAGCGCAAACTAAGAAACCAGCGCCAAAACCAGCAGCGAAAAAAGTTGTAGCTAAACCCGCAACTTCGGCGGTAAAACCGCTTAAAACCAGTGCAGATAGTTTAAGTTATGCCTTTGGTATTTCGCTGGGAGAATTTTTAAAAAGCCAGGGAGTTACTACAGTTAATTATGGCGCCTTAAACATGGCGATCACGCAAACGCTCAGAGGCGACAAAACTTACTTTGATGCCAGTCAGGCAAATATGGTAATTGGCCGGGTAAGCGATTCTAAAAGAGAAAAGGCAGCTATGGCAGAAAAAGATGCCAGCAGAAAGTTTTTGGCTGATAATAAAAATAAGCCAGGTATAGTGGAAACTGCCAGCGGTCTTCAATACGAAATTCTTACCAAAGGTACCGGCCCTGTGCCAGCAGCTTCAGACACCATTATTGCAAATTATCGTGGTATGCTGCAAAACGGAAAAGAGTTTGATAACAGTTACAAACGCGGCGAGCCATTGACCATTCCGGTAACCGGCGTAATACCCGGCTGGACAGAAGCCCTTGAATTAATGCCCGTTGGCAGCAAATGGAAATTATTTATACCTTCAGATCTTGCCTATGGCGATTATGGAGCTGGTGGCGATATACCCGGCGGAGCAGCCTTGATTTTTGAGATTGAGTTGCTGAGCATTAAGGGAAAGTGAGTTTTGAGTGAACAGTGAATAACGAATAGTGAATAATGAATAGTGAATAATGAATAGTGAATAATGAATAGTGAAAGGGATGCCGTCATGCTGAATTTATTTCAGCATCCCCTGGAAAACGTTTTATGAAATCCTTGGTGTTTTTGAATAGTGAATAACGAACAGTGAACAGTGAAGAAAGAACAATCAAAGGTGAACAGTTGATATTGAAAGGGATGCCGTCATGCTGAATTTATTTCAGCATCCCCTGGAAAACGTTTTATGAAATCCTTGGTGTTCTTGAATAGTGAAAAACGAACAGTGAACAGTGAAGAATGAATAATCAAAGGTGAACAGTTGATAGTGAAAGGGATGCCGTCATGCTGAATTTATTTCAGCATCCCCTGGAAAACGGTTTATGAAATCCTTGGTGTTCTTGAATAGTGAATAGTGAATAACAAACAGTGAACAGTGAATAATCAAAGGTGAACAGTTGATATTGAAAGGGATGCCGTCATGCTGAATTTATTTCAGCATCCCCTGGAAAACGGTTTATGAAATCCTTGGTGTTCTTGAATAGTGAATAGTGAATA
>JBBRCW010000174.1:0-14198 GCA_038204535.1 Chitinophagales bacterium | reverse complement strand
CGGAACCAGAACAAAAAGAGACCTTACCGGTTCGGTATCACAGGTTAAAACGCAGCAGTTGGAAACTATGCCGGTTTATAACATTGGTGAAGCACTGAAAGGGCAATCGAGCGGAGTTCAGGTAACTAACAACTCATCTGCTCCCGGCGCCAGGATACAGGTAAGGATAAGGGGTGGAAACTCTATGATAGGAAGTAATACGCCGCTGTTTGTGGTGGACGGCTTTCCATTGACAGGAGGAATCGACTTTTTAAATCCTTCAGATATTGAATCGATCAACATATTAAAGGATGCATCGGCTACAGCTATATATGGATCACGTGGAGCCAACGGAGTGGTGATTATTACCTCTAAAAGAGGAAGGGTGGGTCAAAGTGGTCAGATCAGTGTCAATAGTTATTATGGCCTACAGAATGTAGCCAAAAAATACAAGATGCTGGATCCCAAACAATATGCGGTTGTAGCGAATGAATGGTTGAAAAACAGTGGTCTGCAACCCTACTTTAATCCTGATACAGTCAGAACTCCTGGTACAGATTGGCAGGATGTAATTTTCAGGGTTGCACCCGTGCAAAACCATACCATCACGTTTACCGGCAGCTCTGAGAAATCAAGGTATTCTCTTTCAGGAAACTATTTTCAACAGGACGGAATTATTTTCAACTCAGGAATAAAAAGAGGTTCCTTGCGGTTAAACCTCGATCATGATATTAAGACCTGGTTAACGGTTTCTGAAAACATTACCCTTTCCCGAAGAGAGCGTTTTACGGTACCTGTAGATAATGGTTCGCGCGGTAACACCGTATTTTCTGGCGCAATGTCTGCACCACCCACTTTATCACCTTATGCTGCCAATGGGCAATTGACACGAATTGAGCAACAGTATCCTTTTGTTGACCCTACCGACATGAGAAACCCGCTATTGTACAGTAAACCTTATAAAAACAGGACCTTAAACAATTCAGTGCTTGCAAATACTGCATTAGTTATAAAGTTTATGGAAGGATTGTCCTTTAAAACTTTATTAGGAGTTGAGTATGAAACAGGTTCCGGAGATTCTTTCACTCCAATTATCTTTGCTAACGACCGGGGAGGTGCTTCTTTGAATCAATCGTACCTTAATACATTTTTAAATGAAAATACGGTCTCTTATACAAAGAACTTTGATAACAAACATAATTTTGATGTAATTGGTGGATTTACTTACCAAAAAAACACATCATCGAATGCTGGTATATCTGTTTCGGGTTTTCCTAATAATATTACCCAAAATTTTGATCTTGGTTCTGCTGCAACCGTCAGTCCTCCGTTCTCAGGAATTTCTGAATGGGTAATTGCTTCGTGGTTAGGACGGATAAATTATTCTTTAAATAATAAATATTATCTGACTGCCAGTTTTAGGGCTGATGGCTCATCCAGGTTTGGCAAAGAAAATAAATGGGGCTTTTTCCCTTCCGGAGCGCTTGCCTGGCGGGTATCAGATGAAGCCTTTATGGAAAATGTAAAGTTCATCAATAACCTGAAACTACGTACCAGTTATGGTATAACCGGTAATACTGCGCTTTCGCCTTACCAGTCGTTGGACAGGCTGTCGGGGGGAAGGTATATTGATGCGGGTCAAACTGAAAATATCGGATTTGTACCTATTGGTATTTCTAATCCTCAATTGAAATGGGAAACTACCTCACAGTTCGACGTAGGCTTTGATCTCGGAATCATTCAGGACAAGCTCAGTTTTACATTTGATTATTACAAGAAAAACACATTCGAACTTTTAGCCTCTGTTCCATTGCCTCCGTCCGTAGGTTTTGGCTCTATCCTTCAAAACATTGGTGAGATCCAAAACCAGGGATTTGAGTTTAGTGTGAATGCAGATATACTTTCTAAAGGCTTTAAATGGGACGTTTCAGGCCAGATCTCAACCAACAGAAATAAAGTAACGAAGCTGGCAGGCAACCGCGATATAGTATCTGCCGGATTTCTATCTGGTTTGTCTGGTTATAATATAGCCCGGGTAGGACAGCCGCTTGGAATGTTTTATGGTTATATTGAACAAGGGTTGGATGACAAAGGATTTATTAAATATGTTGATATGAATAAAGATGGTTTAATAAATCCTTTAGATCGTGTGATTCTGGGAAACCCAAATCCTGATTTTACATTCGGATTTAACTCGAACTTTTCTTACAAGGGTTTTGATTTAAATATGTTTTTTGAAGGTGTATCCGGAAACAAAATCTTTTTTGAAACCGGGTATACCAATTTAAATTCTTTCCAGAGAGGCCAGAATCAATTAGCTGACCTTTTTGGTAATTACTGGACCGCTGATAAACCCAATGCAAACGCAAAGTATCCTAAAATCAGCGCAGCTACTCAAATGGCAGCCTCTGATCGCTTTCTTGCCGACGGAAGTTATGTAAGAATGAAGACGATACAACTCGGATACAATATTCCTGTGAAATCAATTGGATTGTCAGCTTTTAGCAGGGCGAGGGTATATGTTCGTGCCAATAATCTTATTACGTTTACCAATTATATTGGTCTCGATCCCGATGTAAATACAACCGGTAACGACTCTCAGCAAATTGGAACCAGGTTAGCTGCAGGTACAGATACCAATGGCTATCCAAACGCTAAAATTTATTCACTGGGATTGCAATTGGATTTTTAATACAAAAAATTTAAGAGATATGAAAAAGGTTATTATATTTTTATTTTTCGCGGTGGCTCTATCCTCCTGCAAAAAAATGTTGGAGGAGGTGCCGAAAAGCTTTATTAGCAAGTCAAATTTCTACCAGACAGAATCAGATGCAATTGCAGCAATAAGAGGCGCCTATTCTTCCTTTCAAACAGACTATTACGGCATCACTTATTATTTGTTTATCACACTCCATGCGGATTATGCAAACGGCCGTGGCTCCCAGGCTCCCATTACCCTTTTTGACCGCATCCTCGATCAAACAAATATAGACAGGTCCAGAGTTAACTGGTCTACACTATACCAGCAAATTAACCAGGCAAACGCAGTTTTGGGAAATGTGCCTCAAATCGAAAAGATTACGCCTGCAGTAAAATCCAGAATTCTTGCAGAAGCCCACTTTCTAAGAGCGATGGCTTATTTTAATCTTGTAAGAGGATATGGTGCCGTGCCAATTAAAACGACTGAAAGTGTAGATATCAGTGCAATTTCCGGGGTTCGGGAGCCGGAAAGTAAGGTGTATGATCTAATTCTTGCAGATGCATTGGTTGCTGAAAAGGATCTGCCGGAAACTGTGGGAGCAGAAACCGGACGTGCTTCTAAATATGCTGCCAAGATGTTATTGGCTCAGGTATACCTGACACTGGAGAAATGGAATGAAGCTACAACGAAGGCAAATGACGTCATACAAAGTGGAAGATATTCTCTCGTCCCGGTGAAAAAACAGGAAGATTTTTATAAAATATTTGCCACCATTACCAATTCAGAAGACATCATGTCGTTGCATCATTCAGATACAAGGCAGTCCCAGATTCCCGTATATGAACACCGGCCAAGCACCCCTCCTTATAACTATAGCAGCGGAGGAAATTTTGCCTGGCTACCGAACCTTAATTCGTTTATAGGAAGTAGCTGGAACAATAACGATCTTCGCAAATCATTTACCCTATACACCAAATATGTGGGACCTAATGGGGATAGCATTCCTTTACCTGCTGCCTCACCGGTTCTTTTCAAAAAGTTTATAACGGCCCCTAACGGCTTTGGAAGCTATAGCGTGCCAATCTACAGGTATACAGAGGCTTTTCTTATATATGCTGAGGCAGCATCGATGGCTGCAGGTGGTCCATCTGACCTGGCTTTGGAAAGGTTAAATATGATTAAAAGAAGAGCTTATGGTTACGATCCTGCAAGTATTTCCCCTGTTGATTACCCTGCCGGATTGAGTAAAGATGCCTTTCGCGATGCTGTTTTAAATGAAAGAGGATACGAATTTATTCTGGAAGGAAGGCGTTGGTGGGACCTGAAAAGGACTGGCAGAGTAAAGTCAGCTATGCAGGCAGCAGGAAGGGCTTTTATAGATGCGCGCCTTCTTTGGCCTATTCCAACAGAAGAAATTAATAACAATCCTGCTCTAAGCCAGAAGGATCAAAACCCCGGGTATTAAATGAATTAGCTATACAAGCCGGTGCACATTATATGAAGTTGCCTCTCGAATGCACCCATGTATAGCCGCTCTATTTTTACAACTAATTACCCATTATGTCTTTGGTTATGATTATTGTTTTATCACTTATTGCAAAAGGTTACCTATGAAAGAAGGCAAAAGCACAATATTATTATTTTGTTTAACATTTCTGATTTATAAACCAACCGTAATAGCCCGGGTACCCACTGTAACCACTGTTGATATATGCATCTACGGTGGAACTTCCGCCGGTGTTATTGCTGCTTATACGGCTAAAAAAATGGGTAAAAGTGTACTCCTGATTGAACCTGGTAACCGTTTAGGCGGCTTGACGTCAGGAGGATTAGGGATGACGGATATCGGGAATAAATTTGCGGTTTCAGGTATATCTCTTGATTTTTACCGCCGTATCGGCAGACATTACGGCAAGTTTGAGCAGTGGACTTTTGAACCACGGGTAGCAAAACAATTGTATGAAGAATATGTACGGAAAGCCAATGTAAAGGTAATTTATCAACAAAGGCTTGTTTCAGTCAATACAAATGGAGGGTTAATCACAGATATAACAATCGAAAATGCTATCCAGCGGGGTACTCCTATTCAGGTTATAAAGGCAAAGATTTTTATGGATTGTACCTATGAAGGAGATTTGATGGCAAAATCAGGAGTTTCATATACCGTGGGACGCGAATCAAATAGCACTTATAATGAAACTTATAACGGGGTGCAGTTGAGAAATAAGCACCAGTTTCCTGATGGAATAGATCCTTATAAAACACCTGGGGTAAAAGAAAGTGGTTTACTGTGGGGTATAAGTACCGAAGCATTGGCACCAGCCGGATCAGGTGACAAAAAAGTACAAACCTATAATATACGTGTGTGTCTAACCAATGCACCAGCAAACAGAATTCCTATTACACAACCTGATGATTATAAACCTGAGCGATATGAATTGCTGTTACGACTGCTTGAAAAGAAGCCCGTAAACGATCTTCGTGGAATTATGACATTAAGCAGAATGCCTAATGATAAAACAGATATTAATAATAACGGGGCTTTTTCAACTGATATGATCGGCATGAACTGGAATTATCCCGAAGCCGGGTATGATAGAAGAAAAGATATTAAGAAGGCTCATGACAATTACACAAAAGGTTTTTTTTATTTTGTCGGCCATGATTCGAGGATGCCCGAACACCTGAGAAATGAGATGCTTGAATGGGGATATCCAAAGGATGAATACGTCGAAAATAATAACTGGACTTCTCAAATGTATGTACGGGAGGCAAGGAGAATGATTGGCGAATATGTAATGACCCAGGCCAATTGCGAAGGAAAACAGGTGGTTGCCGACGGGGTTGGATTGGCAGCTTATACCATGGATTCTCATAATTGTCAGAGAATTATGGTAGATGGAATGGTAAAAAATGAAGGCGATGTTCAGATAGGCGGATTTGACCCTTACCCGATTTCTTACCGATCACTTATACCAAAAAGAGAGGAATGCACAAATTTATTGGTACCCGTTTGTTTATCAGCGTCACATATAGCCTATGGTTCCATTCGGATGGAGCCTGTATTTATGGTGCTGGGTCAATCTTCAGCTGTTGCTGCCTGTCTTGCCATTGACGACAAAAAGAGCGTACAGGAGGTGGATATTTATAAGTTGCAAAAGATACTTAAAAACAATCCGCTTGCTGATGGCAGTAATCCTGATATTCTTATTGACAATGCAGACAGTGCAAACCTGGTTGTTAAAGGAACCTGGAAAAAAGGTAAAAAAGGTGGTTACGGACCCACCTATTTATTATCCAATTATGAAAATGGAATAGGTAAATCTGTAAAATTCATTCCAGAGATTATTAAAGAAGGGAATTATGAGGTATATACCTATTACCCAAAATTAGAATCCGGGTCAGAAGAAACAGTTATTCACGTCTCTGATGGAAATAAAAACTTTAAAAAAATTATTACCAAGTCTAAGGTGCAGGTGGTTGGACAAACGTCAGGCGAATGGGTGTCTCTGGGAAAGTACAAATTGCCTGGAGGCAAAATGGCGTTTGTAGAAATAGCCGACAACGGTGATAAAGGAGACGTAGTCGCAGACGCTGTTCTTTTTATTGCGACGGAATAGTTTGTAATTCCAAATCAGCTATCACAACAGTCAACATTATATTCCGGCTACAATTACGATCACTTGTTTATAAAAATCTATCTCCATTAAATCCCGATCATTATGACGAAAAACGTCGGGTATAAACAAACCTTTTTATATGAAAAAATTGATGATTCGATTACAGGTTATTTGTTTCCTTTTCAGCCTGTTTTCCTGTAAATTAAATAGTGATGAAAATGCATTCGATGCAGATATCATTGTTTACGGAGGAACGCCAGCTGCAGTAATAGCAGCAGTTCAGGCTGTAAAAATGGGAAAAAGTGTTTTAATCGTTTCCCCTGACAAACATCTGGGAGGTTTGTCTTCGGGGGGACTTGGGTTCACAGACACCGGTAACAAATCGGTAATTGGGGGACAGGCCAGGGAATTTTATCACAGGCTTTATTTACATTATCAAAAAGATTCGTCGTGGAACTGGCAAAAAAGAGAAGAATTTGGAAATAAGGGCCAGGGAACACCGGCAATGGACGGAAACGAAAGAACGATGTGGATTTTTGAGCCACATGCAGCT
This sequence comes from Chitinophagales bacterium, assembly GCA_038204535.1. Lineage (GTDB taxonomy): Bacteria > Bacteroidota > Bacteroidia > Chitinophagales > Chitinophagaceae > Segetibacter. The sequence goes on along the minus strand of JBBRCW010000174.1, from coordinate 7,345 downwards.
GAAAGTGTATTTGAGGATCTGGTAAAAGAAAATAAAATAAAAGTGCTCCGCGACGAGTGGTTGGATCGTGAAAAGGGTGTGCAAAAGGAAGAAGGTAAAATTGTTTCAATAAGCACGTTGAGTGGAAAAAAGTTTACCGGGATGATGTTTATTGATGCAACCTATGAAGGTGATTTGATGGCATCAGCTGGGGTAAAGTACCACGTAGGTAGGGAAGCAAACAGTGTTTACAACGAACAATGGAACGGAGTGCAAACAGAAGTGTTTCAGCATAAACATTACTTTATGGCTAATGTTGACCCATATAAAGTTCCGGGAGATTCTTCCAGCGGATTGCTACCACGCATATCGGCTGAAAAACCAGGTGTAAAAGGAGAAGGAGATCGAAAAATTCAAACTTATTGTTTCCGGATGTGCCTAACAAACAAACCGGAAAACAGGGTTCCATTTCCTAAGCCAGAGGGATATGATCCCGCCCAGTACGAGTTGCTTGTACGGGTTTTTAATTCTGGATGGCGCGAATTGTTTGAGAAATTTGATTTAATCCCAAACTGGAAGACCGATACCAATAACCACGGACCTTTCAGCACCGATAATATAGGGATGAACTATGAATACCCGGAAGGCTCGTATGAAAAACGAAAAGAGATAATTAAAGAGCATGAGAACTACCAAAAAGGACTCATGTATTTTATGGCAACCGATCCCAGGATTCCTGCAGATATGCAAAAGCAATTAAATACCTGGGGACTGGCTAAAGATGAGTTTACCGATAATGGCAACTGGCCTCACCAGTTATATGTGCGCGAAGCCCGAAGGATGATAGGTGATTACGTAATGACAGAAAACGAGATCCTTTCAAAAAAAGAGGTTCCCAATTCGGTAGGAATGGGATCTTATACCTTAGACTCCCATAATGCACAGAGATATGTAAAGGAGGATGGTTTTGTGCAGAATGAAGGCGACATTGGGGTTAAAGCACCTACGCCTTATGGAATTTCTTATGGCGCCATCGTGCCTAAAGAAGCAGAGTGCAAAAATTTGTTTGTTCCTGTTTGTTTATCCAGTTCGCATATAGCATTTGGTTCAATCAGAATGGAACCTGTATTTATGATCCTGGGCGAATCTGCCGCCACTGCTGCAAGTATGGCAATAGATGAAAAAATAAATGTGCAACAGGTAAATTATGATAAACTTAAAGCGCTTTTATTAAAACAAAATCAAAAACTGACACTGAACGATTAATAAGGGGATTGTAGTTGTTCAACCAGCATAAGTTGTAAAAAACTTCAAACGTTGGGGGTATCAGAGAAAAAGCACGCCGCGGAAAGCGACTATAGATTATAAAAGCCTGGCCATCTTTTGCGGGTTTCTCCGCGACCGCTGCGATAAATATTAATTGATGTGTAACAAAAAAATGGCTGGAAGGAAAAAGTACTAAAACCCATCTGAAAAGAACATGTTGTAAAAGCCAACTCTTCTCTATTATTAAATCAAGAAAAAATGAAAAGAACAGGATTAAGATGTTTTCTATATACCATTTTCTTTATAGCCAGTTACAAATCTGCAGCCTGGTTTAAATCGCCGCATTCAATTAAGGCCAACACATATAATGTTGACGTCTGTGTTTATGGCGGCACGGCAGCTGGAGTAATTGCTGCCTATACTGCTAAAAAATATGGAAAGTCTGTTTTACTGATTGAGCCAGGAAAAATGTTAGGCGGAATGACAACCGGTGGATTGGGTCAAACAGATATCGGAAATAAACAGGCTATAACAGGGTTGTCGAGGCAGTTTTACCAGAAAGTTGGTAAAAAATACGGGGTTGACGAACAATGGACTTTTGAACCGCACGTAGCTGAAGAAGTGTTGGATGAATATATCAAGTTGGGAAATGTGCAGGTATTATATGAAAAGCAGGTTAGTAAAGTAAATAAGAAAGGTCAGGTGATACAATCTATCCTGGTTAAACATCCTGAAAATAAGGAGGCAGCCACCGTAGTAATCAACGCAAAGGAATTTATAGACTGTACCTATGAAGGAGATCTTTTGGCTGCGGCTGGTGTTTCATTTGTAGTTGGCAGGGAAGATAATGAACGATATAACGAGACGCTCAATGGTTTTCAATTACCAGCGTACTTTAAACAATCCGGTAAACATCAGTTTCCTGATGGTGTAGATCCTTACAAAACACCAGGGGTGCCATCAAGTGGCCTTTTGTATGGCATTAGCACAGATAAGGTAAAACCAACCGGATCGGGAGACAACAAGGTACAGACTTATAACTTCCGGATTTGTCTTACAGACAGTGTTGAAAACAGCATTCCTATTACCCGCCCTGCAGACTATGACCCTACCAGGTACGAGCTACTTGTCCGGCTTTTTACAGCTCAGCCAAATATGAGGAAAATAAATGATTACTTTATCTGGAGCCTGATGCCCAATCGCAAAACTGACATAAATAACAGGGGTGGGTTTTCAACTGACATGATAGGGGAGAATTACGGATGGGCTGAAGGAAGTTTTGAACAGCGGAAAAAGATCTTTGATAATCATCTTTCTTATACCAAAGGACTTTTATACTTCGTTAAGACCGATAAAAGGGTTCCTGAGCAGATACAACAATATGTAAACAGGTGGGGTTATCCGAAAGATGAATATAAGGCTTTTGGAAATTTCACGCCCCAGTTATATGTCAGGGAAGGCCGCAGAATGGTGGGTGAATATGTGATGACCGAGCATAATTGCCTCGGAAAGGAAAAAGTAACAGATGGAGTTGGGCAGGCGGCCTATACGATGGATAGCCATAACATTCAGCGTATGGTGGTAGATAGAATGGTAAAAAATGAAGGAAATGTAGAAGTTGGCAATTTTCCGCCTTATCCTGTATCATACCGGTCCCTTACTCCAAAACGAAGTGAATGTACTAACCTGCTCGTGCCTGTTTGCTTGTCTTCAAGTCATATTGCTTATGGATCTATCCGTATGGAACCAGTTTTTATGGTGCTTGGTCAATCCTCTGCGCTTGCTGCCTGTATGGCAATTGATGAAAAGGTGCCGGTTCAGAACATCAATATCAGTAAGCTGCAACATTTGTTGCAGGCCGATCCTTATCTTGAAAAATTAGCTAATGTGAAGTGAGATCTTAGGTAGCGTGTCCCTGAACACCTACAACGAGAGCAATTTAAGTATATCGTCATAAAACTTTCTTTGAGGGCAATGAGTAAACATCCAATATCTACTGATTGATGGAAGTAGGTGACAGAGAATTGGGCGTGTTCCAAGAGAAAGAATCGGGTACAGCGCTTCGACATTGGTCCGTTTTGCCCTGGAGAAAAGCTATGTAAGGCAGAATTTTTTAAGTTACCCGGCAAATCGATGGTGTAGGCTTTTAAAAAACTGCACAATCTGATTTCTTCGAAATCAACAATTTATGGATAGAAAGAAATTTATAAAAGCCTGCAGTGTTGGTACAGGAGCGCTACTCGTAAGCACTTTGCCGGGTGAAGTGTTTGCTAATAATTTGGATTATCGTTTAGATAAAAGTGCTGAAGCAAAAGGCAGTGAGCAAACCGCTAATCTTGTCATTGCTGGTGGAGGAATGGGTGGTTGTGCCGCAGCGCTTGCCGCTTTAAGAAATAATTTATCGGTAATTCTAACTGAAGAAACCGATTGGATAGGCGGCCAACTTACCCAACAGGGAGTTCCTCCGGATGAACATCAGTGGATTGAAACGCATGGAGCCACTGCTTTATACCGCACTTTTAGAAACGGGGTAAGGGAATTTTATAAAAAGAATTACCCGGTTACTGAAAACGCACGAGCCCGACAATACCTAAACCCGGGAGACGGTGCTGTGTCAAGGTTATGTCATGAACCACGTGTTTCTTTAGCTGTACTGGAAGCAATGATGTTGCCGTATATAAGTTCAGGAAAATTAACCCTGTTAACGGGGCATAAAATCAACGGGGCTTACGTTACCGGAAGTAAAGTAAAAGCTTTAAAGGCAGTAAGTCAAAGAACCGGAAAGCAAATTATTCTAACCGCACCGTACTTTGTTGATGCTACCGAATTAGGGGACTTGTTACCCATAACCGGAACCGCTTTTATAACCGGAACAGAATCGAAAAATACAACCGGAGAATTACATGCACCTGAATTGGGTAATCCTGATAATCACCAGGCTTTTACAATGTGCTTTGCCATGGACTATGTGCCCCGTGCAAACTATACCATAGATAAACCCGGGGACTATAACTTTTGGAGAAATTATGTTCCGGCACTGAAACCTGAATGGCCGGGAAGATTACTGCAACTCACTTATCCAAAACCAGCTACCCTTGTACCAACGGCGTTGGGCTTTCATCCCGAAGGAGGATCAACAGGCGACCAGCTTAACTTGTGGAACTACCGTCGCATTATTAACAAAAACAATTTCGTGGCAGGCACCTATCAGGGGGATATCAGCAGCGTAAACTGGCCTCAAAACGATTATATTTTAGGAAACCTTATTGGTGTAAATGACAAGGAATTTAAAAATCATGTAGACCGCGCCAAACAATTAAGCTTATCATTATTATACTGGCTACAAACAGAAGTGCCGCGGCCGGGAGGAGGTTATGGATGGCAGGGTCTGCGGTTACGGAAAGATATCATGGGTACCGAAGATGGCCTGGCAAAGTACCCCTATATCCGTGAAGCCCGTCGGATTAAGGCACTTTTTACCGTTAAGGAAGAACATGTAGGCGTGGCAAACAGGACCCTTGTTTACGGTACAGAAGCGGCCAAAACCAGTGCTGATTTCTACGACAGCGTGGGTGTTGGTAGCTACCACATCGACTTGCATCCCACTACAGGCGGCAATAATTATATTGACTTTAATTCTTTGCCTTTCCAAATTCCCCTTGGTGCATTACTTCCGCAGTCAATGGACAATATCTTTCCTGCAAATAAAAACATCGGCACCACACATATAACTAATGGATGTTACCGTTTGCACCCTGTTGAATGGAGTATTGGTGAGGCTATCGGGCTATTGACAGCCTATGCGGTAAATAAAAAAGTGGAACCGAAAGAGATTAGAGAGAAGAAAAATTTACTTCAGGATTTTCAAAATTTTATCGGTAAGCAGGGTGTCGAAATAAAGTGGCCTGATTAGTAGTCGAACGATAAAATTAAAAGGGAGCTGAAAAAGCATTGAAGGGTTGGTCGGATAAAATATTTCTGTCGGCTAAAAACAAAGTCCCTGGTCTGCGTGGGTATAGTCTGGTGACTGTTTAATAAATATTCTACAGTTCAAATTGCAACTCAATCTTGCCAAAAGGCAGGAGAAGCAACAGGAAGCGTCCACGGTTCTGTGAGAGGCTTGGGCTGAAATGGCCTTGCCTACCCGACTGTTCTTCAACTGTAAATCGCTCTTGCTAATAATCCCAATTTTTGCGGTTTCAGATATTCCTCGCATCGTAGCCATTGTACAGAGCTGTTCCCGGTTTTCGGAACCACTAAAGCACAGCCTGCCGGGGGATAATCCATTCCAAAGTTGTTGGTCATAACTTGTCCCATTCACGGGAAGACACAAAAACGGCTGTGCTACCTAACCTGCTGCCACAACTCTTTGGCATTGCAGGTGTTCATAGCAGCCAAGACGATGCACGGTGCTGTCACTTTCACCAACGTAGCCTGAATAATACTTTTGAATGCAGTTATACAAATACAAGAATGCGACACAACCGGAGCTGCACATTAGCAAAAAAGCTAAGTACAAATAAGCCCCCCACAAACAACTTTTTCGATTCTTATCCCCAACAACAGCCCCTCCAATAAAATATTCCCCTAAAATTCACATTTAGCTGTTTTTGGCATAATTCATGCTAACAAAAAGCATTAATAAAATTTTGATTTAGAAAAATATATATCTCACCTTGTTTTTTCCTGTTAGTCTCGGTTTTAATCCAATATGAATTAGAGATGTAAGAACTGCCGGCAACGGCAGTTTTTTGGTTTGTAATATGAACAATAATCTGTCGGCCACGTTTAAATAATATGAAATCTGACCACAAAATATTCTTAAAAGCCAGATGGCAGAACCTGGCCATGATCAACTATGAAGTTGACCCGAAAGTGCTGCTTCCCTATCTTCCGCCCTATACGGAACTGGATTTTTTTAACAGAAAAGTATTGGTTTCGGTGGTTGGATTTCAGTTTAACAATACCGGCGTATTTGGCATCCAATGGCCTTTTCATACCAACTTTGAGGAGGTCAACCTTCGCTTTTATGTAAAACATTTTAATGGGCAGATGTATAAACGGGGAGTAGTTTTTATATCTGAAATTGTGCCGCGTTTTTTGATCTCTACCATGGCCAATGCATTATACAACGAACATTATGCTTGTATGCCCATGAAGCATGAGATCATTTCAAACGATCAAAACATAACAGCGCGTTATAAATGGAAAAATAAGCGACAATGGAATTTGATGGAGATTGAAGCACAGTCTTCACTAAGGCAGATAAACGGCGGAAGCGAAGAGGAATTTATTTTTGAGCATTATTGGGGATACAGCCGTTACAATAAAAACACCACTATTGAATATGGTGTAGAACATGACAGTTGGAAGGTGCATAAAGTATTAAAGTGGAGGCTGAACTGCGATGTGGAAGGCTTATATGGAAAGGAATTTGTTCCATTTTTAAGCAGAGAACCTTCTTCGGTTTACCTGGCGCAAGGGTCTGATGTTGTTATTAGAAAACCCCGGTTTATTAAGGAAGAAAAGTTGCCTCAATTAAATGATTATATAGCCTGATGGGGGTTTTTAGCTGGTGCAGGATTTCTTCGGCCCGAATAAAATTCTTGCGCTGTGCCTTTGTACACCGCCTTTGTTGGTGTTCTTCACCAACAATTTTCTAAGCCTGGTAGTGTGTTATAAAATTCCACTCACTTTTCCCTGTCTCATAATAAGAAGCTGAAGAATAGCGGTATTCTTCCGAAAACTGGCATAGACCAGCAACAACGGGATTGTTGTGGATATAATCCAATTTCTGTTTAAATACAGCTTGATTCTATAATGAAACACTTAATGTATTTCTTTCCCATATTTGGTAGGTGCGGTCAATTGCGTTTACTCTGAATCGTTCTAATACCTGTTTGTGGTTATTTCTCAAATCTTTAATAATCATTTGGGCGGTATACTTCATGAACGATAATTGAACTTCCTCAGGTTGATAGCCAGCCTGAACCTGCCCCCGCATGTTTGACGGGGCAGGCAGATAAGATGAATATGACTGCTCATCAGGCAAAAGCCATACACTTTTATTCAACCTTCATTGACCAAAAACTTTAACACT
>JBBRCW010000173.1:0-14259 GCA_038204535.1 Chitinophagales bacterium | reverse complement strand
AATTATTTCACCTTCACTTTGTACAACGCCTCGTTGACCTGTTTCAATTTTTCTATGGGCATCTTCATTACTTTTCTATCATAGGTCATAAAACCATTTACCTCGCCTTCTACGTCTGTTGTTTGGGTATAAACTGCCGCCGATAATCCCAATGGAATTAATTGCACCAGGCGGTCATTTAGTCCTGAATATCTCTTAAACAATTCCTCACTGTTTTTAAAGCTTTGGTAGCCCCAGTTTTTATCGTTTTGCCAGTTATGGCCTTCAACCGGAAGTCCTAATCCGCCATATTCGCCTAATACCAATGCATACTCTTTTCCAAACAAATCGGGGCGGGGCATGGCCGGGTCGGGATAATTGTGAAAATCAACGATGTCGCCTACAGGATAGTAATTGCCTCCACTGGCTGTATTGATTAAACGGGTAGGGTCTTTCTTCATGGTCCATTGGGTTATCTCCACGGTTTTAAACTGGCCCCAGGCTTCGTTAAAAGGTGTCCATACAACGATTGATGGAAAGTTGTACAGGTCGTCCATGATTTCATTCCACTCTTTGCGATAATATCCTTCTGACTCAGCCGTTCGGTCTTGGTCTGTAGCTCTCGCCAAAACACCGGGCCGGTTTTCCCAACGGTTGCCCAGGTCTCCACTTGGCATATCCTGCCAAACCAGCATGCCAATACTGTCGCAGTAATAATACCAACGTGCAGGCTCCACTTTAATATGTTTACGAATCATATTAAAGCCCATGTTTTTGGTTTCTACAATGTCATACTTCAGCGCTTCATCCGTTGGCGCCGTGTATAAACCGTCGGGCCACCAGCCCTGGTCTAACGGGCCAAACTGAAACAAAAATTTGTTGTTCAGCATCATACGTTGAATGCCGTTTGCATCGGGCGCCATGCTACTTTTGCGCATGGCAAAATAGCTGGTCACTTCGTCAACCACCTTGCCATTGCGTAACAAAGTCACTTTTAAATCGTACAAAAATGGATTAGATGGCGACCATTCTACCGGATTGGCTATTGAAAGCGTGGCGTTGGTTTCTCCAATTTTTTCCGCTACTACCTGGTTTTTGTTTAATGCCTGGATGCGAACCTGGTCGCCTGCCATCATGTTCTGAACCATGGTTTGCACCTGTATGCTTTTATCGTCGAGGTGGGGTGTATTACGGGTAGAAACAATATAGGTTTCGGGAACGGTCTCGAGCCAGACAGTCTGCCAGATACCGGTTACGGGGGTGTACCAGATGCCTTCTGGTTTTTTAACCTGCTTACCTCTTGGTTGAGGGCCATCGGTTGTAGGATCCCAAACCTTTACAGCCAGTTGCTGATTACTGCCCTTAGTTAAGGCCGAAGTAATATCTATCGAGAATGGATCAAAGCCGCCTTCGTGCGAACCCGCCAGCGTGCCATTAACATACACATCGGCCCGCCAATCTACGGCCCCAAAATGAAGCAGTACCTTTTTACCATTTAATTTTGAAGGCACGGTAAAGCTTCTCTTATACCACAGCAGGCTGTCTTTACCTACCAGTTTACCCACACCTGATAAAGCCGATTCAATTGCAAACGGAACCAGTATATCACCCTGAAAAGCCGATGGCATATTCTCCCCTTCTCTTTTGGGCAAAGCGGCATACTGCCACAAACCATTCAGGTTGGTCCATTCATTCCGTTTTAACTGCGGCCGCGGATATTCGGGTAACACATTGGCCGCATCAACTTTGTCTGCCCACGGAGAAGCTATTTTACCAGGCACCATTTGCCATTTACCGTTTTGAGTATAGGCTGTACCGGCAATAAGTGTGAAAGCTAAAAAGGATAATAATTTCTTCATAGTTCTTATTTAGAGATAATTTTCATTAGATGTTCCGGGCGGTTTAAGCACACCTGTTATTCTTCCGTTTTTTTCACAGCAAAGCCCTCTCAGTCACATGAAGTGATGAATGATTAACAGGGCATTAAATGACAAACAATAAAACCGGGAAAAACCTGCCTTAATACCCCGGATTCATTAGTAAAACCTTATTAAATATACCGGAGTTTGAAAGATAAAATAGTCATCCGGCCGGCTGACCAGATGACTATTGATTTTAATACGTGAGTTTTTGAACCGGTGAGAAAATCCAGTCTTCTACATCGGCCGTTTTGATACCTACCCTGGCAAACACATAATTCTGCGTTGGCGTAATGGTTGGCACGTTTACATTTAAACTAACGTTGTTGGGATCGGTTATAGCAGAAGCAGCCATTTCGATTTTGGCGATGCTATTATCGTTGCCCACAAAAATGGTTTTGTTAATGAACAACGCCACCTTTTCCACATTTTTGGCATCGGCACCGGTAATGATCTTTTCAATTTTAAAAGTACCGGTAACTTTTCCTGCAGCTATTGAAAACTGGGGAGTTCTTACCATGTGATAGGGCATTACTTCAATATCGCGAACAGTATTACCGGCTACGCTAATGGAAATTGAGTCGGTCTTGCCACCTGTTTGAGGCCAAAGAAAAGGCCCCTGACCCGGCCGAAAAATCAGCTTATACTCACCATCGAACAGCAATTGAGAATAAGTGCCTTCGGGAGCAACAGCGCTATTAATAGGACCAACTTTTCCAAAACCATACTGAAACATTTCGTATGGAACCCGGTTGTAGTCAACCAAGATCGGCTGGCCCTGGTAAACCAGCTTGCCGGTTAATAACGATGATGGGGGAACGTAATTATCTTTCTTACAAGAAAAAAGAAGGGAGCCCAGCGCCAGCATGACTATATAATTAAAATGTCGTTTCATAATTCAAAAATTTTTATAGTGAAATACTTATTGATTGGGTTGCCTTACCAGTTTAGGGTTGTTGGCGAGAATGGTGCTGTTGATCTCTGAATAATAATTACCCAATTGAAACAAGCTGGCGCCCGTAACAATACTGTTCTTTACGATCCTAAAAGTCCATTTACCATCGTTTGCACCGCCGGGATTATAAACTTTATAGGGCCACAAAGCAAATGGCTGCGTGCTTCTTTTTTTAGCATCGCCAATATTGGTTACTAAATCCGATGCACTCATTTGCGCACCGTCCCAAATAATATGAGCCAGTCTCCATCGCTTTTTATCATAAATCAGGTGCCCTTCAAATGCAAGCTCCACACGGCGCTCATTTACCAAACGGTCGAAGGTAACTTGTGCGGCAGTTAGCGGAGTGGTAAAACCAGCCCTGGCACGCACCAGGTTCAAATAACCAGCGGCATCAGCTGTCATTCCCAATTCAAATGCAGCCTCAGCAGCATTCAGCAGCACCTCGGCATAACGATATCTTATCCAGGGCACTTCGCTACCTGTTCCTCTTGAACCACTGCCCACTGCCACGTCAACAAATTTTCGTATGTAAAATCCACTTTGCGCTGTATACTCAATAGCGTTTAACGGGCCATCGCTGCCAACCAGTTTTACATCGACGGTCGAACCTGGCAGTTTACCAATAAAACCGCGGGAACTACCGGTAACAATAGAACCATTTCCCAGTATATATCCGGCAAAAATATCAACCGGCCTGTTTTTACCGTTAGAGCCAGGCAGCACCACGGTGCCAGCCAAACGCGCATCCCTTCCGGCAAAAAGATCTAAAGGATCGTTGTAATAAAGGGGGTTACCAGCACCATCGGCTATAGGCAGAGGTGCAAATGTGTTATTCAGTGTTTCAAAAGTCTGAACAAGGTTAAGCGATGGATTTACCCGGCCGCCTTCAACCTCTTCGGCCCCAAAAATGGGCTGATTCTGAATGGTGAAGCCATGTGATTTACCGCTTCTTATTTTATAATCTTCCATCCATATTATTTCAGCATTGCCTGCCTTATCGGCATTGTCGTTAAACAGGCTGGCATAATTTTGAGCGGCATTGGTAGGAAACTTATTGTATAAAGCATAAGGGCCTGCGCTGCCGCCGATGATTTCTTTAGCTGCGTTCAAAGCCTTGGTATAGTAACCGGCAGCCATGCTTGCAGGTATGCCCACCTCGCCGCCCGAAGTGTTAACTGAGGGCGTAGTGGCGCCATATTTGGCAATGGAGCCTGCATAAATGGCCGCCCTTGCTATAACCGCCAATGCAGTGGCGCGGGTAGCCCTGTCTTTGGTGCGAACTGCAACCGGCAGGTCAGCCTTTACGGCTTCCATTTCGCTGATGACAAAATCGTACACCCCGGATTCTTTTGCCCTGGGAAACTGCAGTGAACTGGCATCGCCACTGTAATCATACAACAGCGACTTGGTAATAAGCGGTACTCCGCCCATACGTTTAACCAGTTCAAAATAATGAACCGCACGTAAAAAGCGGCCTTCGGCAATAAAACGCTTTTTATCGGCATCGGATAACGCTGTTGCGGCAGTTGCTCTTTCAATAAAAAGATTGATCTCGCGTATATAGCCATAATCCCAGTTAGCCCAATCCTCAAAACCCCAGCCATTGCGCTGAACGGAAATGTGGCCAAAGGTTGATGGAACGGCTTCTCCGGGGTCGATAAAACTTACCCAGCCGTTTTTGAAAGCGGTAATGTCTACTACCCTGTTGTACAAATCCGCAACTATAGATACAGCCTGGTTGGGATCGGAAAATGACTGATCTGCGGTAAGGATAGCAAAGGGTGTTACATTTAAAAACTCGCTGTCTTTTTTACACCCCGTTATTGTAAACAGGAATGATAAGGAGGCGATCGATAATATTTTTTTCATTTCTTATAGTATAAAATGGGTTAATTAAAAGGTTAGATTAACACCCAGGTTAATGTTCCGCATTTGGGGGAACTGAAGGCCATTGCCATCGTTAATCTCCGGATCGATACCAAACTGACGAAGATTATCGATGGAGAACAAGTTATAGGCATTCACATATACACGGGCTCTTTTAATATTGACCTTATTAAGCATCGCTGTTGACAAACTGTAACCCAATTGAATGGTTCTTGCCCTCAGGTACTTTACATTATGCGCCCAAAAGGTGGAAGTTTTGTTGTAGTTGCTGTGCCCGCCCTGGTTAAACCTGTTTGCCGGATATTTTCCGGGTATCCACGCGCTGTTCAGGTCCCGCGTATCAGAACGATGCCACCTGTCGGTAAATATTGTATTCAGGTTTCCGCCATTCTGAAATGCCCAGCGGGTTTCAAAGCTTTGAAACCAGGTATATCCTGCGGCTCCCGAAAAGTCGGCACTAAAATCAAACGATTTGTACGTGCCTCCCAAAGTGAACCCAAAATTGATATTTGGTTGTTGTCCCCCGCCAAATGCAATCGGCCTTTCATCCAGTCCATTAATGATACCATCGCCGTTTGCATCCTTATATTTCAGGTCGCCAGGCAGCAATGTTCTATTACCTTGTCCATCAATATTTACCGGGTAATTATTGATTTCTTCCTGGGTTGAAAACTGCCCGTCTACCTCGTATCCCCAGCCTATACGCAATAAGCGGTCTTCACGTCCATTGCGATATTTATCCAGCGAATTAAAGTACAAAGGCTTGTAAGAATCAAGGAATTTAGAACGGCTATAGGATAAGTTAACGCCAACATTAAAATTAAGATCGCCGGTTTTGCCATTGTAAGTAAGCGACCCTTCCTGGCCATACTGCGCATCGCTCTCTACATTTTCAGTAGGCAGTGCATAACCGATTTCGCTTGGCAGCAGAATGTCATATTTCGCCGCCCTTAAACCAGTGCGCTTTCTGTAAAACCAGTCGAACGAACCGGTTAATTTGCCATTGAACAGGGAGAAGTCTGCGCCCACATCGGCAATGGTGCTTTTAAACCAGGTTACGTTGCGAATAGGTAAACCGCGGTCTCTTGAAACCACCAGAGGCTGGCCGGCGATGACCGATACGCCATTTGAGCCATATTGGTAACCTTCAAGGTAAGAGAAGTTGGAAAGACCCACATTATCATCGCCCAAAGTACCGTAAGAAGCTCTCAGTTTTAAATCGCTGAGGTTCCCGCCAAAAATATTATCCATAAAGCGCTCCTTGGTTATCCTCCAGCCAACTGAAGCAGAGGGGAAGTAACCAACGCGTTTATCAGGAGCAAAAATTTGAGAAGCGTCTCTTCTTGCAGAAAGCTCAAGGAAGTAGCGGCTTGAATAGCTGTAGTTGATACGGCCTATGTAACCAATACGTGCTTCTCTGTCTTCAGAATCCTGGTAATCTGCCAGCGTTGGAAAGTAGATGAGGGCCAATGCATTTGAAGGCGGAATGGACCTTACCCAATTACGGCGGCGTTTCTGACTGATGCGCTCGTTAACAAAAACTGCACCCACCGTATGTTCGCCAAACGTGTTGTTGTAAACTAATTGCGCCTGTGTAGTAATGTTCTCCTGTTTAACCTGCTCCTTCTCTCTCCATGGGTTTATGCTGCCACCTGTATGATCGTAGGCTTGCGTAGCCGGCCGATAGGTGTAGGTTTTATAGGTAAACTCCTGGTTGTTGTATAACAGGTCGGCTATGTAGTAAGAATAAACGCCTTTTACCGACAACCCTTTGATGCCCGGTATCTGGTATTCTACATCGGCGTTGGTTTGTAAAACTCTCCATTCCTGCTTATACTTTCCCGCATTCTTGTAATTGATGAAACCCCAGTTGGCATCGTTTTGACCAATGGTGTTTAAGTACTCAGGATTGTCGTTGGCAAATGGGCGCTCCGTGGGAAGATTTCTTAAAATGGCAAACCTGGGCAACCAATAGTCATCACCCCCTGGCACACCCGGATTGGTACGCACTTCCTGACGTCCATTTATCTGGACACCCACCCTAAGACGCTTGGTAATCCGTGCATCTAAATTTGATTGAAAGTTGGTACGGTCAAACTTGAACTCTCTTCCCAAAACTGAGTTTTGACCGAGTTTCGTTCCGGATATATAGTATTTCACATTTTCATTTCCACCTGTTACATTCGCGTTGAGCGAGGTAAGCGGAGCATTTGCCTGTAGAATAAAATCTCTCCAGTCAAAACTTTGATAACCCATTTCGGTGCCGGTCCTATATTTCTCCAGCTCCGCAGGTGTAATGTTGGTGCTTTGCCCCAATCCATTCAACTCGGCATCTGCCTTGTACGACATGTATTCGAAAGAGTTAGTGGAGACTTTTGGAAATCTCACCCAGTTTTGAGCGCCATAAAATGCATCCACATTTACAGCCGCAGGCCCAGTTTTGCCTCTTTTAGTGGTAACCACCACCACACCATTTGCAGCCCTTACACCATAAATGGCGGCCGATGCATCTTTCAATATAGTGATGCTTTCAATATCGTTTGGAGCAATGTTGTTAAACTGACCGGCATCCTGCTGAATACCATCAATTACATACAACGGGTTACCCATGTTACGAATCTGAATGTTGGCACTTGCACCGGGACGGCCATCGGGCATACGGAAGGTTACGCCAGGCAATTTGCCCGCCAGGCCTGAACTAACTGTTGCACCTCCATGAACCCGGTCAAGATCTTTTGAGGTTACAGTGGAAATAGCGCCCGTTAGTGATTCTTTTTTACGGGTACCATAACCAACAACCACCACTTCGTTTAAACCGGCAGCATCAATTTCCATGTTTATGCTATAACTAACATTTCCGGTAAGATTTTGGGTAAATGGTTTCATACCCACGTAACTGAACACCAGTCTTTTATCGTTAGCGTTTACCCTAATATTAAAATTTCCCGAGGCATCGGTGGTAGTACTGTAGTTAGATTTATCGGTAGTAACGGTTACACCTTGCAAGGGTTTGCTGGCATTGTCTTGCACCTTACCAGAAACCGAACCGGTTTGAGAGCGGCTCCATAGTGAAAAAAATAAGAAGATGAAAAGCATCAAAAATTTTTGCGGCAGCATAACTTGCTCCCTAACAGGTATTTTTAAATTCCTGCTAACATAACACAAGCATAGTTTCATAAATGAAAGATTTAGTTGATCAAAAAAATTGTATTAATGGTTGACGAAGGTGCAGTCTGTACCTTTTTGAGTTTTGTTCTAATCATAAGCAAATGGTTGGTTTTAATTTTTGATGGTTTGTTATTGACTGAGGTTTATTATTCAGCAAACTTTTTATGCAATCGTTTACGCAATTCATTAAAAAAAATCATCTGACCCCCATAGCAGATTTGGCCATAGATGACTCCCTGAAAAAAGTTACCGGCTCCAATATGATCGCAGCACTATTCATCTTCAATCTGCTTTCGTCATTTATCAGGTCGAGCAACAATCCAAAAGCCGCCTCGCCCATTTTTATAGTTTGCTGATCTATTGATGAAAGGCTTGGCGTAATGTGCTCTCCAAACGGTTCGTTGGCAAACCCAACCACACCCAGTTGTTCCGGTATTTTGATCATCATTTTTTTTGCAGCCTTTATTACGCCCAGGGCAGTAAAATCCTCCACAGCAAACACTGCGTCGGGTTTATTTTTAAGTTTAAAAAAATATTCCAATGCCTTTTTTCCGGCCTCAATAGATACATCGCCATCGTAAATAAGCGATTGAACCACCGGCCTCTTATTGTCTTTCAGGGCTGCTTTATATCCTTTTAATCTTTCTTCAAAAATGCGCAGATGCTGCGGCCCCGATATATGCGCTATATTTCTATAACCCTGATTAATTAAATGTTCGGTGGCCAGGTAACCTCCTTTAAAATCGTCGACCACAACAAATGGTATATCTAACGCGTCTTTTGTGCGGTCAAAAAAAACCAATGGGATCCCCCGGTTTTTCAGTTCAAGAAAATGAGTGAAATCGAAAGTTTGTTTAGACACCGAGGCCAATATGCCATCTACTTTGGCGCCTATAAAAGACTCTATGGCTTTGATCTCATACTCCGGCGATTCATTGGATTGGTATAAAAGAACATTGTATCCATTGGAATTGGCGATGCTTTCAATGCCGTGCACTACTGAACCGAAAAAGCTAATTTCGGCACTTGGAATGATAACGCCTATCGTGAGACTTTTGCCCGAACGCAGCGAAGATGCCAAATGGTTTCTCCGGTAATTTAGTTTCTCCGCCAGCTCAAACACAGCCTTTTTTGTACCCTCGCTAATGCGGGGATGATGGTTGAGCGCCCTGGAAACCGTTGCTGCGGTCAGGTTCAACGAATTTGCTAATTCTTTGATGGTTACGTTATCTGGCATATGTGGCGCAATCGTTTACACACTCTTCTTAAGAAAGTTATTTTCGCGATGGTGTAAAGAACCTCAACTTGCGCCAGCCGGATTATTCAACCTGTATCAATATTTAATCAATATGTTACATTTTTCTTAACAACATGCATATTCCGACCTTGGCATTTTAAATATTACCATCGCTTACAAACAAACTAAACCAATAACGTAGCGCATATATGGCTTGTTAGAAATAAGTAACCGGGCAATGCTCATGCACCATCATGCGGTACAGGCAAGCATTAATCTGGTAGACACCAATGAGATGCGGTGGAAGGTTAAAATGTAAAGCAAGGTTGGCGTGGATACGGCTGTAATTATTAATAAGACTTTTATCGCTCTGGTTAATGGAAAATTTTTTAATAGATTTGGCGTAAGCAATTGAATATTCCGGTACGCCTGTGCTTGCCCGCGATACATATGGTGTTGTACTGTCTTTTTACGGAGCTCATAATTAAAAGTTGTTGGTGAAACTTCAAGCTTAAAAATGACATTGGGATGGAAAGGCTGCCGAAAAGTTTAGTTCAACATTACAATTGCACCCACCGATTGTCAACGATTATGAAAACTTCTTTAATCAAACTGGAGAATAATACTGCTGCCCTAACCATCGATCCATTTGGCGGATCGATTACGGACTTTCGTCTAAAGCATATTGACATTAATCCGTTATGCTTTGCCTTTACAAAACAGCAAATGCCTTTGAATAATAGAAAAGGGGCTCCGTATCAGGGGCATTTTCTTTGCCTCGGAAGGTGGGGTGAACCATCAGTTGGAGAAATCAAAGCCAGTATTCCAAACCATGGCCATTTTGCTAATATGCCCTGGACTGTAGTAGATGCAGGTCCATCTAAATTAAACATGAATGCTACGTCTCAATTGGAGGGTTTGCATATTGATAGAACAATTGAGTTGGATGATAACCATGCAGTGTATTCTGTTAAAGAAGTTGTACAGAATATTAACCCGCTGGGCAGAATGTTTAATATGGTTCAACATCCCACCCTGGCTGCACCTTTTCTTAACGAAACAACCGTTGTCAATTGCAACGCGACTGTTGGTTTTGACCAGTCTTTGTACCAGGATATAGCGAATAATGTTTTGCAATGGCCTTACGCAAAAGATAGCAGCAAAAACACGATTGACCTAACCAATCCTCACCCTCCATACAATGCCGTATTCTCTTTTATAGTAGACAAGGAAAGCGACTATGGCTGGATCACAGCATACTCGCCCAAACACAATTTGCTGCTTGGTTATATCTGGAAGCGCACCGATTATCCCTGGATACATTTATGGCAACATTATAATCAAGGCACCATTCAATACCGCGGAATAGAATTTGGCACAGCAGGCATCCATCAACCCTTCAACCAAATAATCAATACTGCCACCACTGTATTCGGCGAAAAAACATTTTCTTACATTGATGCCGGGGAAACAATAACCAAAAATTATTACTCTTTTCTTCACCCGACAGAAAGCACTTTTGAGGGAGTAAAGGCCGCGACAATTGAAGATGGTAATATTGTGCTGCAATCAAAAAATAAGACGATCAATTTAAAATTACCTAATCAATCAAATCGATGAATTATCAAAATAAAACAGTAGTAATAACAGGGGCTGCAAAGGGCATAGGTGCATCATGTGCCCGTTTGTTTTATGAGGCTGGTGCCAATGTTGCCTTGCTTGATGTATCATTTGATGACGCTGCTATTAGCGACGAACGAAGACTATATCTACAATGCGATGTATCGTTAGCCATACAGGTAAAAACTGCTATGGAAGATATAAAGGCATATTTTGGTTCTATTGATATGTTGGTAAACAATGCTGGCATACAACGGTATGGAAACGTTACCGAAACAAGCGAAGATGATTGGGATCTTGTGATGAATGTGAATCTGAAAAGCTTGTTCCTTTGCTCGAAGTATGCCATTCCATTCATGCTCGAAAAGGATAAGGGTGTGGTAATAAATGTTGCAAGTGTTCAGGCATTTGTAAGCCAGCCCAGGGTAGCCGCCTACACCACTGCCAAAACAGCCATACTTGGGTTAACCAGAAGCATAGCCGTAGACTATTCTCCATACATACGCTGTGTTGCAGTTTGCCCCGGCACCGTTGATACACCTATGTTGCGCAATGCCTTTGATTTATCTCCCGACCCCAATGCAGTAATGCAGGAGTGTATTGATATGCATCTTACAAAACGCATTGGCAATCCCGACGAAATAGCCGAACTCATTATGTATTTATGTGATGATAAAGCGTCGTTTATAACCGGGCAGGCCATACGGATCGATGGTGGCTTAGGTATCACCATTCAAGGCAGCAAAAAAGATTAATTCAGTTGAAAAATGAACCTCAATACAATGAGTAAGACCCCCGTATGTATTAAGGAACGGGGCCGAATAATGATGTCATGAAATACAACCGGCCGGCCTACAAACTATCAATTACTCCTATTTTAAAACGCTTAAATTGAATAAATGAAAATTACAGATATAAAAGCCACTACGGTTGCGATGCCCCTGGAAGCTCCCATTCGTCATGCAAACGGGGCACATTGGGGTAAGTTTATAAGAACGATTGTAGAAGTTGAAACCGATGAAGGCATTACCGGTTTGGGTGAAATGGGTGGCGGCGGGGAGTCTGCTGAAGCTGCTTTTAAGTCTTTGAAAAGTTACCTGGTTGGTCACGATCCTTTTCAATTGGAAGCCATGTATTGGAAGATATGCAATCCTACAGCATCGCTGTACAATAACCGAACACAGTTGCATGCTGCACTCGAGTTTGCCTGCATGGATATTATTGGAAAAAAAACTGGTATGCGTGCCTGCGACCTGTTGGGAGGTGCATTGCGTGAGGAAGTGCCTTTTGCTTCTTATTTATTTTTCAGGTATGCCAATGAACAAACAGGAAAAGGTGGAGAGGAAACTGCCGAAGAAATGGTCCGTCATGCCAAGGAATTGGTGGCAGCGCATGGCTTTACAACTCACAAATTAAAGGCAGGTGTTTTTCATCCCGATCATGAAGTAGAAGTATTTAGAGCACTGGCATCTGCGTTTCCCGGGCATCGTTTACGCATAGATCCCAATGCAGCATGGAGTGTTGAAGAAGGTATTCGAATCGGGCAGTCTATTGAAGATCTCAATAACGATTATTTTGAGGATCCCACCTGGGGCCTGGAAGGCATGAGGCGTGTTAAAAGCCGCGTTCGTATTCCGACTGCCACCAATACGGTGGTGGTAAA
The DNA here is from genome assembly GCA_038204535.1 of Chitinophagales bacterium. Classification (GTDB taxonomy): domain Bacteria; phylum Bacteroidota; class Bacteroidia; order Chitinophagales; family Chitinophagaceae; genus Segetibacter. The sequence goes on along the minus strand of JBBRCW010000173.1, from coordinate 1,828 downwards.
TTTTGAGCAGCTTGCATCGTGCATACGTTCCGAAGCCGTTGATGTTATTCTACTCGACACCACCTTTTGGGGCGGCTTACGACAAGCCTGGAAAGGCAGCATCGTTTGCGAAAAATTCCAGGTAGGTGTTGCGGTGCACAGCTCTGGCGAACTGGGTATACAATTGGCTACTATGTTGCACCTTGGCGCTGCAATTCCTAATCTTTCATTTGCGGCAGATGCGCATTATCACCACATTACCGATGATATCATTAAAGGTGGGAAAATGAAATATACCAATGGTTGCATACAGGTGCCCACAGGTCCGGGTCTTGGGGTAGAACTAGACAGGGATAAATTAAATAAGTATGCTGAATATTATAACGAAGTGGGAGGATATCCATACGATCGTGATCCGCAACGGCCTGATTGGCATAGTGTGCTACCTGAAAGAAGATGGGCGGAGGTGAGGGAGAGATAGTAGGCAGTAGTGAGTAGGCAGAAGGCAGAAGGCAGTAGTGAGCAGGCAGTAGTGAGTAGTCAGTAGGGAGTAGTGAGTAGTGAGTAGTCGGTAGTGAGTAGTCGGTAGTGAGTAGTCAGTAGTGAGTAGGGAGTAGTGAATAGTGAGTAGTCGGTAGTGAGTAGTCAGTAATGAGTAATATAGTAGTGAGTAGTAGATAGAAGACGGGAAAGACATATTAAGTAGAAGAAAATAGTGATTAATTGAAAAAATAATAATAAACAAACTTTATGGCCTTAACTATAAACGATGTATCCATTTTTGCTGATGGGCTCGATCATCCTGAATGTATTGCTGTCCATCCCGATGGGTCTGTTTGGGCGGGGGGAGAGGCCGGGCAGATTTACAGGATTTCTTCCGATGGAAAGCAAATTGAAGAGATCAATAACACAAATGGCTTTAACCTTGGGTTTGCTTTTTCGCCCGATGCATCGTGGCTTGCCGTGTGCGACAATAAAAATAAATGTGTTTGGAAATTAGACATAGCCAGCAATGTTTTAAGCAAGTTTGCAACAGGTGCGGATGGTGAAAACTTTAATATTCCAAACTATGCCGCCTTTACAAACGATGGAAGATTGTTTGTAAGCGAGAGTGGTGCTTTCAGGCAGGTTACTGGTAAAATATTTTGCTTTGATGTAAATGGCGAAGGAGTAATATGGCATCATGGCCCTTTCAATTTTGCCAACGGCCTTGCCCTTTCTGCTAACGAGGATTACCTGTATGTTGTTTGCACGTGGCTGCCTGGTGTAGAGCGGATTGCCATTAATAAAGATGGAACAGCAGGTAATCGCGAAGTGTTTTGCCTGCTTTCCCAAACCTGTCCTGATGGTATCGCTTTCGATGCGGAAGAAAATCTTTACGTTACCTGTTATGCCCCCAACAATATTTATAAAGTTGATAAGCAGCGGCAGGTCTCCTTGCTTATAAACGACTGGGAAGCGCATACCTTATCTAACCCAACAAACATCGCATTCGGCGGCGACAATTTTGATCAGTTGTATACTGCCAACCTTGGTCGTTGGCATGTGTCTAAGATTAACATAAACACTCCTGGTCTTAAGCTGCCTTGCCACAGGTAAGAAATTTTTTTGGAATCCAGCCGTGGGTTTTCATAGCATCATCGTTGCGTCGCACTCTTCAATGATGAGAATACGTTGCACCGGTTGAGAAATTTTTTTTATATCGTACTGCTCTATTCTATAATTTTTTATTTTTCGTCAAATAGATCAATAAAAAGCACACTTCAATTAACAGTCATCTTTCCAGGTTTTCCCTAAAGAGCTGCAAGGTCTTTTTCAGATTTTATAAATGCACCCGTATCCTTGTGCT
>JBBRCW010000172.1:0-14355 GCA_038204535.1 Chitinophagales bacterium | reverse complement strand
GTTGTCGGCGGCGATTTCGTTGTTTTCGACATTGTTGTCGTTTTCGGCGTTAACGTTGGTTTCGTTCGCATCGTTCAATTCGCCGGCAACCGGGGTTTTGTTTATGCCATTATTTCCATGCAAAATAATGATCCCGTGAATATGATTTGGCATTACAACAAATTCGCCCAATTCAATATTTTTTGCATGGTTCTTTATTTCATACCAAAGAATATCAGCAATCACACCAGTTCGGGATAAATGCATAATCCCGTTTGCAATTTCACCAAAATAATGTTCCCTTTGTTTTGTACAAATTGTTACAAAATAGGCAGCTTCCCAATTATAGTCCCAGGTTTGTAACCTGGCAGAAGGTATGCGATATTTATTATTAAATTTTTCGGCCATTACGCTGCAAGCTGCTCTATTTTTATATAGTCTTTAATAAACAATGGAATTACCTCCCTGTATTTAGAGGATAAAGATTTTCTTTTTTTTTGCTTCAAGAACACAAATCGGTTTATTGTTACTATCCAGAAGTAAAAAATCTAACGATCCGCCTTTTGTTTTTTCGTAGTCATAGCCCCATGCGACAATTTCGTTTTGCGTGATTTTTATATAATTTTCGAGAAGAATATTAGCACGCCGATTTCCATCATCAAAAAAGCGCCACCCTGCCTCTTCAGACAGCCTGTTGATTTTTATGCGGACAGTAGCTTCTTTATTCATGAATTTTCCATATAGGCATTTGGTTAGATCAATTAGTCCCCAATTTATAATTATTATTTATAATAATTATCAGTGGGATAACTTAATTTTTAGGCAGATACCACACACCTCTGCTGATGTTAGTCAGGCTGATAAAGTTTATATTTGGGGGTACGCCACATAAGAAACAGGCACTCATGGTAAGGCCGCGGAATTTGTGCCGCCTATGCGTGGAATATTTTTTACGCAGTCTTTTATTTTTTGAAATAAGCCAAGGCTTATAAACTTACAGGGGCTGCCGCGTATAAGAAACAGGGTCGCTGTGTAGCCGTTAGATGAATCTCCTTTTTATAAGGATGGTGCTGATATATTTTAACGGCTTTTTCGTGGGGATGTAATTTTTTGCCGTTGTGGGTCGCTGACCCACAACTCTGTTGAGTTTCGGTTATTTGTCTGAAGTGGGATGTTGGTCAGGCGTCCAATATCGGCGTCTCCTTACCTACTTACGTACTTTGATAATTTCTTAATTTCACACCATGTCCAAAAACAAAACCACCGAAACTGAAGCAAGCGTATCAGAATACATTGCTGCCATAGCCGACGAAAAGCGTCGCAACGATTTTTCAGCGCTTGTTGATTTGTTTGAAAAGCAAACTAAGCTTCCACCAAAAATGTGGGGTACGGCCATTGTGGGTTTTGGAAGCCTACATTATAAATACGAGAGCGGCCACGAAGGCGATGTGCCATATGTGGGGCTTTCTTGCCGGGTGCAGGCCATAAGTCTATACCTGAGTTCGGGGTTTGAAGAAAGGGAAGTATTGTTGGAAAAATTTGGCAAACACAAATCAAGCAAAGCCTGTATTTACATAAAAAAACTGGAAGACATTAATATGGTGATCTTAGGCAAAATGATTAAAAATTCGATGGCTGATACCAAGCTGACTCAAAGCCCGTGCTGACATGTGGTGCTATTGGTAGGCTTCGACTACGCTCAGCCTACATCCAGCAACCGGGTTTCAATTTCTCTGTGGTACGATTGGTAGCCCCTTCGGCTCCGCTTAGGGGGCGTAGCTCCGGGTATTAATTCTTCTGTGGTTATTTAGAAACCAGGTACCGAAATATATTTATAAAGCAGATAGTTACTTGGTAGGGTGACCCTTTTACAAATATCGGTTTGCACCTCACCAACCTGCCATTTTAAAAAGTTACATGCAGCGCACCAAAATATTAGTAGAAAGATAATTAGGGAAATTCACCAGCTACAGCGCACCGAAATATAAATAACCTTCAAATGACAAACGGGTTGTATTTATGGATTGATTCAGATCATTACACAATATTTAGTCTCTTCGAATGACGTTGATAAAAACGTCTGATAATTTTCATATATCCCGGTGCGCTGCACCTTAAAAAACATTTGACTTTCTGGAATGCTACAAATATTGGGGTGCGCTGCACCCAAAAAAGCGTAAAAATATCTTGCTGCTACAAGGTTGGTTGTGGCCTGTACTTTGAACCGTTTTTAAAATTTTCGCTACGGTTTTTTATATCCCGGTGCGCTGCATCGGAAAAAACACCTGATCATATTGAATGCTACAAATATTAGGGCGCTGCACCCAAAAAAGCGTAAAAATATCTTGCTGCTACAAGGTTGGTTGTGGCCTGTACTTTGAACCGTTTTTAAAATTTTCGCTAAGGCTATTATATATCCCGGTGCGCTGCACCTTAAAAGACACTTGACTTTCTGGAATGCTACAAATATTGGGGTGCGCTGCACCCAAAAAACGTAAAAATATATTGCTGCTACAAGGTTGGTTGTGGCCTGTACTTTGAACCGGTTTAAAAATTTTCGCTACGGTTTTTTTATATCCCGGTGCACTGCATCGGAAAAAACACCTGATCATATTGAATGCTACAAATATTAGGGCGCTGCACCCAAAAAAGCGTAAAAATATCTTGCTGCTACAAGGTTGGTTGTGGCCTGTACTTTGAACCGTTTTTAAAATTTTCGCTACGGCTATTATATATCCTGGTGCGCTGCACCTTAAAAAGCACTGACTTTCTGGAATGCTACAAATATTGGGGTGCGCTGCACTCAAAAAAGCGTAAAAATATCTTGCTGCTACAAGGTTGGTTGTGGCCTGCACTTTGAATCGTTTTAAAAATTTTCGCTACGGCTTTTATATATCCCGGTGCGCTGCACCGGAAGAAGCACCTGGTTATATGGAATGCTACAAATATTGAGGTGCTCTGCACCCAACAAACGTAAAATATCTTGCTGCAACAAATATGGTTGTGGCCTGCACTTTGAACCGTTTTAAAAATTTTCGCTACGGTTTTTTATATCCCGGTGCGCTGCACCCGAAGAAGCACCTGGTTATATGGAATGCTACAAATATTGAGGTGCTCTGCACCAAACAAACGTAAAATTTCTTGCTGAAATAAATATGGTTGGGCCTGCGCTTTGAACCGGTTTAAAAATTTTAGCTACGGCTTTATATATTCCGGTGCGCTGCACCTTAAAAAACACCTGACGTTATGGAATGCTACAAATATTGGGGTGCGCTGCACCCAGGTTTTGATTAATACGTGGCTTTCTACTGTTATTTTATTATGGATATGCTGTTTAAAGCGATGAAACCAATGAGCGTTAAACTGTTTGCCTGCTTTTTTGTATATTCAAGACAAATACGTTTATATGAAAACAAACTTCACCCTTAATGGTAAACAGGTGCAGGTAGATACTGCCGACGATGCTACGCTGTTGTGGACACTTCGCGATACGCTGCAAATGACGGGTACCAAATATGGATGCGGCATATCGTTGTGTGGGGTCTGCACTGTACACCTGGATGGAGTGGCGGTCAGGGCATGTATGACCCCGGTTTCGATGGTGGCGGGCAGTGCCGTTACTACCATTGAAGGCCTCAGTCAAAAAGAACTGCACCCGCTGCAACAGGCCTGGATAGACGAACAGGTGCCGCAGTGCGGCTACTGCCAGAGTGGCCAGATAATGCAGGCTGCGGCGCTGCTACAAACCAATCCTCATCCCACCCGCGAACAGATCATCGCTAACATGAACGGTATTCTGTGCCGGTGCGGAACTTATTTACGTATTTTAAAAGCTGTTGAAAAGGCGTCTAAATAAACCATCATGAACCAACAAACTCCTTCAAAAAAATCAATCATTTCGCGCCGCCGGTTTTTGGGCCAGGCCACGAGTTTTTCGTTTTTCGTGATGGCGGGCTCAATGCTGCCAAAATTTTTGAACGCCGAAACTATAGGTGAATCATTGCCTACACAGGAAATTACAGCCTGGGTACAATTGTCAAAAGACGGAAAGATAACCATCTACAATCCGGCTGCCGAGATGGGGCAGGGGTCTATGACTGCGCTGGCGGTAATTATAGCCGAAGAAATGGATGCTGACTGGTCGATGGTTCAAATTGAAAATGCCCCTGTAATCCCGAAAATTTATGGGCTGCAATGGAGTGGTAAATTGGGTGGACCCATGATAACTGCCGGCAGCCGCACTATAAGGGGTTATTATAAAAATCTTAGGCAGGCAGGCGCGCAGGCAAGGTATGTGCTGCTTAAAAATGTGGCCGATAAATGGAATGTGCCTTTGGCAGAACTTACTACCGAACCCGGGCAGGTATTGCACCAAAAGAGCGGACAAAAAATTAGCTATGGCGATATTGCTGTATTTGCAAAAACTCCCGAAAAAGTACCCGAAATAGCAGATAAAGATTTAAAAAATGAAAAGGATTTTCGCCTGATAGGCCATGTTATTCCCCGGTTTGATATACCTGCCAAAGTAGATGGTTCGGCAAAATTTGGAATAGATGTGCAGGTGCCGGGCATGTTGTATGGTGTTATTTCTAGGTCGCCGGTTAATGGGTCTAAACCAACGCTGTTAAACGAAAGTGACGTGCGGCAGGCGGAAGGGCTGGTAGACATAGTAACCCTCGATAATGGTATTGGGGTGATCTGCAAAACGTTTGAACAGGCCTTGAAAGCTAAAAGCATTTTGCAGATAAAGTGGAGCGATGGAGCAAAGGCCGCGGGGTATAACAGCGAAACCGCCTATGAAGATTACAGGCTGTTGGCAAAGGACGATGCGCCCAAAGGAAAGAAAGAAATTGAAACGGGCGATGTAGCTGCGTCGTTTAAATCGGCTGCTAAAAAATTCGACCGCGAATACAGGAATGATTACCTGTACCATGCCCAAATGGAAACATTAAATGCGGTAGTGCACGTGGCCGCCGATGGCAAGAGCGCCGGGGCATGGGCAGGCACACAGTCACCCGATAGCGACCGGCATGCGATAGCCCAGGTTTTAAATATTGAGGATGAAAAAGTAACCTTTCACTCCTGTTACCTGGGTGGTGGTTTTGGCAGGCGCCATAACGAATTTTCGGCCGAGGCGGCGGCGCTATCCAATAAAGTGAAACAGCCGGTAAAGCTCATCTGGACCCGCGAAGATGATGTGCAATATGGTATGTATCGCCCCACCAGCCTGCAGCGAATGCAGGCGGCAATAGATGCAGATGGTAAATTGGCAGGCTGGCAACATTTTGTAGTGGGCCCCGATGCAAGGCTGCAGACCGGCGGCGTTCAGATGGACTATTATGAGATACCCAATCAGTATGTAGATTTACGCATTGCCGATAATGGCGTTCGCACTACCTATTGGCGTTCGGTTGGTCATGGCGCCAACAAATTTGCAATGGAAGCCTTTATTGGTGAGATTGCTCATGATCTTAAAATAGATGAATACGAATTTAGAAGAAGGATGATGCAAAACCGGCCGCGTCATTTAGCTATTCTCAATAAGGCAAAAGAAATGTCGGGCTGGGAAAATAAACTGCCGGAAGGCCGGTCGAAAGGCATGGCGTTTTCTGACTATGGTGGCACCTATACTTGCGGCGTAGTTGAAATATCTTTAAATAAACAAAGCGGCAAGATAAAAGTACACAAGGTTTGGCTGGCACTGGATGCAGGTGTGGTGGTGCAGCCCGATAATGCCATCGCCCAAATGGAGGGCGGTATTATAATGGGCATCAGCAGCGTATTGCTGGAAAGCATCCGTTTTAAAAACGGAAAAGTACAGCAAAGTAATTTTGGCGATTATCCAATTTTGCGCATGGCAGATGCACCTGAAAGTATTGAAATAAGCTTAATACCCTCCCCGTTACCACCTACCAGCATGGGCGAGGTAAGCCTGCCGGTTATGGGAGGTGCAATAGCCAATGCGTTTTTGGCACTTACCGGTAAAGCGTTGCGACATATGCCTTTTACTACCAGCAAGGTGCTGGAGGTGTTGAAGGGTTAACCAGTTAAATAATTTACAGAGAATAAAATGTCGGCTTGGTTCGATTGTTGGATCGGAAAAGGCCTGCCAGAAAATTGTCGTGATAATTTTTTGGCAGGCTCATAAACAGGTTCATGCAAAATACTTATTGCTAATTCTAAAAAGCATTATTATTTAAAAAGTAAATGTGCCTTTGGAACCGTAGAAACTGCCTGCTTTTAAAACGTAATAGCCCGTATTTAAATAATTAACATTAGACGCGTGATAGTGGTAAATTCCGGAAGGAAAATCCTGCGTTGGCCCTGTATGGCCACCGTAACTATCCAAAGTTGGATAAACGCCCGTTGTATCTTTTCTGCCGTAGATGGGAAAGCCATCTCTTAAAAATCCTATTAGCTTAGCATCATCCTGCGAGGTATATCGTCCGGTGGTATGATAGTGATAATCTTTTGCCGGGCCGGGATGTGCACCCGAAAAGTCAAAAGTCGTTATGGTTAAAGCATCAAGCGGAAAATTGCCGCCTTCCCGGTCATTAAAAATAGGTACTCCATTTAGTGCCATGCCTATAGGACCTAAAGTGGTCTCTTCTTTTGAAGTTGCATCATTGGGCTTGCCGGCAATGGTCATGGTATAGTTATGAGCACTCATAGTGGCATTGCGGTTTGCATGATACCCTGTTGGAAAATCTTCGTACAAAGCATTGCCCACTCCCCAGTAGGGCGTTTTATGATCGGGAAGCCCATTACTTTTTATCACCAGTTTATCACCCCATGTGTTTACTGCAACCGAACCCATATAGCCTGACTGCGCCACGCTGGTTATATCAATCGTGTCCGCCTCGCTTGGTGCAATGGCGCGGTTTTTCTTTGTGGTCATGGCCGTGGAAAATACTATGACGAAACCGGTAAGCACTACACCGGCAATATATTTCATCTTTAATTTGGATAGAATTCTAAAGCTCATTTTGTAAAAGTTCAATTTGTGAACGATCTTTTTTCATTGCCTGCCGGGCATTAGCCTTCCTTTTTTAACTCCACAATATCGTTCCTTAATGCAGTCATGCTGTTATTGTCGAGGCTGTTGTAAATGCCCCTGATGTGGCGGTTCTTATCTATCAGCACAAAGTTTTCGGTATGTAAGAAAATGCTGGTATCGCTGTTAACTGCTCCCAGGTCTTCTTCAACATAATAGTATTTGCGGCCCAGGTCATATATTTCACTGACAGGTCCGGTCAGCAATTTCCATTTATCATAATGCACGCCTTTTTCGGCAGCATATTTTTTTAATACGGGTAAGCTGTCCTTACCGGGTGTAACTGAATGAGACAGCAGCAGTACTTCATTATCGCTGGCAAACTCTTTTTGTAGCCCCGACATACTGACCGCCATTTTAGGGCAAATACCCGGGCACGAGGTGAAGAAAAAATCGGCCACGCATATTTTACCATCAATATTTTTTTCGGTAAAAGTTTTGCCCTCCTGGTCCATAAGATTAAATTTTCTTATGGCGTGAAACGTGTTTTTATCGGCCATTTGCCATTTGGGTGTAAAATCCGCCGTATCGTAATAGGGTAGCTGCCTGCCTTTTTCTTTGCACGCAAATAATGCACAAAGGGATAGAAGAATTATAACCTGCTTCATTTTTTTGTTTTTAATTTTTCATCGATCAGCGTATAGCATAACCCCGATTTCTGAAGTCCATACCTAAAACCATCTTTGGCCTGGTAATTAATATATGGTTTGCCGTTTTCGCGCCAGGCCTGCTGCATTCCATCTTCTTTATCGTTCTTAAAAGTCAGAAAAGCATATCGCTGGCCGCTTTCGTACCATTGTTTTTGAAGCCCTTCTCTTTTGTCGTTATAGTAGGTGAAATCAAACTTCATATTGCCATTTTGCCAATAGCCAAAATGGCGGCCATAGCTCAGGTTCTGCCGGTACATTCTTTCGTCCCCGGGTGTTCCATCAGGATAAAAAGATTTAGTGATACCTTGCTGCATTCCCTTGTACAATGATGTAATACTTTTTACGTTTCCGTTTTCATACCTTTCGGTTATATAGCCAGCGTATGGCTTCGTATCTAAATAAAAGATGCCATTGTCCAGTTTTAAAGCCGGGTTTTTAATAGAAACCGTATCCAACGGAATTTGCGAAATATCCACCTTTTCTACCACCAGGCTCTCTGGCTGTTCCTTTGTTTTTGAGAAACAGCCAGTGGTTAGAAGGACGATGATAAAGAAACAGCAGAATCTGTTCTTAAAATGTAAAAGTTCCCTTAGTGCCATAATAACTGCCTGCTTTTAAAATATAATATGCTGAATTCATGTAGGCCACATTTTGGGCGTGGTAATGATAAATTCCCTTTGGATAATCCTGGGTAACGCCCATGTGACCGCCATTAGCATCCAGATTTGACGGATAGGTGCCGGTAGTATCTTTTCTGCCGTAGATCGGAAATCCATCCCTTAAGAAACCTATGAGTTTAGCATCGTCTTTTGATGTATAGTCTCCGGTAAAATGATAATGATACAAACCGCCCGGGCCACTGTGTCCGCCTGCCCTGTCAAATGTTGTTAGGGTGCCCGCTTCTACCGGCACATTGCCGGCTTCTCTGTCGTTATAAATGGCCACGCCGTTTAATGCCATTCCAATGGGCCCAAGGGATGTAGCCTCTTTTGTAGCTGCTTCAACAGGGTTTGCAGGTATGGTCATTACAAAGTTTTGTGTAGTCAATTGTCCCGGCGTAACTGTTTGGCCTGTTTGCTGGGTTACGTACATTGAGTTACCCACACCCCAATAGGCGGTTACATGGTCGGGCACACCAGACGATTTTAAAACGATGTTTGAACTGCTGATAGACAGCGTGACCATACTTTTATAGTTGCTTTTAATGGCCGCCGGAACCTCTGTAACGGTAGTGGTTGTTGTTGTTGATGTTGTACCAGTAGTCGTACTGTCGTCTTTTGTACAACTAATAAGCGTGGCGACTGAAAAGATGGCCAGTGGCAGGATTTTTCTTAATGTGATTTTCATGTTCTCGTTTGTTTATTTTTTTATGTGATGGTTGAATGTTATTTATGAAAGGGTGCGTTATAAAGCCCCCTAAATCCCCCGAAGGGGAGTTTGAACCCAATTTCCAGGGGATCCTGAAACAAGTTCAGGATGACGACTTTTTTTGGGACCATTGTCATTCCGATCCCGATTTTGATCGGGAAGGAATCCCAAAAAGAGCCTCTAATCAGACCCCGGATTTCGTGATGAAATTTCCAGGAGATCCTGAAATAAATTCAGCATGACGGCTAACGCTGCGACTTTATGAATAGCGCTGCTATAATCCAATTGAACTTCTTCATCGTTGTTATTTAAGTTTCGTTATTTTACTATTAGACGCCTTGCATTTAATAATCCTTCGGTTGGAGAAGATTTTTTTTTTGGCCCTGGATCAAGGCTAAAATTCGCGGAGTGCTATAGTTTGATTTTTAATGATTATCTGCTATTTGGTTCAATCAATGTTGAACATTCGATAATGACCGAAAACGGCTGAATAAAATTATAGAACGTTGAAGAGTGCGACGCAACGACTGTTGAAAACAGCGATAAAGCCGGGTACCAAAAAGTCTAAACCAAATTGAGGACTGTCATTTGAAGTTTTAAACCTGCCGGAAGAAAAATCAAACAACAATATTATTTGTTTGAATATGGAGGAAGTAGCGAATCGATATATTTATTTGTGCCGTGATAAAACCAGGTACCTGGGGGCCGTCGTAACTGTAGTTTTGCTGTAACCCAAATTTTGCCGCCTGAATTACATTAAACTGAAAGCGCCTTCAGAGCATTAATCGGTATTTATATATATTTAACCAGAAACAGATCGCTTCTTGAAGCAAACAATTATAAATGAGAAGTAGGATGCGATCTGCCAGTGAAGCCGGAATAAAATGATCTTAATTCTTATTCAATACATCTACTGCTGCCGTTTAAATGGTTGCCGTTCCCAATAGGTTAACGACCTCCAGGCCCATTCAAGCGGCCCGAACCTGAAATATTTTAACCAAAGCGGGCTGATGATTAACTGCAATATCCAAATGCCACCAACGATATAATATAATTGGTGGCGTTCCAGTTTGCCATACATTCCAAATCCAAATCCTAAAAAAATCGTGATACAAATAATCGTATGCATGATGTAGTTGGTAAAGGCCATTTGACCAACTGCAGCCAGCGATTTTTGCAAAAAAGATAGCCAGCCTGATTTAATAAAAAGCATGATAATCCCAATGTGCCCCAGTGTAGTGCCAATACGGCCAAGGTGATAACTAATGTAGGTTTCATAATAGGCAAGAATGCCAAAATTGTTTTTCATAATAAAATTGGCCTCAAAATAGTTTACAGTTAAGCCAATGCCATATCCAATTAAAACCATAAGTCCATAATACCGGGTAGATTTTTTCGCCGTTAGAATTCCATTTTTAAAAAAGGCTATACCCAATAACATCATGGCCAGCACGTCAAAAAAACCAATACGGTACAAGAAGGTGGTTTGCATATATTGATTTTCGGGCGCCTGGTGAATAACATTACTGATGTAACCTTTTTGCCGTTCTTTATTTTCTTCCTTTACCCGTTCGGGTGTAGTCTTTTCTGTCTTAACTTTTTCTTGCCAGGCGGTAATTGCTTCGGTCTCCTCTTTGTTTAATGCAACTCCGCTATTTTTTTTGATGGTGGCTGATGCGTGGCCATCAAAGGTAAGTTTGGCCTGCACATAATCGTTTACGCTCATTAAGGTTGCGCAAATAAGAAAGACAGTAACTCCGGTAATTAATTTTTTGGGCTGCAGATGCCTGAAACTAAAAGCAAACATGCCAACAATGGCATAGGTGTAAAGAATTTCGCCGTCCCATAGCAAAAGGTAACAATGGATTATACCGAAAAGCAGCAGCCACAATAACCGGCGGAAAAACAAATCGGTAACCGCACTTCCTTTACCTGGCTCTACCGAACGATTGTTGAATAGAAAAATACCTGCACCAAACAACATCGAGAACATGCCACGCATGGTGCCTTCAAAAAACATGGATGTTGTCCACCAGGCATTGAGATTCCATCCGGTTGCCCCGCCCGAGTTGGTTGGGTCCATATAGGCTTTGTTTAAGCCGAAGCCAACAATGTTCATTAATAAAATACCCAGTAACGAAACGCCCCTGATGATATCAAGGGCGGCTATACGGTCGGCTTTAACAGTTGGTTTAATAACATTAGGTACTGACATTGCATGTTGTATTAAGATTGGTGTAGGAAATTTAAATGACCATTAACTTTTAAAGTGGGGATATTAAAATTTAATTTTCAATTAATTATTTCCAATTAATTGCAATGACAGCCTTCGTAGTTTCTATTATATAAAGTCAATTTAAATTTATAAAGAAAAATCGAAAAAAATAATATTCATCAAAATATTTTTAAAGGTATTTTTAAAACTGGCATCCTTAATACCCCGTTACCTCCTTTAGTTTATTAAAGAAAGCTTTCTTTCTGTCAGAAGATATTGTCCAGTCAACCGGCACACTTTGAAAGCCTGACTCGTAGCCTTCATCTTTCATTCTGTAATCAAAAAATCCCCAGGAAGCATAGGACTGTACTGCAGAGTGAAAATTATTGGCTTCCTTTTCAAAATCGAAATGATCGTCTTCATTAAACAGGATAGGCTTAGGCGTATAGGAGGAGTTTTGCCGCACCTCTTGTACAAATTCCTTTATCCTCTTTGGATCTTTGATGCCATTGCCATGCAGCAAGATGTAATCAGAAGCAGCAATTACCGCTGATGACGGAAGGCTATTGCCGCCATAACTGGTGCTAACCAATAACCGGTTACCGCTTAATTTTTTAACCCGCTTTATTAATTCAGATACTCTTACGGGCTGCAGAATTTTGTGATCGTACCGAACGTTGCATTCATTGTTGATTTCAATAAGTAAATTTTTGTATCCTTTTTTCAAGATCCAGCGGGTGGTATTGTCCACGGCATTTATGACTGCCTGTTCGTCTTTTAAGTATTCATCCTGCCCAAAATAAAAATAGCCCAAAATGACCACCATGCCCAGTTCATCCGCCTTATCTAATATTTTTTCAAGCCTGCCGAGATAGTCCTTTCTTAAGTTACCCAAACTATCAAAACCTGGATTGATCCACCCGTTATTGCCATAACCCAATGGGCTTCCTCCCTGCAGGTTTACAGTGAAGGATAACAAGCCATGGGCTTTCCAGCCTGGCATGGCTTCAATAAATTCTTTGGTATTTCTATCGGCATCCCATTTTTTGGTGTCGGGATATTTAAAATTTTCGCGTGTTGTAGCATTAAGGTCGTCAAATATACCCTGCACCATCCGGGAGTTGAACAACAACCCTTCAATTTTATTGCCCTGCCAATAACGGCCTTTGTAAGTGACCTGGTTGTTGATATAAAATTGTTCTCCTTTTATAGAAACGGTGGTTCTTTTTACTTTAACAGTAAAGGAGCTGAGGTAAATAGCAGATGAGGTTATTGCGATAAGAATGGCAAGTTTAGTAATGGCATTTTTCATTTCACGAACGATTAAAAATATTTGCTGATGATTAATAAATCAAATGTACGATACTGTGATGCCTACAAAGTAAGTATCCTCCTCAAACTTAGTTGTCATACCGACGAAGGAGGTATCCCTCTTAGATGTCATACCGACGAAGCACGTATCCATTAGAAATCCTATTTTGGCAACACTGTTACTATTATCCTTTTGTACCTTGATAATTCCGGGGTGCCCTTATCGGTAAGTTTCAGTATAAAATGAATGGTAACTTTTTTATCAACCTCGGGTGCAGTTATATACACACCATGCGCATTCTCGGCAGATATGTCTATTTGTTTTTGATAAGAGCCAGCTTCAGGATAGTTAAACCAGAGAAAACCCAAATTGTCCCCATCGGGATCGGTGGAGCCAAATGCATCTAAAGCAAAACCTTCGCCTGATTTTACGGTTAGCCGATCGGGATGGCTTAACACCGGAACCGGCGGATGATTGGCATCCTTATATGTTTTTATACACCAGTCCATCCTTGCGGCAAAATCATTTTGAAAGTCATCTCTCCAGCGCCACAAGGTTGCTTTGTAATCGTTAAAAGTAACGGTGTCTCTGCCAACAGTCCGTCCATATTCTTTAAATATATAGGGAGTATATTTATCGTTGGCGTTTGTCCAGATCTCCCGTGTTTCCGGTTCAAACGGAACACCCGAACTGCCTTTCTTTAAATTAGCAAAATCGGGTTTGTATAATTCGTATCGGCCGCCCCAGCCGCCCCACTCAGGATGTTCGGGTACATTTAGCCCATTTGGTATTAATGATAAAAAAGACGGTGTGTCGCCTTCCACTCCCCAGGCAACATCAGGATATAAGGCACCCAGCGGCCCGTGACCCTGCTGTAGGTGCTGCGCTATCCAACTATTGCTGATCGTAGTGTTATTGTTGCCCTTTATAAAACTATTGATGCCAACCCATGTTGCGCTGCCGTAATGATCGCCGGGGCTAACAATAAAAAATAAATGGGGGTAGTTATTCCGAATCCAAATGCCGCTGTCGTCCTGGTCAGATATCGTATAGACCCTTAGTTTAGAAACCAGTTTTGCAGCCTCTGATTCAGTCTTCGTTTTTCTAATTTTATCCAATGCCTGTGCAAGGGTGTTTACGCCGCCCCAAACCGAAACCCACAAAGGGCGCTCATCTTTTTCTTCTAATGTCTTAATGATCCAATCCGAACCTTCTGAATCTTTTCCATCGCCCACACCCAGCATGCCATACTTTGGAAGGTCTTTTTTTACTTTACTTAAAAGCACATCGGCAGTTGGAAAGCCGGCTTCGTGTTTTACCAGATTAGGCTGCACTTTGCCATAGGCCTTTATTATTTTCTTTATCGACTCCGGTTCTACGCTCGTTCTATGCCAGACAGAAGTTGTGGCAATTAATCCTTTTAAATCAATTTGATTGGCGTATAACAATAAGCGTACAAACGACTGTGTATCGTCGGGATCGGCTTCTATATCACTTAGTATGATCACCCTGCTTTTTAGATTTTGCCGGGCATGCATTGATTTTGAAAAAATGAAAACCGAAGCAAGAAGTAGGAAAAATATTCTCATTATTATGGTACGTTTAGTGTTGCCTGATTACAATTTATTTCTAACAACCAAATTTATAGTTTCATAGGACAATAATAATTTTTTATAGTATAAGAGATGATCTTAAAAGCAAAAGGAAACATACAGGTTCAAATTCCTGTATGTTTCCTTTTAACTATTTCCAGAAATCAGCAGGTATTATTGTTACC
>JBBRCW010000171.1:0-14417 GCA_038204535.1 Chitinophagales bacterium | reverse complement strand
GAAAAAATTCAAACCTATAAGTCAGGGCATCCATCGTTGAAAAACCGGGTACTGTTTGTAAACGAAAAAGAAGGAAGCCCCGAAGCCGCTTTTATGATTAGGAACAATGCAATAAAAGAAGGCGCAGAAATACAGCGGCTGGTAAAGAAAGGATATATGATAAGAACCAGGGCCGATGCAGATACTAAAGAGGCCCGGTTGAACGATTATACCATGTTTGAGGCTGCTAAAAAGAGTGGAGCACAGGTGATCACACCGATTATTATTTGCCATCAACGTATTTTAAATGTGACTACAAAGTTGTTTTTGATGACGGAAAATATGTTAGAACAGCTAATAGGACAAATGGCAAAAAGTAAAGTTATCATTGAAATGTAAGGCGTTTGATCATTGCCTTGATTTAAACAGAAAATGTATGAAAAATTTGAAGCGTAAGTATAATGTTTATTTGTTAACACTTTGTTTGGCCAGCTTATCAGCGGTCACCTTACGCGGACAAAGCACTGTAAAAAATGTGGTTGACTTTGGTGCAAAGCCCGATACCAATGTGATGAATACAATCGCAATTCAAAAAACAATTGACGCAATAGCGGCGACTGGCGGAGGAACAGTAATTATTCCTGCGGGTGAATTCAGGACGGGGAATTTAGAGATGAAATCGGGCGTGAACCTGCACCTGGAACCCGGTGCGGTACTGGCAGGCAGCGATAAAAGAAAAGATTACGACACGTACGAAAAGGCAAGTTTGATCTTTGCAAAAGGGCAAAAAAATATTTCGATAACGGGTAGCGGAACAATTGATGGCCGCGGCCGTCAATTGATGAATGATATTTTTAAACGGCTACAAAAAGGAACGCTAACCGACCCCGCCTGGCGGTTGACAAGGCCGGGCGAAGGCACCCGGACCAATCTTATTTATTTTGAGGAATGCGAAAATATAGTGGTTAAAAACGCAACGCTAAAAGATGCCAGCAGTTGGGTTACCCATTACGAACGCTGCCGTTATGTAATTATAGACAGCATCAGGCTGGAGAGTGTGGCGTATTGGAACAACGATGGAATTGATATTGTTGATTGCCGCAAAATGCGTATTACAAACTCATACATAGACGCCGCAGATGATGCCATCTGTTTAAAGTCGGCAAGAAGAGGTGATTTTTGCGACAGCATTTATATTGCCAATTGCACGCTGCGTTCAAGCGCCAACGCGTTAAAATTTGGAACGGGATCTATTGGTGGATTTAAAAATGTTACGGTGCGGAACCTGACCATTTTTAATACCTTTCGAACGGCTATTGCGCTGGAAGCTGTGGATGGTGGTTTCCTGGAAAATGTGGATATAAGAGATGTGGTTGCCACCAATACGGGTAATGCCCTCATCATTCGTTTGGGCCACCGAAACAAAGATGATGTGTACAGCACGGTAAAGAATATTTATATAGCAAACATGAAAGTAACGGTACCCAAAGGCAAGCCCGATGCGGGTTACGAAACCGAAGGTCCCATACTGATGTATCCTCCCGGCTATACGCCAACCCCGGGAAAAATAGAAAGTATATCGCCATGGAATTATAAAGAACGGTCGCCCAACGTGAAGGTATATGAGCACAATGTTTTTCCATCGTCGGTAAGCGGACTGCCCGGCCACCCGGTTGAAAATGTAAAGCTTGAAAATATTGAAGTGATCTATGAAACCGTTGCCAGCAAAGACGTTAATTATTTTCCGCTGGATTCGTTTCACATCATTGTAGAAGCAGAAAGGGATTATCCCGAATTTTCGATGTTTGGCGAACTGCCGGTATGGGGTTTTTATGCACGCCACGTAGAAGGCCTTACCATGAAAAATGTAAAGATGAAAATGAAAGGAAAAGACTTTAGAATTCCTTATTTATTTAACGATGTAAATAATCTGTTGATGAACGATGTAAAAGCCAAAGGCAAGTATGGTAAGCCGAAAATATTTTTAAATAAAGTGACAATGACGAAAAAGGATTGAATGAAAAGATTGACTAGTAATCAAATTTTTTAACGCCCAATAGAATTACCAAACCATGAAGAGTGCGACGCAAGAAAAGTATAATAGAAATCCTGCTGCCGGGTACATAAAAAAAACAGGCGGTATTTTGCTGCTGGCGTTTTTATTGCAAAGTTCTTCTGCACAGGATTTGCTGAAATATGTGCAACCGTTTTCGGGCACTGCATCGGCCACTACAGTAAGCGCGGTAAAGCACAGCGAAGGCGGCACCGAGCAAAACGCCAATACGATACCTGCTGTTACGCTGCCATTCGCCATGACGCAATGGACGCCGCAAACGCGTACCACCGAAGTAAAATGCCTGCCGCCATATTTTTACAAGGACTCTAAGCTGAGCGGCTTTAGAGGCACGCATTGGCTGAGCGGATCTTGTACGCAAGACTATGGCAGCTTTACAATTATGCCGGTCGGCAGCCGGTTAAAAACATTGGTTGATGAGTACGCCTTACCCTTTTCGCACAACAACGAAATTGCTTCGCCTGCTTATTACAGGTTGGCTACAGGAAATGTTATTAGTGAGATGTCGGCAACGCTTAGGGGCGGTGTTATGCAGTTTAGCCTGGCGCAGGATGACAGCCTTTATATATTGGTAACACCCAACAGCGACCAATCAAAAGGCTTTGTGCAGGTTGATGCAGATAAAGGCGTGATATGGGGTTATAACCCGGTACATCGCATTTACCAGGGATGGGGACAACCGGCAGGTTTCAGTGGTTGGTTCTTTATAAAAATTGATAAGGCCATAGGTACGAAAGGTAGTTTTAAAGGCGGCCAGGTTTTTACAAAAGACAGCATATCTAACGGAAAGAATATTGGCGTATTTGCAGGCTTTAAATTAAAGAAAGGTGAGAAGATATTGTTAAGCATTGGCACATCGTTTAGCAGCCTTGAAGGAGCTAAGAAGAACCTGGAGACGGAGATAGGTAATAAGGGATTTATAGAGATAGCAATGGCGGCAAAACAGACATGGGAGAAAGCGCTGGCACAAGTAACCGTTAAAACCAGCATTGAAAAAGATAAGCGGATTTTTTATACGGCAATGTATCATGCCATGCAGCATCCGCGGTTGTACAACGATGTGGACGGTAGCTACCCGGCGTTTTCTGATTCGGGCGAATTAAAAAATTCGGGCAACCGAAATTACTACGACGACTTTTCGATGTGGGATATCTACCGGGCGCAGTTGCCCTTGTACCAATTGCTGAATACAAACATGACCAACGACTTTGTACAGTCATTGGTATGGAAAGGACAACAGGGAAAGTGGCTGCCCATATTTCCCTGCTGGAACAGTTACACTTCGGCCATGATCGGCGATCATGCCACAGCTTTTATAGCATCGGCGTATGCAAAAGGCATTCGTAATTATGATTTGCAGGAAGCTTACCGGCTGATGCGAAAAAATGCTTTTGAAGTTGCCAACGAACAGGATTATAAAAATGGCATGGGCAGGCGGGCATTGCCCTCTTACCTGCAATACAACTACATACCTATGGAGGACAGCGTGCCAATTGCGTTTCATAAAAAAGAACAGGTGAGCCGTACATTGGAGTATGCTTTTGATGACTATGCATTATCGGTTGTGGCCAAAAGTTTAAAGAAGAGCTATGATTATATAGCACTTGCAAAAAGAGCTATGAACTATAAAAATATATTTGATCCGTCGGTTAATATGGTAAGGGGCAGGTATGCCAATGGAAGCTGGTACAAGACATTTAATGCAGACAAAAGAGAACCTTACATTACAGAAGGCACGCCCCGGCAATACACGTTATATGTGCCGCAGGACGTTCCGGGATTGGCAGCCTTGATGGGCGGTAATAAGCAATTGGAGGTATCGCTTGATTCGTTGTTTGCTAAAGGAGAATATTGGCATGGCAACGAACCTGGCCACCAGATTCCTTTTTTATACAATTACACTAATGCGCCCTGGAAAACCCAGCAGGTGGTTCGTCAAATATTAGCCGAAGAGTATGGTGATGGTCCCGGCGGATTGAGTGGTAATGATGATGCCGGCCAAATGAGCGCCTGGTATGTTTTTGCGGCCATGGGCTTTTACCCGGTCGATCCCGTATCAGGAAATTATTTATTGGCTGCGCCTCTGTTCGACGAGATTACGATTACTTTACCCGGAGGTAGGAAGCTGCAGATCGTTTGTCATAAGACCAGTGCAGCCGATCAATATATAAGCCGTGTAAATTGGAATGGGAAAAAGTATAACCTCAATTATTTAAAGCATGCTGTTATTTCAAAAGGTGGCCGGCTGGATGTATGGTTGCAAAGTAAGCCATCGCAATGGGGTGCTGGCAGCAATTGCCAACCCGGCGGGTTATAAAAAATACGAATAAAATGAAAAGATTACTTTTTAGTGTGCTGTTATTGTTTTCAATGGCCGCACATGCCCAAAAGGTATTTGATATATGAATGTATGGCGCCAAAGGTGATGGCAAAACCAACAACGCCGTGGCCATTCAAAAAGCGATTAATGCTTGCGCTATGGCAGGCGGCGGCAGGGTGTTGATACCGGCGCCGTTTACCTTTATTGCCGGTCCGTTTGATCTGAAGTCGAACGTGGAGTTTCACGTGCAGGCGGGCGCCATGGTGCAGGCCAGCCCTGATGAAAAGTTATATAAAAAAAGTGCTTTCAGAACCAACCCCGGCGAAGGAACCATTTGGATTGGTGGTGAAAATGAAAAGAATGTAACCATTAGCGGCAGCGGCAAAATAGACGGCAACGGTATTTCGTTTATGGGTGCTGAACTGGAGAACTCTTACGTGCTGAAGCCATTTAATGTGCTTGATCCGCGGCCACATGTATTAACTATTATTGGCGGCGAGAACATTCGTATTCACGATGTGCATATTGGCAACTCGGCTTACTGGACGGTTCACCTGGTAGATTGTAACGATGTGGTCATTTCTGGCATTACATTGCTTAACAGTTTAAAAGTTCGCAACAACGACGGCATTTATCTTGACCATAGCAGGAATGTGCGCATCAGCGATTGTTATATTGAAAGCGGCGACGATTGTATTTGCCTAAAGAACCGTCGCGAGTTTGAAGAGTTTGGTAAATGCGAGAATATAACGGTCACCAATTGCACCATGACCAGCCGCAGTTGCGCCATTAAAATTGGGTCTGAAAACATGGATACCATTCAGCAGGTGGTTTTTAATAATTGCATCATTAAAAAAAGCAACCGCGGCGTGGGCATTCAAAATCGGGATGAAGGCGTGGTGCGGGATGTTATCTTTTCGAACATGATCATAGAGAGCCATTTGTTCAGCGACTATTGGTGGAGAAAATGGGAACCCATTTACGTAACGGCATACCGCAGGGCAAAAGGAAATAACAAAGATGCCAACTGGCGTTTTCCAAAGGGCGCCACCGAAGGCAGCGTAGGAAAGGTAAGTAACATCACCTTCAGCAACATAAAGTGCATAAGCGAAAATGGTATTTATGTAAGTGCTGAATCAGCCGATAAGATTGACAACATTGTATTTGGCCAGGTAGATGTTTTTATTGATAAGACAACCCCGCTGCCTGGTGGCATGTATGACTGTCGCCCCAGCGAAATGGAGGGCTTTGTAAAAGGCCGCACCTCCGGGTTTTATTTTGCCGATGCTGGTTCCATCATGGTGCGAAACAGTTCGGTGCTGTGGGGCGATATCTGGCCCGAATACTTTGCGCATGCCCTGGAAAGCAATAGCATGAAGAAGCTGGAAATAATTGGCTTTACCGGGCAGTCGGCATTTCCTGGTAAATTGGAGGCGGTAATGAAGTAGGGTTTGCCGAGCCGTAGGCTCGATCAATTTGGTAGCCCCGGATTTCAATCCGGGGTCTTGAAATATTAAAAGGTTTAGGAGAGCCATCGGCTCGGCCCATTAATATAAAAAGCATGACATGATGCGGTATGACAGGTGATTGCAATAAATGAACATTCACCACACTTGCATTATGCAATTTTTGCCATCGATGAATAGATACGATTTATGGGTCGAACCTACGGTTCTTCTGATGTCTGTGGAGCGTTGAAGACAACGAATTAAAGTCTTCCGGTATCCGGGGCTACCAAATTATTGATCGATGCTACGAATCAGCCAGTAGTAAAGAAGGAAACATACTTTCCCTTAACCTCCGCTACGACAATACAAAGGGAATGCTGAGGTAAAGAACAATGTCCTTATCTTGTTGCAAGAGATTCTTCCCGAACAATGGCCTATAAAAAAGAAGTGGAACAAAAGCCTTCAAAACCTTTGCTCCACCACTATATCAAAACTTAATTTATGCTGACACGTTAAAGTCCCTCAACGCATCATTCAGGCTGGTTTTAAGATCGGTGCTGGCCTTGCGCTTACCAATGATCAAAGCGCAGCTAACATTGTATTCTCCGGCGGGAAACTTCTTTAAATAGCTTCCTGGTATCACTACGCTGCGGGCTGGTACACGACCTTTGTATTCGATCGGCTCGTCGCCGCTCACATCTATTATTTTTGTTGACTGGGTCAGCACTACGTTGGCACCCAATACTGCTTCTTTTTCTACAATTACGCCTTCAACCACAATCGCCCGGCTGCCAATAAAACATCCGTCTTCAATTATTACCGGACTTGCCTGCAGCGGCTCCAATACACCTCCAATACCCACGCCACCACTCAGGTGTACGCCTTTACCAATCTGGGCGCAGCTTCCTACAGTGGCCCAGGTGTCAACCATACTTCCTTCATCAACATAAGCGCCAATATTTACATAACTGGGCATCAAAACCACATTTCTGCCAAGGAAGGCCCCGTATCGGGCAACTGCATGCGGCACCGCACGAACGCCCAGGTCTTTGTAATTGCTTTTTAGTTTCATTTTATCGTAAAACTCAAAAGGCGGCAGCGTAAAGGTTTCCATTTGCTGAATGCCAAAATACATTAAGATGGCTTGTTTAACCCACTCATTCACCACCCAGCCGTCTTCGCCGGGTTCCGCAACCCTAAGCCTGCCCTTATCCACTTCTTCAATCACTTCTCTTACCGCATCGTCGTAGCGCTGTGTCTTTAATAATTCGCGGCTGCTGAAAGCCTGCTGTATCAGATCTTTTAATTCCATTGTAAAAATTTGCGGCAAAAATACAGTCTTTCGTAAAAACACACCTAATAATGTAATGGATCAGCTAACCTGTGTATTCATCTTTATATGAAGAATAATATCACCCGGTAAAAATGGGGTGCATTTTAAATTGACGCTTTTTATTTGTTTGAACGAGGTTTCAAACCTCCTCATCATTTCCCCAAAAATTGAACTTTTACCAGCCCGTAAACCAGCCTGCAAAAGTTTCCCCTCCTTTTCAAGGATGTGGACAGAATGTTTTTATAACTTGTTATATAAACATTCAGGGGTGGTTAAACATGCAGCACATGAAAAATGTCGTCTTTATCACCATACCCAAATTAAAATTTCCCGGCAAACAGCTCTGTAACTACAGCACCTCCGCAGAGGCCATCCCCTGCACAAATCTTTAAAAAGAGCCACCTGCCAAACCGTAAATTTCGTCGGCATAGCCTCGTAAATTTTATTGCAGTCATCTACTGCCCATCTTAAAAGTGGGTAATTAAACTGTAAGGTGAAGATCATTTTTGGGAACCGGGCATTGAGTAAACTCGTATTAGAGAAAATTATTTAAAAAGTGTAGGAATACAACTGCTGCGCTTCGAAAACAAGTGGGCGTTTGAAGGGTTCGCCTGGGGGTTAAAAAAAATTAAAGCGGAGTTTAACCACCCCTGATTTTATGCTGTGCATAAAATCGGTCCCCTCCTTGAAAAGGATGGGAAACTTTACAAGTCTGTAGCAAAGCGCTAAGTTTCCCTTTCAATCCTTGTCGTCTGTGTTTCTTTATCGTTTGTTCATCCACAATAAAACGGATTAGGGGACCTGGGGATCTTCTTTTACAACAGGCCATATTTGTTTAACGTAGCCGGTAGCCAATCGGTTTTCGGTTGACAGTTGGGTATATGCGTTTGACAGCGGTATATTTTGAGAGGCCTGGAATATGGCCCAATGCACAAATCCTTTTTGCGATGGAGCCGGTGCATCGTACCCGATTATTTTCAAATTATTTACCAAAAAATAAGTGGGGAAATCGTCTATTCCCCATTTTCGTAGAATATTTAATTTCTGCGGCCTGTTACGGGCATAAAACACATTGATCCCTTTTATGTTTTTTGATTTTACTAAATCTTTCCATGCTGATTTGCGTTCAATATTTTCGATACAAATATTTAAAAACACAATATTGGTATCGCTGGCAAAAAAAGTTTGAAGTTGTTGCAAAAATGGAATTTCGTGCAAGCAGGGTGGACAGGCGGTAAACCAGCAATCAACATAAACTGTTTTATTGGTCAGCATGGAAGTTTTAAAAATAGTGCTGTCGATGGTTTCAAATTCCATTTCATCCAGCGGTACATTCATAAATCGGGCATGGTGTTTGGCCGTCGCGGCATCGTACACCGGTATGTTTTGGCATTTTGCCTTTGTACCTAAAAGCACAGCAAAATAAGTAAGTAAAAGCACAGTTCTCATGCGAGCCTTTTTTGTTTCATCCGCCATTATCGATCTTGTTAAGCAAATTTCTAAACTAACTTTACGGGTATATGTTAAACGAAAATAAGGCTCCTTTTGGTACCAGTTTAAGAATTGCTTTTGATGCTAAAAGGGCTTATCAAAACGGAACCGGCTTAGGCCATTACAGCCGGACGCTTATAGCAATGCTGGCCGGTTTATATCCGCAACATCAATTTTATTTATGTGCTCCAAAACTAACCGACCGTTTTACCAGCAGCATTTTTAAGAATGTTCACGACATAACGCCGGGTAATTTTTTGGCAAAAAAATTTGGATCAGCCTGGCGGAGCAACTGGGTTAAAAAAGATCTGCTAAAAATTCCGGCAGATATTTATCATGGCCTCAGCCACGAAATTCCGCTGGGTATTCAAAACACAGGCATTAAAACTGTGGTTACCATTCACGATCTTATTTTCGAACGCTACCCGCGGCAATATAAAAGGATAGACGTTAGCATATACCGAAAGAAATTTAAGTATGCCTGCAAAAATGCCGATCATATCATCGCAATTAGTCAGCAGACAAAAGATGATATCATAAAATTTTATAAAATACCAGCCGAAAAAATAACCATTTGTTACCAAAGCTGTAACCCTGCTTATCAGCAAAAAGTAACTGCTGCAGAGGCCGCAAGGGTTAAAAACCTGTATGGCTTACCCGATGAATATTTTTTATATGTTGGCTCTGTAATTGAACGCAAAAACCTGCTGAATATTTGCAAGGGCCTGGCATTGCTAAAAGACAAGACCGATATTCCGCTGGTTGTTATTGGCGACGGGGACAGCTATAAGAATAAAGTGATTGAATATATAAATGATAACGGTCTTCAGAAAAGGGTGATCTTTTTGTCTGATAAGCCGGAAGCGATCAATTCGCCGGCCTTTCAGCAGGCAACCGATTTTCCGGCAATTTATCAAATGGCCAGGTGTATGATTTATCCATCGGTGTTCGAAGGGTTTGGTATACCTGTATTAGAGGCTTTATGGAGTGGCACGCCCGTTATAACTTCCAATCTTAGCTGCCTGCCCGAAACCGGCGGAGATGCTGCTTTGTACGTTGATCCATATTCGCCGCAGCAAATTGCCGACGGGCTGTTGAAGATCATCAGCGATCCGGCATTGGCAGCCGATATGATTGAAAAAGGGTACAGACAGGCGCAAAATTTTACACCCGAAAAGTGCGCGGCCGCTGTTATGCAGGTTTATCTTCGCCTGTAATGACTGATTTTACAAATGATCTTGAAAAGTGCCTGGAGGTTTTGGCCGCAGGCGGCGTTATCTTATATCCCACAGATACTGTTTGGGGATTGGGCTGCGATGCGACAAACGAGGTGGCGGTTCAAAAAATAATCCAGTTAAAAGGCAAACCCGAACAAAAAGGCCTGATTGTGCTGTGCGCCACAGAGCGGGATGTTTTGCAGTATGTTTCGGGCCTTGATATGGAGGTTTTTAATTATTTGGAAACGCTTGGTAAACCGACCACCGTAATTTACAAAGATGGACTGGGTGTTGCCGGGTCGGTGCTAAATGCCGACGGTAGTATCGCCATCCGGCTGGTAAAGGACGATTTCTGCCGTCACCTGGTCAAGCGTTTCCGAAAACCCATTGTATCTACTTCGGCAAACTTTCACAGCGAACCTTCTCCGGCCTTATTTTTTGAGATCAGCGCCCGTTTAATAGAAACTGTGGATTATATAGTGCAATACAGGCAAGATGAAAGGATGCCCGCTGAAGCTTCTTCTATTGTTAAATGGAACGGCGGGGGCGATGTTACCATTATCAGAAAATAATCCCAAAAGCGGTGGCACTATAATTGTGAAATGTTCGTTTAGGTAAAAGAGTATAAAAATTAATTCTGTTATTTAGACCATTAAAGCAAAGCAAATGTCACTATTCACCCTCAATAAGTCCCGCAATCATATAACACGGGAAGACGAAAACTTCGAAAATTTATATTTAAAAAATAATTCAGCAAAGCCTGAAGTAAGCAACGAGTCAAAATTACTAAAGCATTTTTTTGATATCAATACAGATTTCAACATAAATGGCTGGGAATATTTTAGAAACGAACTCGAATTTGAATAACCATCGTTTTAATTCAAAAACAGATCGATTAGTACATTGCTATTGTTGACAATGGGTTGCATTAATAACAATAGTTTTTTATTTTTAGTCACACGCCCATCTGGCGTTCCCATTCATAATTTTATCTGCTGAGGTTGTTGCTCCTGTTTTTTCGGGCTTGATGTCAACGCTTTATCTTTGCCGAAGTCATGGAAATAGTTTGCAGCGATAAGGAAAAAGAAATATTCGAAAAGATAGGCCACGCCGCCCGTTTGTTAGATATGGCGGCTTTTTTGATCGGCGGTTTTGTTAGAGATAAAATAATAGGACGGCCCACCAAAGATGCCGACATAGTTTGTATGGGCGATGGTATTGCGTTAGCTGCCAAAGTTGCCCAACAGTTTCACCCCAAACCACACGTTTCGTTTTTTAAAAATTTTGGAACAGCCCATATAAGGGTTGATGATTTTGATATAGAATTTGTAGGAGCAAGAAAGGAAAGTTACCAGGCCGAAAGCCGTAAACCTACTGTATTACCGGGCAGTCTTGAGGAAGACCAGAACCGCCGGGATTTTACCATCAATGCCCTTGCCATCAGCCTGAATGATCATGGGTTTGGCGATTTGGTTGATCCGTTTGAAGGGCTGAGCGATATTCAGAATAAGGTCATAAGAACGCCGCTGGAGCCGGTTCAAACATTTAGCGACGACCCCCTCCGGATTTTACGCGCCATTCGATTTGCTTCGCAGTTACATTTTACCATCGACCCCCACACCTTGCAGGCAATCATAGATAACCGCGACAGGCTTAAGATTGTGTCGCAGGAACGTATAACTGACGAGCTCAATAAGATCATGCTATGCGCAAAACCGTCTATCGGCTGGGGCCTTTTATATACTACCGGCTTGCTGCATGTTATTTTTCCCCAGATGGTTGACCTGGCTGGCGCTGAATATATTGACGGCCATGGGCATAAAGACAATTTTTACCACACCCTGCAAGTGCTCGATAACATAAGTGCCCACACCGGCAACCTTTGGCTTCGCTGGGCGGCATTATTGCACGATATTGGTAAACCCGCCACCAAAAAGTTTGAGGAGGGGCACGGCTGGACGTTTCACGGGCATGAAGTGGTAGGCGCCCGGATGGTTCCCAAAATATTTAACCGCCTTAAACTGCCGTTGTACGATAAAATGAGGTACGTGCAAAAACTGGTGGAGCTGCACCTGCGCCCAATCAGCCTCACCAAAGAAAATATTACCGACAGCGCTGTTCGCCGGCTATTGTTTGATGCGGGGAACGATATAGAAGACCTGATGATGTTGTGCAAAGCCGACATTACCAGCAAGAACAAGCAAAAGGTAAAGCGCTTTATCCAAAATTTTGAGATGGTTCAGCAACGGCTGCACGAAGTGGAAGAAAGCGACAAAATAAGAAACTGGCAGCCACCGGTTACCGGAGAAATGATTATGGAAACCTTTAACCTGAAACCTGGCAAGAATGTGGGAATAATAAAAGATGCAATCCGCGAGGCCATTTTAGAGGGGCTGATACCCAATACGTACGAGGCTGCCCATGCATTTATGCTGCAGAAAGGGCTGGAGTTAAATCTGACTGTTTCGGCTTGAAAGGCGTTAAAGTACCCAGCTAACAGACAATAGCCAGGCCGTATGGCTTTGTACCGGTTCCTTTAAAGTTTGTATTTTGCAGCGGTTATAATTTATTCATCTTACCTGTACTTTACAGTTTGTCAAAATATTATAAACAGGAAAAAACCAATTAATGGATACGATGCACAGGCATCGTTTTAAAACAGTTTCGCCATCATCCGGTCAGATTAGTTACCGGTTGATTGCCTAAACAAAATATTATCATTTAGCTTTACCAATACAAAAAAGTATCCCTATAAAATGGCCGTATTAAAATTCAGAGCATATTTTGAAGAAGACGAAAGTGTTTATCGCGACATTGTGATAAAGCATACCCAAAACTTTGCTGACCTGCACGGGGCAATCTTAAAATCGTATGAGTTCGATAATAAGCACCAGGCTACCTTTTACCGAAGCAACGACAACTGGCAGCGTGGACGCGAGATATCGCTTGAAAAATATGACAAAGCATATAAGGCCGAACCGCTGATTATGAGCGAGGTGGCCATTGGCACCGAAATTAAAGACCCCAATCAGAAGTTTATTTTAGAATATGATTTTAACCGTAAATGGGTGTTTTTGGTTGAACTGATCAACGTGACTAAAGAGGAGAGTGCGAAAATTACCTACCCGGCATCGGTACGTATCGAGGGCATTGCGCCGCCTCAATATGGCACCAAGAGTTTATTGGGCGATAAATTTGTGGATATTGAAGAGAAGTATGACCTATCGTCTTCTGCCGAAGGTTTTGGCCGCGAAGGTGATGCAGATCACGAAGAGGAAGAAAGCCAGGAAGAGGTGCAGGATGAAGATGCGCAGGAGGAAGATTAACGGGTACTTCCCCCGTAGCACCTGAATTTTACCACATAGGCACAATAGAAAACATAGGCATTCAAATAGACTATGTGTTTCCTCCTATGTACCTTATGCTTCTATGTGCCTGCCCCGCCGAATGGCGTGGGGTAAAAGAAAAGACGTTAGGGAGCTGAAAGTTTCACCACATAGGCACAATAGAAAACATAGGCATTCACAAAGGTTATGTGTTTTCTTCTATGTAGTAAAAGAAATTACATAGGCCTAATAGAAAGCATCGGCATTCAAAAAGACTATGTGTTTCCTCCTATGTACCTTATGCTTCTATGTGCCTGCCCCGCCGAATGGCGTGGGGTAAAAGAAAGGACCTTAGGGAGCTGAGAGTTTCACCGCATAGGCACAATAGAAAAAATAGGCATTCACATAGACCTGCACGCAACCAGGTTAGCACAATGGATCAATCTTTAAAAACAGTCATAGTAGTTTGCGGTCCAACCGCAGTGGGCAAAACCGCATTTGCCCTTCAATTAGCGCAACATTTCAATACACAGATCATTTCGGCTGATAGCCGCCAATGTTACCAGGAATTAAATATTGGCGTGGCCAAACCTACAGCAGAAGAACTGGCTTTGGTTCATCATTATTTCATCAATTCTCATTCGGTGCACCAGGAGGTGAATGCTGGTGTGTATGAACAATATGCGCTGGATGCTGCCCGGCAAATCTTTTCCCAAAACAATATTGCCATCATGGTGGGCGGCACGGGTTTGTACATAAAAGCCTTTTGCGAAGGCATAGATGCCGTTCCAGCCGCGCCTGAAGAAATAAGAATGCGGCTAACAACGCAATACCAGCAGCATGGCCTGGATTGGCTGCAAAGCGAAGTGCGGAAAAAAGACCTCGCCTTTTGGAAGGTTGCCGAACAGCAAAACCCTCATCGGTTATTAAGAGCCCTTGAAGTGCTGGAAGCATCGGGCAGATCGGTTACCGAATTCAGAACCGGAATGGAAGTCAAACGTACTTTCAATATTCTGAAAATTGGCCTGGAGCTGCCCCGAAAAGTTTTAGTAGAACGGATTAACCACCGCGTTGACCAAATGATCGCAGCGGGATTAGCAGAAGAAGCCCGCAGCCTGTTGCCCTTGCAACCCCTGAATGCCCTGCAAACGGTGGGCTATAGCGAGCTGTTCGATCATTTCAACGGGTTGCTGTCATTGCCCGAAGCCATCGAACGAATTAAAATAAAC
>JBBRCW010000170.1:0-14446 GCA_038204535.1 Chitinophagales bacterium | reverse complement strand
TATTTCGGTGCCAAGTGCACCGTTTAGCATCCAATAATTCGTGCCGACAGACAAACTTTGCCAGCCTGAAGCCAGCCCATTTCCATTATGATACCACACTGTGTTGGTGGTAATATCATACATTATTAGACCTTGAGCAGTATTGGTGT
Organism: Chitinophagales bacterium; assembly: GCA_038204535.1. Taxonomy (GTDB): domain Bacteria; phylum Bacteroidota; class Bacteroidia; order Chitinophagales; family Chitinophagaceae; genus Segetibacter. Next base: position 14,297 of record JBBRCW010000170.1, on the reverse strand, counting down.
TTAGTGCTGTTCGTGTGGCAGCATTACCCCTTGGTATCAGCAAACCTTTGTTTACCCCCGATATGTCCAGCGCTGCATTTGGGTGCGGAGCTGCGCCGGTAATATTTATGGACACCTGAGCCTTAAGCTGTGAAGCTGAAAAGTTAATTGCCTGGAAGCAAAAAAGTAGGGAGACGATTGTTTTCATAATTTGAATTTTATAATGTAAAGATTGGCTATTTTTAAGCGGAGGTCTATTACATCTTTGTGTAATTTGTACCCAATTAAGCGATGGATTTATCAGGCTGATATAATCACCGTTTTTAATAGTTGACTAACTAGAATCCTTGACTACCGTGTTGGAATAAACTATGTTCTTACATCACGCGCTGGGTTACACGCATCTTATTATATTTTACCAAATACTGCTTTTCCAATAAAATTATAGGATTAGGTATTTTGTACGCATACTGTCGAAAAGATTGTTGTTTAGCTATATTTTTTAGTATTTTTGTACTAAATATTATAGTTATGGATGACTTATTTTATGGAATTAATGCAATTGAGTTCGGAAAGAGGTTTAAATGTCAAGCTGATTGCCAGGCTTACCTATATGCTATCAAATGGAAAAATGGATACGCCTGTACACTTTGCGGCTGCAAAAATGAAATTAAGGGCAGAACCAGTTTCCATCGGCGGTGTAAAGATTGCAGGTACGATGAAAGTGTGCTTTGCAATACTCTTTTCGAAGGAATGCGGATGTCGATTTTGAAAGCATTTCATATGCTATTTAGAACTATAACTAAAAAGATGGGCATGTCATCGGTAGAACTGGCAACCGAAGTTGGTGTACAACAGAAAACTGCCTGGAGGTTTAAATTGAAGGTCAAGAATGCTATGGTACAGCAGGCACAAAAGAAATTGGAAGGCACCGTTCAAGTTGATGAAACACTCGTTGGCGGCTACTCCGAAGGAAATCCAGGAAGAAGTTTAGAAACCAAATCGGCTGTACTGTTAGCATTGGAAGATCTGGGAGATGGCAAGACTGGAAACATACGTATGGAAGTAATTGAAGGCTTTACTGCCGAGATAATGAAGGTAGGAATAGATAATATGGTAGCCGAAAGTGCTACACTTAAAACTGACAAATTCAGTTCATATGGTAAAATTAAAAAGGATGGAAAAGACATCGAAACCAGCTTGTCAAATAAGGGTGCGTTTCTTGATCAGCTTCATAAACAGATAATGTGTTATAAAAATTGGCTAAGAGGCACTCATCATAAGTGTAGTGAGCAGTATCTACAAACATATCTTGACGAATATATCTTTAGGTTCAACAGAAGAAACAACCGGGCATCAATATTCAATTCGATAATTTTCAAATTTATGAACGCTGTACCAAAGACCTATGCAGATTTAACAGCTAAATGCGTACAAAATACCTAATCCTATAAAATTATTATATCCGTATGCTCCTATCAGAAAGCACTTATTGACCGCATCTATAGCAACTGAATAGCCAAAACCATCATTGGCATTTGCCGCAGGGTCTAAAAAATACTGATATTTTTGCCAACTATTTTTGTCAGCTATTCCAAGCCTTTTATTGATAGTAGCTGAGCCTTATGTTGTTTCCCGGCTATCGTCGCAACTATCGGGGAATCTCTAATTTAAAAATAAAACTTGCCCTCCGAACTACATTAAATAGTTGATCCACAAAGTGGGAGAATCTTATTTTTTCCTTAAGTTCAAGGTTACGCTGAGTTAGTAACTTGGACTACTCGGATTTAATAAGACTTGCTATTCTTTTGAGAAGAAACACTTGGAAAGGCAAAAAGCACAGCAACATCCAAACTTGATAAACAATCAATCATATCAGGTGACCCAACCATTTCTGAGATTACTCCAATGCCAAATACTAATAAACGCTAATTGCAGCACATTGCCGCTTTCGCCAAATCCAAAAATATCAATTCGTCCTTCATCCGAACTGGTGGCAGTTATCGGTCCGTTAAAGCGATCAGGCACTCGTGCCCGCGACCACATTTGATAAGGTTCATCTACCTTAGCGCCATATGAAATTGGAGGACCAAGCCGTTTGACTACCTCAGAATGAAATCCATTACCAAGGTCGGTCCAAAACCAGGCATTGTCCCAGGTAAGCTGTAACACGTTGCCTACTTTTCCAATACCAAATACATCAATGCGATTAAATTTATTGGAAGTGGCTGTTAAGGGTCCGCAGAAACTATCACCTAAAGGAAACTTGTTTCCCTGATCGTTCCAATGCCAGTCACCATCCCACCAAAGTTGCAACACATTACCATTTCTGCCCACGCCGAAGAGGTCGATACGATTATGCCCCCAGGATGAAGCAGCCAGGGAACCGGCTATAAAACTTCCCATAGGAAAACGATTACCCAGATTGTACCAATGCCAGGTGCCGTCAAAAAACAATTGGCGAATATTTCCATCAACGTCCAATCCAAATACGTCAATACGCCCATTTCCCCAGGAAGTGGAGGTTAATGGCCCGGCAAAAGATTTGCCATCCGGGAAATGGTTTCCAAGGCTGTTCCAATGCCAACCGCCAGACCAGCTTAGCTGCAGCACGTTCCCGGAATTCCCCAGGCCGAAAACATCAATCCGGTTAACTCCCCACGAGACCGCAGTCAACGGCCCGAGAAACCGCTGTCCTCCCGGAAAACCGTTTCCAATATTGCTCCAGTGCCAGCTTCCATCCCACCAGAGTTGCAATACTTCACCACGCTCATTAAAACAGAAAATATCCTGGCGATTAGCACCCCATGATGTACCAGCCATTACCTCTGTGTACGCTTCAAGCCCACAACGTTTGGTAAACCAGTTACTAAAAGTGTTGCTTTTTCCACCAGACACAATTTGTGTACGGATTTTTCGCCAGCGGTGTAACGTTTCCGGATATGCCTGTTCTAGTCTTAATCGGTTCAGGAGGTTTAATTGCCCCCAATGGAGCTTGCCGCCAGAATAATGAGCAGCCTCCTCGAAAGCGATCATGAATTCGTCTGTGCGACCTTCCATGTTGCCATCGTGGGTAATGCCACCCCCCGCATTAACTTCTTTCAATCCAAAGATTTCTATATGGCAAATGCGATCACGCCCCAACGCGGAACCCTGGTTTTGCATTGCCAGCAAAGCAGTTGATGGCATTGTAAAGCGAATGGACATTGCCCCAATAAACTTCCTGCCTTCACCACGACGGATCAAATCGTCTGTTATTTGAAGTAGCCGGTCAATCAGGCCGATATGCCCGTTATTGGCTGTAGAAATAGCAATTTCCATTGACAGTATGGGTGGTTTGTCTCCCACGTAACTGTAGGTGTCCATCACACTGTAACCTACAGGATACCCCGTGGTATCGCTGCGGCTATTATTCATAATACCGTTGATTTCATCTTTTACAGTCCCCGGTCCTCCACTTTCAATCCGTATCACGGTCCACGCTGCCCTCAAAGTTCCACCCAAAGCATGCCAAAAGTTGTGAAAATGGTCGCCGCCAGAGGGTGTAGGCGCTTCGTCGAAGGCGCCTTCGCTTTCACTATTTGCCACATATCTGGACACAAAAATACATTGTCGGTCAGGGGTCCGATCTCCGGAATAGTCATCACTGATACGATATGGATTGATAAATATTTCGAAACCCCTTGCTACGGGACTTATCCGACGGCCTGCCGCTATTTCCGGATGATTGATGCGAAGTGAAACTGCCGGATTGTTTTCAAAAATGGCTGGTCCTGACAATAAAGGTCGCAATCTTCGCCAGGTGGTTTGCACCTGGCGCTGAGACAGCCCAAATTGCTTACCAACCTCTACAACAATACTCACCATAATTCCCATGCTGCCCATTGATACTAATATGGCATTGAACCAGTCATCATCATAATGAATGTTCGCAATTTGCAGCGATGGCATGGAGCGTTGCAATTTTGTTCTGTCGGTTATTCCTGCTGTACCGGCGCGCTCAATCCAGTGATGAACCCCGCCGGGGCCTATCAGGTGTATTGCACGTACCCAGTCTGCTATTGGTGGCAAACTAAAGTCCGCGCCGTGGGTACCAGTGGATATTGCACCGGCAAGTGTTTGGCCACCTGAACCACCTTGGGTAAAGAGCGCCCAACGGCTTCTGCCACGATCGCCGGGATTGGGATCCCGCTTGTCTAATGCTTCGTAGAGTTTCCTGATCATTATTCCGGATTCCACGTGAGCAAACCTGCGATCACTGCTTAGAATATCATTGCGCAGCGCATCCGTAAGAATGGGTGATTCATCCAGAAAAGTTGTTCTGCCCTGACTGAAGGCCAGCACACGGCTGAGGCGACTCATATCCACCAACACATCATTTGTATAGATAACATCTGTAAATGACCAGCCGCTTCCTAAGGCGCGAACTTGCCTTCCTTCTCTCTCGGCTTCCTGTATGGTAGTAACAACTTCAGCAACCGTTGTTGGGGTAACTACCCTGGATGGTGTAAACGCTATATTTCCAGCCCAATTTTGTGCCATGATGCTAAGAATTTAGTTGTTTAAAAAAAGAAGAATTCCAAAGACTATCTATGTTCGCATGCAAGTCAATTTCTTTTTTGTGTACCATATATTCTCATTATTCTGCTGATGGTGGATGACACACCATTAAAGTTCGGGAGGGTGACTTCAACTTGTGAACAATGCCGGATAGCCTGGCTATTGCACAAGGCTATACAAAGAGACCGGGCAGGGCGAAAAAACTCCCAACTATTTGATACAAAAAGCCATTTGTTCTCCGGTAAGAGGCCGTACCTCTAACACAAATCTTGAAGGCGTACCATCGCCTTTTGGCAAAACAACTTCGCCGGAACGGAAAGCTGTATTTGGGTCAGATCGTTTGTAAAATTTCCCGTTCTGCAACATGGTTAATACATGTGGATTGGGAGGTAAAGAGGGATTGGCGGCAGAAATCACAGCTGGAACCAAACCCTGGAAACCAATATTTCTACGCCAATTTAGCCAGTAAGGATTACTCTCATTAACCCAAGTTATAATCAACCCGGAAGATGGAATTACATCTTCATTTGTCCGGTTTTGACGATTTTCAACAATATACCATTCGTCTGGAAAAAACGGATCCCAAAGCACGATTGACTCCGGAAAATCTATTGAGGGTTTTAAAACATACCATGCTTTGTTTTCAGGGATCAGTACCCGAGGAGGCATCCAGCCTTTTTTCAGCCGGTCATAGGCCGATATACTGCTTTTCTTGTGACTGTTGTCCATTACATCATAAGCTCCCCCGGCTCCAGTTGAAGAGTAATGCCAACTATCCCACCATCCATTTGCTAACGTAGCCGGATCGTTATGTCTCCAATTTGGAGGGTCTATTTCCGGGATGTTAAATGGCTGAGTTACCAGGTAGTACTGCTCGCTAAATGGGTTGCGGTTAGAGGTTCTAAAGAACACAAAATCTCCGTTTTGAACTATCCCTGCACCTGATTGCCGCTCAATATTAAAAGTCTCCCACACAGACGCAGCGGACGCGATTACACTTACCGTATCACCGCCACCCCATCTCACCATGACATAGCGGGAAAGCGTATTCGATTTAATGCGAATGCTGTCCATGTGCCGGATAACAGCAACGCTGCCATCTGCCCTGGACAATTCAAAAGAAGTATCAGGATTGCTTGCAATCCCGCCTCCATTGAGCAACTGACTTGTGGTTCTGTCTGGTACCCAATAATTACCATGTGCAGATTTTATACGAACATTTCCAACTGAAGAACCGATAAATTCAATTCTATGCCTGGCCAAGTGAATTGCTGATGTGCTTGTGGCGCTAACATCGCCCAAGGGTGGAAATGGTGCATAATAGCGATCCGGAAACCCAAAAAACATGTGACAAAGTTCATGCGCAACTGTACACATTGCCGAGTTGAGTTGGTCTAATCCGTACCTTGGACCTCCTCGTGGATATAACCCCACGTTGAGACGTAAACCGTTGTAAGAAATACCTCTGAAATTAAAGGCAGCACCACCGCTGTTACCTGCCCCAAAATATCCGCTGCAATCCATCAACAAAAACATTACATCCTCTGTCCCTAAAACTCCATCATGGTCAGTATCAAAATCGCGAAGTGAAAAACCAAGGCGTTCCGCCTCCGTTAGTATGCCATTAAAATATGCATTTGTTTCCGTCACCGGGTCTGTGTGGTATCTCCACGGCACGTTAAAGGGCCCAAACGCATTCCCTTCGAATGTCATGGCTCCATAGCTATTTTTTTCAAACCATGACTTCAAACTTAGGGTTGGGCCAAAAATGGCGTTTCGAAAATCTGCTTGCGTGATGCTGTCATCGGCAAGGCTGTCCGCAAATCCGAAGAATAAGGCTACAATACGTTTGCGGCCGGTAACCCGGGTGGGCCTGGTAGCAAAAGGATTGCCCGCAGTGGCGGGGGCGTTGGGGGCAAGGCCAAAAGGTATTGGCAAATTCTGTGCATTAACAATAGTAAAAGTCTCCCATTCCCTGGCCAAAGAGGCCATAGCATTAATGATATCCCCACCCCCATTCCTTGCCATAAGAAAATGGATACCGTTGGAAGTTTGAAAGGAGACCCGGTCGCCCGGATTTATAAAACCGCCCCCAGCTTTAATAATTTTAAATGTTTCGAAAATTGTGCTTCTGTTGCGGTCTGCCTTAACCGTGCCGCCACCACCGCCACCGGCCGAGAGATAATTTCCGCTCCATGTTTGGATTACAATGGAATCGCCGGATTGAAAACCAGTTGCCCTTGTCCGGTTAATCAATCGAAAAGTTTCGTAGTAAGTTGGAACGTTGCGGTTGGCGCTGATTTCTCTTCCCACGCTATTTTCAGCACGAAGGTAATGGCCATCATGTGCCAGTATATGGAACAAGCTCCGGTTCCAGTATTGGAGCGTAAAGGTTTCCCATTCTGCCCGATTGGTTGATACGCAAGAAACTTCGCCACCCCCGGCATTATACGCCATAATGAAGTGCCTTCCGTCATTCGCTCTCAAAGTCACCCGGCTATTATGTGTGATTGCACCGGCACCAAAAATTTTTTCAATCGTAAAAGTTTCCCATGCCTGGACGCGTGATGCCACACCAAGCGATCCACCACCAGCATTTGTGGCCATGATGTATTTTCCAAAGTGCGTTCTTAATGCAATCTGGTCGTTATGATTGAGGGAAGTTGCAACTGTGCCGTCAGGCCGGAATACCTGGAACAATTCCCAGTCACCAACCCCATCCGGTGTTGCAGCAATTGCGCCGGTTGTATCGGCAATCAGGAAATGTCCGTTAAGTGTTTTTAAACAAATGGTTATCATAATCTCAATTTTATAGGATTTAATTTTACTGCCACAAATGATGCGGACTTTGCAGGCAGCGTATTAATATTACTTTCATTTGGACCAACTAAAAGTTCAAATTGCAAAGACTGGAAATCATGAATCTCAAGTCAATTACATTTTGTGTGATAAGAAGATAATTGCAGCCACACAAAACCATTAAAATAATCACAACTTTAGCGAATTTGCCTCTAAATAAAGTTGACACCTATGCATCAGAATTGCGGGGTCGATCTTGTTAGCGGCATCGTCCTGATGTTCGCATGGGAATTGCCCTTCAACCTCACCTTTGCGAAACCAGAACTTTTACTATTGGTCAATATTCCGCAATACACTATTTGCCTCGTTTTTTTGCGGGAATTTGTCGAGTTGGCGGAATTTATCAGGCATAAACTATAATTTATACCATATCAAAACTGCGGAAAAAAATTGCTTTAGGATATTCAGTACAGGGATGCGACTCCGCAATTCTGACGGGGCAAACAACAACAGTGCTTAAAAGCACCACAAAAGCTAAGTTCAAAAAAACCATTTAAGCCATCCATATTATAACATCCTTATAGCGCCTCTGAATAATTTAATCTTCTTATCACGCTCAAATTGTTTTAAGATGCGGGATATAACCACCCTGGTTGTTCCTAATTCATTTGCTAAATGTTGATGTGATATATCAACCATGTCACGCGCTTCACTCTGGCTTTTATTCTTTAAATATTCAAGCACCCGCACATTAATATGTTCAAACACCACTCTCTCAAGTGAACCGATTAATGCATCGTAGCGGCATCTGAACATTCTCATTACATATTTATTCCACGAAGGATACTTCATCTGCCATTCCATAATAAGTTGAGCAGGAAAGATGAGCGCTTCAGTAGGCTCTGTAGCCACGCCATGCGAAGTGCTTTTGTTATTGAAATAAGCAGCGGCAAGCGACATAGTGCAGGTTTCCCCGGCGCGAACATAGTATAGCAAAATTTCCCTGTCTTCCTTTTGCTGATAGACCCTGATTGCGCCTGTAAGAACTATGGGCAGAAATTTTACATACTGTCCATCCCGAACGAGAATATCTCCTTTATTAAGGCTCACGAGGTTGGCTGTCTGCAGCAATTCCTCCTGTAGTTCAGGGTCCGATAGAAAGGCCAGTTTTTTAGTTAATTCGTTTGCGTTATCCATATTAAAACATGCACTGTTTTTATAGTATTGTATAAGATACGGATATAAAAGAAGCCGTCAAACAGCTTAAAAGTCATCTCTGCAACAGCAACTTAGTTTTCATCCTTTATCAAGGCTTTTAATTGTTCAGCCAATTCAGGAGTTACCGTAACGTTATGTACTTGCTGCGCATGTTCGGCAGCCTGTTGCAAAACTTCTTCTTCTGTGTTGGCTTGTACAACAGCTTTGCAGTCAAAACCGGCATCGGAGCAATGTAATGTTTTCATGATGTGCAATTTAATTTGATGAATAAATTCTAAACAACAATATTACTACTGTCCGTAGCTTACGAACGGTATCAAAAGATACATAACATGAAATATTTTTTTAATAGACACACTTCTCCCCTTTGCAGCCCAAAAAAATAAAGAGACATCTTCGTCACATTCTGCGTGGTTGTTCTCCGTTCTGCTAAGATGTTTTGCTACCGTCGTTTTCTTTAAATTTTCGCTGCGCAACAAGGCGCTCCGCAGTGTGCTGCTACATAGGCAAATAGTAAATCAGGCTACGTCTGGTATTTGAAAACTCCTGATGATAAACCCTGTTCACGGTCGGTTACACACAATCCCAGATTAATCCAAAACAATTCTATTTTGTCATTTAGCTTTTCTATAATGATTGAATTTTGTAAAAAATACTCCAGCGCCTGGGAATAGTTTGCCATTGTGTGGAAGTCAACACGCCGTCTGACCATAAGAATATATTGGTAAACTGGCTGTTAGCTTACCATTGCGCCCACACTTGCGCCATATTGTTTAGGTGCGCAAAGTTGCCTTGGCAATGCAGATTGAGGCCTTTATAACCTATCCCAACTATCAGGTATTTTGTTGATTGGCAGCGTATTCCTGTATCAGGCTTTCTTCGTCCCAGGCATCATCTTTTTGCATTTGCAGTTCCTGCGTATCGCTTTGTATTAATTGTTCCAGGTCTTGTATAACCTGGCGTGCGGTATTGATGTAAACCTTCGTATCGAACCGCACCGATGCAAGTTTTTTCAGCGTTTTTTCATCGTGTTTTAAGAACATACGGGCCGACCGTTGTATTTTATATGAACGCAAACCCAAAAAGCGCAAAGCATCAATTCCAATACGCAACGACGTATCTATTGTTTCGCGATAAATATGCGGCATACCTGCATCCATAAATTCGTAAGTATCTTTTCGGTCATAAGCCCTTACCAATATGCGCAAATGCGGAAAATATTTTTTTGCCACATCAATCAATGCAAGGGACTTATCTAATTCGCCCAATGCGATAATTAAAATGCGGGCTTCTCTTGCACCTGCAGATACCAGCATATCAAACCTTGTTGCATCGCCATAATACACTTTAAAACCCATCTTCCTTAACAGGTCCACGCGATCGCTGTCTGTATCCAATATGGTGGCTTCAATTTGATTGGCCCGTAAAAAACGGCCTACTACATTACCTACCCTTCCAAAACCAGCGATGATCACCGGATTTCTTTCGTCAATCAAATCGGCTTCGCGCTGGTTGGCAATCGGTTTTGTACCCAATACCGGTAGAATAAATCTTTCGTTGATCATTAAAAATACCGGTGTAAACGCCATACTGATGGCGACAACCGCCACCATAATTCCCACCATATTTTCGGGCAAAATACCTTGCTGCATTGTAAATGAAAACAACACAAATGCAAACTCGCCTACCTGGCAAAGCGCAAACGAAAACAAGAAATTTTGATCGGAACTAAGTTTGAACGATTTACCGATAATAAATAAAACAACACCTTTTACCAGCATTAACAACAATACCAGCCCTACTATCAACCATGGCTGCTGCATGATGAGGTGAAAATCTATGGAGGCACCGACCGCCAAAAAGAACAATCCAAGCAACAGCCCTTTAAATGGTTCAATGTCGCTTTCCAATTCGTGTTTAAACTCGCTGTTTGCCAAAACAACGCCCGCCAAAAAAGTGCCCAGGGCCGGGCTAAGGCCAACCTGGGCCATCAATACAGCTATGCCCACCACCAATAGTAAGGTGCTGGCCGTAAAAATTTCGCGCAACCTGCTTTTGGCTATCATTCTAAAAAAAGGCTGCACCAGGTAACGGCCGGCCATAACAATAGCGCCTACGCTTCCCAAAACGATCAGGGTTTGCAACCAGCCCGGCTTTCCCGAAACAAAAGTTTCGGAACCGTGCGTGCCACCGGCAGCTTTATTTACCGCCAAAAGAGGCAACAACGCCAGCATAGGAATAACGGCAATGTCCTGGAACAACAAGACTGAAAATGCGCTTTGCCCTGCCGCCGACTTCATCAGCCCTTTTTCGTTAAGCGTTTGCAGCACGATGGCCGTTGACGAAAGCGACAAGGTCATACCCATTACCAGCGACGCCTGCCACGACAATCCAAGTGCCATGGCAATACCCCCAATGGCCAAAGTGCTTATTAAAACCTGCATGCCCCCCATTCCTAAAATCGGCTTCCTTAAATTCCACAGCAGGTCCGGCTCCAATTCAAGCCCAATTACAAACAACATCATCACCACACCAAATTCAGCAAAGTGCATCAGGTCTTCACCATCGCTGCTTATCAGCCCTAATACGAAAGGGCCGATAATGATACCCGCCAGCAGGTAACCCAAAACCGACCCCAGGCCTATACGTTTGGCAAGCGGTACAAAGATTACCGCCGCGCCCAGGTATATCATCGCCTGAAATAAAAAAGATTGCTGATCCATAACAGAAATAATTTATAGTTGAAAGAAAACAGGCAGATCGTTCATGTAAATATTTTTTTGAAACATTTCTTCGCTTACGGTTTCATTGACCAGGCCGGTTAATATTCTTTTATAGTGGATGGCCGCCTGTTCTATTTCGGGTGCCGTCAGCCGGTGGGTGGCATGAACAACGAAAGGTGCAAGAAAACGGGTTTTACAAAGAAAGGCGGTTCGTTCTAATGGCACCAGCAATTCATTCATCGTGTAGTGGTTTATACCATTGGGGCTGTAAGCCTGCCTGCTGGCCCCGCACGAAATGGCGTGCATCCATAGTTTTCCCTTTAATGCGTTTCCCTTTAGCCCATAAGCCCAATTATGTTGCAATACCAGGTCTTGCCACTCTTTTAAAATTGCCGGTGTACTATACCAATAAAAGGGATGTTGAAAAACGAATACATCATGCGTAAGCAATAATTGCTTTTCTTTTTCAATATCAATATCAAAGTCGGGATACTCCTGGTACAGATCGTGAAAAGTTATACCAGGCAGGCCTATTATCTCCTCTGCCATCCGGCTATGCACCCTCGATTTCTCCAGGGCCGGGTGCGCAAACAGAACTAAAACTTTCAGCATTTGTTATTAATATATTTTGTCACGATACAATTAAGTGCCTTAAATCGTACTATTCCCAAGAAGCCAATAAAACAGAAAACCCTTCCTGTTACCATAATACCGGTAACGGAAAGGGTTCACCAGTAATAGGTACTAAACTAAAGTCCCCGAACTATCTGCATAAATTCCTGTGCATTTAATGAAGCGCCCCCTACCAGGCCACCGTCCACATCGACCTCGCTAAAAATTTCTTTCGCATTGCCACCTTTTACGCTGCCACCATACAAAATGGTCATATCATTGGCCAGATCGTGCCCGTATTTAGCGGCTACCTGGCTGCGTATATGCGCATGCATTTCCTGGGCCTGTTGGCTGCTGGCGGTTTTACCCGTACCTATCGCCCAAATCGGTTCGTATGCAATTACCACTTTACTTAATTGTTCCGGTGACAGATCAAATAATGATTCCTGCAATTGGCCGCTGACAAAATCGTTTTGATTGTTTTCTTCCCTTATCGGTAAAGCCTCGCCACAACAAAAAATCGGCGTAATGTTATACTCAAGACAAATCTTTACCTTTTCTGCCAGCATTGCGTTGTCTTCATTAAAATATTCACGGCGCTCACTATGTCCTACAAGCGCATATTCAATACCCAGCGACTGCAACATTTCTACGGAAACTTCGCCGGTGAAGGCTCCTGATTTTTTAGTATAAACATTTTGAGCAGCAATAAACATGTGTTTTTCGGCCGCTATCTTTCCCTGTGCCATATCCAGGTAAGGCGAAGGCACCGCAAAAACTACAAACTTATCGTCGTTTAAAATATGAGGGATCGCTAAAAAATCCTGTAAAAGGTTTTCAGCTTGTTGATAAGTCAAATTCATTTTCCAGTTTGCCGCAGCAATTTGTTTTCTCATGTTGGTTGTTTTATGGTAAAAGAGTTTTTAAAAATAAGATGAAAAATATTAATCATTGGGCCACCTCAAAATATCAGGTTTGCTTTGGCAAACCGATTGATTGAAGTTTAATCGAGATAATGATCAAAAATATACCTCAGCACTTTTATTTTCTGCTCGCCCGGGGTACAGTTCTTTAATTTCATCCAGCTGGTCATATCTTTTATTCCCTTTTCTAATTCGTAGCGGCTAAGACCCTTTGTGCCCCAGGTAAAATCGGGGATGAAGGTCGGGCTCAGCCCCTCGCCAAACACATTGCAACAAACACCCACAACGGTACCCGTGTTAAACGATGTATTAATTGACGACCTGGAATAATCACCCATTACGATACCGCATTTTGTGCCAGATGGAAGGTAACTATTGGTATAATAACTCCAGACCTTTATATCGCCCACGTTATTTTTGAGGTTGCTGTTGCTGGTGCCTGCGCCCAGGTTACACCACTCCCCTATTACACTGTCGCCCAGGTATCCGTCGTGGCCTTTATTACTAAAGCCCATCATAATACTATTCTTTATTTCGCCGCCGCCCACACATTGCGGGCCTAAAGTTGTAGCGCCATAAATTTTAGTGCCCATTTTTAAAACCGCCCCTTCACCCAATACAAAAGGTCCACGTATCAGGCAACCTTCCATTACGGTTGCATTTTTGCCAATATAAACCGGGCCATAAGTTGCATTGATGATGCTGTGCTCCACGGTGGCGGTTTCATCAATATATATATCCCGGGGATTCACCAATTGTACGCCCGGCGAAGGTTCCGCCGAAAGGCCGGCCGCAGAGAAATGCTTAAAATCTTGCCGTATCATTGCGTCATTCCAACAGAAAAGATCAGGCACTTTTTCAATTCTTCGGCCATATGAAAATGGGGCTGGATTAACAACCATTGATAAAAAATCCTGATCGAAAACCGGTTGGGTTTCAAGAATAAGCCTTGCAGCTAATAATCTTTTGTGATCGGTAATTCCTTCTCTTATCGCCAGCTTCAGAACCCTTGCCACTGTGTTCAAATCTGGCAGCAGATCGGCCGCAACCATCAGGTATTCACCTGGTACAACTTCTCCATACGCACCCTGCAAATAATCTTCTGTCAGAACATCGGTTTCAAGGCCAGTCAGGCGTTGCCATTTCTCCTGTAAAGTATCTATTCCTATTCGCAATCCGGCAACGGCCCGGGTAAGCGTAAGTGGAAAAAGTTTCACTCGTTCCGGAGTATCGTATAATAATAGCTTCAATGAAAGTACTTAGAAAGTTTTTTTTAAAATTAGGCCGAACCTGTTTGTAAGAATGGCGAGTGCGCAAATTCTGTCCACTTTCCTCCCTCATGCCTCCGTGGCTTCACCCACGGCCAGGTATATCTCAGCCTTTCAGGCCTTTTCCACTTTTCTCCCTCATGCCTCCGTGGGCGTCACCCACGGCCAGGTATATTTCAGCCTTTCAGGCCTTTTCCACTTTCCTCCCTCATGCC
>JBBRCW010000169.1:0-14477 GCA_038204535.1 Chitinophagales bacterium | reverse complement strand
CCAAAAAAGTTCTTTGAAGATGACAGAGCAGAAAGCGTCTAATTCCGAAGCGCCTTTTTTTATAAAATCATCATTAATATAAAATCTTTATTCACATAAAGGTTTATTAATCAATTTGTTCTAAAATGTGTCAATGGCAGGCACGAGGGATCCGCTGTTGTTCTGGGAGGATTCCTTCCCAATCGAAATAGCGATCGTACAAACGGGTGTGTCATCCCGAGGCACGAGGGATCCTTGGTAATTTCGTTGGGGATTCCTTCCCGATCAAAATCGGGATCGGAATGACAAAATTTTTCAAACTACCCAGATGTCATCCCGAGGAACGAGGGATCCTTCAATGTTTGGGAGGGATTCCTTCCCGATCAAAATCGGGATCGGAATGACAGAAGAATTAGGTCAAACCTTTTGTCATCCCGAGGCACGAGGGATCCGCTGTTGTTATTTAGAAGGGTCCTCCTACGTCGGACATCCCGGAATGACAAAAGGTAGCCGCTTTTCGTATAATGAAACTTGAAGCAATCGACATAAATAAAAAAAGGGATAAAAAATCTCACCATGAGAATTCTTTTAAAAATCATTGTAAGTATTACGTTGCTGCTGCAATTGCAATCAGGCTTTGCCCAGCAAACTTTTACCAATCCATTGCTGCCAGCGGGTGCCGACCCGTGGAGCATTTATCATGATGGGTATTATTATTACACGCATACTACCGGCAGAAATATTACCATCTGGAAAACAGATAACATTGCCAACCTTCTCACCGCCGAAAAGAAAGTGGTCTGGACGCCGCCGCCCACCGGTGAATATTCAAAAGAGATATGGGCGCCCGAAATTCACTTTTTAAACGGCAAGTGGTATGTATATTTTTCGGCCGATAGCGGTAGAAACATTCACCATCGGGCATATGTAATTGAGAATAGTTCTAAAGATCCGATGCAGGGCAAATGGGTAATGAAAGGAAAGTTAAAGACCCCCGGAGACAAATGGACCATTGATGGATCGGTGTTTGAAAATAAGGGCCAAATGTATTTTATCTGGAGCGGATGGCAGGGCGATGTGAATGGTGAGCAGGATATATATATTGCAAAGATGTCAAACCCCTGGACCATTACGGGCAACAGGACTTTGATATCTAAACCTACCTTCGATTGGGAAAAACATGGCGACCTCAAAAACCGCGACGATCCTCCTCATGTCAATGTAAATGAAGGTCCCGAAGTCTTGACGCATGGAAACAAATTATACCTCATTTATTCGGTAAGCGGATGCTGGACCGATTACTATGCGTTGGGCTTGTCAACGGCAAACGCCAATGCCAACCTGATGGATGCATCATCATGGACAAAGCATGACCAGCCGGTATTTAAGCAAAATCCTGAAAAAGGCGTATATGCGCCCGGTCATAATTCTTTCTTTAAATCACCCGATGGCAAAGAGGACTGGATACTATATCATGCCAACAGCAAGCCCGGCCAGGGCTGCGGCGGATTTCGTTCGCCACGGGCACAGCGGTTTACCTGGAACAAAGATGGCTCACCCAATTTTGGCGAACCGGTTGCCGAAGGCGTTGAACTTGCCGTTCCGTCCGGTACAAAAGAGGGCGCTTCAGCCAAACATAATCCTGTGTTCGATGCTGACTTTCCCGACCCCACTGTCATTAATGCTAATGGTACCTATTATGCCTATGCAACCCAGGGCAGGCACGATGGTAGAATGAATAACATCCAATTAGCTACTTCAAAAGACCTGTTTAACTGGACATATGTTGGAGATGCCCTGCCTCAAAAACCAGCATGGGCAAATACAACGCAGGACTTTTGGGCGCCCCACGTTTTATACGATAAAGACATTGATAAGTATGTCATGTTTTATAGCGGCAAAGCCAACGATAAAAATTATGACAAGTGTATTGGAGTAGCGTTTGCCGATAAACCCGATGGCCCTTTTGTTGATAAAGGAACACCATTGATTTTAGGTGAAGGTTTTACCAATATTGATCCTATGGCGATGGTGGACCCTAAAACCGGTAAAAAATTACTCTACTGGGGGTCAGGTTTTGCACCCATAACGGTGAGGGAAATGACAAACGACTGGAGAAACTTTGCCGACGGAAGTGTAAAGACACCGCTGGTCTTTCCTGGTAAAGAAAAGAATTACAGTGTACTGATAGAAGGTGCATGGGTGGATTATAACAACGGAAAATATTACCTGTATTATTCGGGCGATAATTGTTGTGGTGATAAGGCTAACTATGCGGTAATGGTCGCCAGGGCAGACAATGCCTTTGGTCCTTTTGAACGGATGGGAGAGGCGAACGGCACCGGCAGCAGTGTAATACTTGCAAAAGACGATCATTGGTTTGCGCCGGGGCACAATTCAATTATCAAAGATGCCAATGGTAATTCATGGATGGCTTACCATGCCATATGGCCCGGTGAAGCTGAAAAGGAACGGCAGAATGGAAAGAATAAATATGTACGAAGGGTTATGTGTATTAACCCGGTGAACTATAGAAACGGCTGGCCCGAAGTGTTTAAAAAGTTTTGAAATTTGAGTACCTGTTAAAGCGTTTAATAGCGCCATTGTAGCGCCTGCGCCTATGGGAAATAGAGCAGCGAAATCGGTGCTTGTAATCCTCCATTCTGCCAGGCTGGCTTTTATTTGTACCATCAGTCTGAAACCGTTTTAAGAAAGATCATTTTTAAATTACTGGTTATGAAAAGGTTGTTGAATATCCTGGTTCTTATGCTTATATGCAACCTGCTGCCTGCGCAACCGGGTGACAGGGGAACTTTCTTAACGCACTATATTTTTCCTGCTTTTACAACCGGGGAGGTGCATAAAAAAGGGGGTGAGATAATTAAAGCCAGTCTCAATTATAACACACTGACCGATGAGTTTGTGTTTGATGAAAACGGGCAAAAATTGGCATTGGATCATCTTGAAGTTATTGAGCGGGTTGATGTGGAAAACCGCTCATTTATTCCTGTTGAAAAAGGCTTTTACGAAGTGGTAGTTACTGCTCCGGTTGCTTTGTGCATACAATACCATTCCGATATTTTACCTCCCGGAAATGAAACAGGTTTTGGTAAATCGCAAACAGGGGCTATTACAAATGCAAACGATCTTAAAAGAGCTGGAATGGCTTATGCATTACAACTGCCTGCTGATTACAAAATAACCACTAAAAAAACCTTTTGGCTAAAAGACAAGAATAAGTTTAAGCTGGTTAAAAATGCGCAGGATGTGAAAAATGTTTTTATTAATAAGAAAGACGACATCAATATCTATCTCAGGGAGAATAAAGTAAACTTTAAATCGGAAGAGGACCTGATAAAACTGGTGGAATTTTGTAACCGGCAATAAACTTTAGGTTGTCATTTATAGTGTAACAAACTAAATGAACGCCTTCATTAATGCTTTAAACAATCAGATAAATGCTTGCATCAAAAAAATATTTTCTCTTGTTTCTGTTGCTGTTTGCAGTTATCTGCGGCAACACGCAAACACCCGGCGACACCACTTTTTATACTTCAAACGACACATTAATTTCAGTGGTTTGGTCGTTGGGTAATGGAAACGCTGCATCAATGACCCTTGACCTTGACAATAAAAGACCATTGTTTAAAAGCATTGAATTATCTGGCAAAGGCTATAAAAAGACAATAGCCGAAAAATTGGATCCCTCTTTTATATTAACAGTGGGTAAAAGAGACCTTATTTCTCAAAATGGATGGAACATATTTTTTGATAAAGTACCGAATAAACCTCATCAATCGTATACGATTGATTTTAAAAAACGTACTGCTTATGTTACTTCCTCAGGTTCGCGTATCACTGTTCATATGGATGGATTGCATGCTGCTTCGTTCAGCGGAGCTTTGGAGATAACCTGTTATATAGGCAGCCCGCTTTTTAATGTGGCGGCGGTTATGTCAACATCGGTTGATTCTACCGCGATACTATACGATGCCGGGCTTTTGTCAAAAGGCGCGTTGTGGAACAAAGTGAGCTGGAGCGACGTGGAAAATAACCTACAGCATGCGATTCCAAATTCGGTGGACAGCAGCAAAAACATCGCGGTCAAATACCGCAGCATCATAGGCGAAAATACAAACGGCAGCCTGGCGGTTTTTCCGGCGCCGCACCAATATTTTTATCCACTGGATGAGGCCTTTAACTTACGTTTTACCTGGTACGGAAATAATTACCGCGATATGCTGCCCGGTTTTGGCCTGGGCATACGACAAGACTTACAGGGGGACAGGCGTTTTGTTCCCTGGTTTAATTCGCCACCCGGCACCAATCAACGATTAAACTTTTTTTGTTTGCTAAACCCCGGCAAAGCATCTGATGCACTGGTGGAAGTAAAAAAGTTTACGCATAATGATAGTTATGTGGCGTTGCCCGGCTACAAAACAATGAGCAGCCATTACCACAACGAGTTTATCATGAAGGTGGTACGGGCGGGCAAGCCTATCCCTGATTATCCTGAATTTAAAGATGTATTTAAAAAAACAGGTATCGATATAGTGCACCTGGGTGAGTTTCATTATACAGCACATCCCAAAGGGCCAGATAGTTTACGCCTGGCCGAATTGAAAGACTTATTTGAACTTTGCAAACGCTTATCCGACAAAAATTTCCTGTTATTACCGGGCGAAGAACCCAACGAATTTTTTGGAGGTCACTGGATGGGATTTTTTCCAAAGCCAGTGTATTGGATCATGGCGCGAAAGACTGATCAGCCTTTTGTAACAAAGGATCCAAAATACGGTACTGTGTATCGCATCGGCAATAAGGATGAAATGTTGAAGCTGTTGGAAATGGAGAAAGGCTTGGCCTGGACAGCGCATGCCCGTACCAAAGGGTCAACGGGTTATCCTGATAAATATAAAGAGGAGGCATTTTTTAATTCACCTCAATTTATGGGTGCCGCCTGGAAGGCGATGCCTGCTGATCTTTCGCTGCCGAGCCTGGGGCGGCGGGTATTGGACCTGATGGACGATATGAATAACTGGGGATTGAAGAAATCGGTGATAGGGGAGGCCGATGTGTTTACGATTACGCACGAAAACGAAATGTATGCGCATTTAAATGTCAATTATCTGCAGATTGCATCTATGCCCGACTATAACAAGGGCTGGCAGCCCGTGTTAACGGCCATGCAGAAAGGCAAGTTCTTTACTTCAACCGGCGAAGTGTTGCTGCCTGCATTTTCGGTAAATGGCAAAGGTGCTGGTGAAACGGCAACGCTGGATGCTTCGGGCAAAGTAACCGTGGCTGCCACCATCAATTGGACATTTCCCTTGAACTACGCTGAGATTGTTTCGGGCGATGGAGTTAAAGTATATAAAGAAAAAATTGACCTGAATGACACCAGGGCGTTTGGCAAAAAGCAGTTCGCGTTTAAGACAAATTTAAAAAATAGAAAGTGGGTGCGCCTTGAGGTGTGGGATATAGCCGCCAATGGTGCATTTACACAGACGGTTTGGTTGAAATAATTTGGCCGCTCCGGAAAAATGATGACTAAGGGATGAATTCATTTCACAGCCGTCATGCTGAGCTCGTCTCAGCATCCTCTGGATAATGGCAATGTTATCTCCATTGACAACATAAATTTTGCTTAGTAAAAAGGGACTCAAAACAAAATGTAAATCTCGTTAACATGAAAAAAATTGCTGGTTTAATATTCATCTTAACATTCCTGGTGATGCAGGCAGGTTACGGACAAGTAATAAAGGGAACCTATGCTATAAAAAATGTGCAGACTGGAATGTTGCTGCGCATTAAGGATGCTAATAAAAAAGATGGAACGCCTTTGGTTGCATATGAACCTACAAACTGGAAATGCATGACGTGGAACTTTATGCACGTGGAAGGACAAACCTATCAGCTAAAAAATTTATTTACCGGCAAAACGTTTCAGCAAGCGGGCGATCATTCAGCGGCAAGTGATATGCAGCAGCAACCTTTGGTCCCCAACCTCGATAAGCAGGAGTATAATTTCATCCCGGTTGATAAAAATATTTATCTCATTAAATCAAAAGCTTCTGGTTTATACCTTACTCCCAAGGATAGTAATGGCGCTGTCAATTCGGGCATGGTGCTTTCCGAAGAAAGTGGAAGCAAATTGCAGCAATGGACGATATATGAGCAGCATCCGACAATGTAAATCTTATCCGCATGAAATTGCTTTTTATACATATGGGTTTAATTCTTGTTTTCGTTTCGGCGGCCGTGGCTTTCCGATATTCAAAAAAGATACCTGCAGCCGACATGATTGAGCCATATGTATTTGATACGTTGGCCAGCAATTTAACGGTGCCCTGGTCAATGGTTTTTATCGACGACGAAACTATTTTGTTTAGTGAGCGAAACGGCAGGATGATGCTATTGCGTAAGGGACGGCTGGTGCCCGATCCGGTGCTGGTTATTACTGATATTGATACCACAAAAAAGATGGGCCTGCTGGGTATTTGTCTGCACCCCCAATTTGGTCAGAACAAATACGTGTATATCTCTTATAATTACCGTCGGAATAACATGGCTATGCTGCGTGTGGCACGTTACA
The DNA here is from genome assembly GCA_038204535.1 of Chitinophagales bacterium. Taxonomy (GTDB): domain Bacteria; phylum Bacteroidota; class Bacteroidia; order Chitinophagales; family Chitinophagaceae; genus Segetibacter. The sequence goes on along the minus strand of JBBRCW010000169.1, from coordinate 7,903 downwards.
CCTTTACAGACAGCCGGTTAGTAAATGCAGAAATAATGATTGAAGGTATTTCCGGAAGCCTTAACCATACCGGCTGCCGTCTGCAATTCGGTCCCGATAAAAAATTATACATTACTTCCGGCGATGCAGACCGACCCGTTTTGGCCCAGGACCTCAAGAAACTTAATGGAAAGATTTTGCGGCTCAACGATGATGGTACCATTCCTTCAGACAATCCATTTGCCCATAACGATACCGCCCGAAGCGAAATCTGGTCTTATGGTCATCGCAATCCGCAGGGCATCGGCTTTTCAGCCTCAAACGGGCGATTTATACGATTCTGAGCATGGGCCTACAGGAGGCGACGAAGTGAATATTATTCAAAAAGGAATGAATTATGGCTGGCCTTTTATTCACCACGACCAAACGAACGACCATATGATTTCTCCGTTAAAAGAGTTTACTCCATCTGTGGGGCCTTCAGAAATAATTTTTTATAAAGGCAGCGCGTTTCCTCAATTTAACGGAAGTCTTTTAATGGCTTCGTTAAGGGGTGAGGCGCTTTATAAATTTGACCTTGCCGATAGAAAAATTGTTGCACTGGAAATACTTTTTAAAAATAATTATGGTCGCATAAGGGCGCTTGCCGCCGATAGTAGAGGGTATATTTATTTCTCTACCTCACAAAACGATCCACCGGAGGGAAAACCCAGGGATGGTTATGATATGATCATAAGAATGCGTCCATCGGGTAGTTACCAGGTTACAGGCCAAACAAAAATTTCAAATGATCCGAAAGTTGCCCCTTTACTAAAACGTAAAACCGCGAAAGCCTTATTTACAGAATTATGCGCGGGCTGTCATGGTCAGTTTTTGGAAGGGACCGAACGGGCAAGGAGTTTCAGGGAAAGCAGCAAGGAATACGGCAGCTCCAAAGAGGCGATCGTGGCGGTTATCCGCAATGGCGTTATTCAAAAGGGAATGCCTGCCTGGCAAGGAGCTTTAACAAATAAAGAAATAAACCAACTGGCTGATTATATTATACAATTGAATGTCAAAACAAAACGAAAGTGAGCCCCACTCTGAATTGAAAAACCGAAAGAAGTATATGAAAAAAATTACATTGCTGCTGATCCCCATCTTTTTTATAGGCATTCTTAATGCCAGCAGCCAGGACACCACCCAACGCTGGTCGAAGCAAAAGGCCTGGGACTGGTACAACAAACAACCCTGGTTATGTGGGTTCAATTATATTCCGGCATATGCCATTAACTATACCGCTATGTGGGATAAGACCACATTTGATGCGGTATCCATTGACAAAGAACTGGCGCTGGCTGAAAAATCGGGAATGAATGTATTGAGAGCAGTGCTGCAATATGCGGTGTACGAAGACGATCCTGCATACTTTCTAAAAACACTAGATACTTTCATGGGCATTTGTGCGAAGCATAAAATAAAGTTTACTCCGGCGTTGTTTGATGATTGTGTGTTCGGCATCACCTTTGAACCAAAGGTGGGTAAACAGCCCGAACCATTGGCGGGCTGGTATGCCTGGGCATGGTCGCCCAGTCCGGGGCATAGCATGGTTGTGGATGAATCCACGCATCCGCGCCTCGAAAAATACGTAAAGGATGTGATTGGCAAATTCAAAAATGATCCCCGCATTTGTTTTTGGGATCTGTACAACGAACCAACAAATGGAGGCTTGGGTTCAGCAACCTTTCCCTTGCTAAAAAAAGTGGTTACCTGGGCCAGGGAGATCAATCCCTCGCAGCCCATCAGTATTGATATTTGGAATGGTAATAAACGGTTAAACGATATTGCAGTGGCGGCATCCGATATTATCTCTTTTCATAACTATGGAAAAAAGGAGGCTTTGCAAAAACAGATTGATGAATTGAAACAGTACAACCGGCCCCTCATCAACACCGAATGGATGAACCGTCCAAACGGAAGTACGATCGCCGACAACCTGGAGGTTTTTCACAAAGAAAATGTAGGCAATATGCTGTGGGGATTGGTAAACGGAAAAACCCAGACCGATCTGCCATGGGGCCACCGGCCCGGCGATCCGCCGCAAAAGGTTTGGCAGCACGATTTGTATCATGGAGATTTTACGCCTTATGATCCGCAGGAGATTGAAACAATTGAGAGATATACACGAATGAAAAATAAATAAGGGATAAATGCATAATTAAGTCGGCATGTTTCACGCAAAGCCGCAAAGAGCTTCACGCAAAGATGTACAAGTGTATTTAAAGGCCCTTCGTAAAAATGCGAACCTTATTTGAATGGATATTTATGTCGGCATGTTTTCACGCAAAGCCGCCAAGAGCTTCACGCAAAGATGTATAAGTGTATTTATTTGAATGATTCAAAGATTTTTCTTTGCGTGCTTGGCGTGGGTTTTACTTTGCGTCTTTGCGTGGAAAACCCCCTGTACGTATAATTACGGTGAACCAAAAATCAATCAAACTAAAAATGTGTCAATGGCAGGCACAGCCTGCCCCGCTTCTTCTGGCGGAGAAGCAATCCCTTGCATAATCAGGTTGACAACTTACCGGGGATTGCTTCGCCAAGCTACTTAAGGCTGCCAATGACAAACGTTTGTTTGATGCGACAATTTGAAATGCAACCGCCGGTAGCCGGGAGAAAGGGGTAAATCAGAATTATTTATATTGCGTTCATAAAATGTGTTGCGAATGATTGTTTGTGTAAGATCGGGGTGGGGTATGGCGTTATTGATTTTATTGTTTTGTTCGGTGGCAACGGCCCAGAACAGCGCTCCGTTATTTAAGCTAATTCCCTCTGTGCAAAGCGGAATTAATTTTAAGAATCAACTGTTTGAGAGTGATACGCTGAATATTTTAAACCAGGCAAATATTTATAATGGCGGCGGCGTAGGCGTGGGCGATTTTAACCGCGATGGTCTTATGGACCTTTACCTGGCTGGTAACATGGTCAGCAATAAACTCTATTTAAACAAAGGCGCCCTTCTCTTTAATGACGTTACGGAGGCCGCAGGCGTCAACGGACTTGGACGGTGGTGTACCGGTGTCTCTGTAATGGATATTAATGCCGATGGCTGGCCCGATATATACCTGGCCGCGTCGTTTATGAGCGATCCGTTGCTGCGCACCAACTTGCTCTACATTAACCATGGCTTAAATAGCCAGGGCATTCCGCAATTTACCGAAGAGGCGGCTGCATACGGCCTGGCCGACGATGGCTACAGCACGCAAGGCTACTTTTTTGATTACGATAAAGATGGCGACCTGGACATGTACCTGGTGACAAACGAAATTTATGATAAAAAAACACCCATCCGTTTTAGAAATAAACTAACCGACGGATCGGCTAACAATACCGACCGGTTGTATCGCAACAATGGCAATAATACATTTACCAATGTATCTAAACAGGCGGGCATAACCATCGAAGGCTGGGGGCACGCTGCCTGCATAACCGACTTTAATAAAGACGGCTGGCCCGATATATATGTTGCCAACGACTTTGTATCCAACGACCTGTGCTACATCAACAATAAGAACGGAACTTTTACCAACCAGGCCAACCAATATTTTAAACACAGCGGATGGAACGCCATGGGTACGGATGCGGTGGATATTAATAACGATGGAAGTGTGGATCTGATCTCGCTTGAAATGCTGCCCGACGATAACCTTCGAAAAAAACGAATGCTCAGCGGCAACGAATATTACAATTACACCAACGCGGGTTTGTTTGGTTACCAGCACCAGTATGTCCGAAACGTGCTTCAACTAAATAACGGCATGAAGCCCGAAGGCAAACCGATATTTAACGATATAGGCTTTATGGCCGGCGTTTACCAAACCGACTGGAGCTGGTGTCCGCTGGTGGCAGATTTTGATAATGATGGTTACCGCGACCTGATTATTACGAATGGCCTGCCCCGCGATGTAACGGACCTTGATTATATTGATTACAACAACGGTCAGCGCGGCAATACGGGCAATTACAGCCTGGCGATGACCGATTCGCTGCCCATTGTTAAGCTGCCTAATTACGCCTATAAAAACATCAACGGGCTCACCTTCAGTAACACCACAAAGGCCTGGGGTTTTGATACACTTACTTTTAGCAACGGCGCAGCCTATGCCGACCTGGATAACGACGGCGACCTGGATGTGATCATCAATAACATTAACGGCGTTGCTTTTTTATACGAAAATACATTGCGGAACAGCGGCGCCGGCGACCATTTTTTAACTATTAAGCTGCAGGGCGATGAGAAAAATCCGGATGGTATCGGCGCTCACCTTACCGCTTTTTATAACAAGGGCAGACAGTGGTATTATGAGCAGCAGCCCATGCGCGGTTACCTTTCAACCGACGATGCCAGGGCCCACCTGGGTACAGGCACCTCTTCAACTATTGACACGCTGATGGTTACCTGGCCCGATGGCAAAATACAGCGCCTGCTCAACATCCCAACCGATAAGCAAATAACGGTTCGTTATAAAGACGCCAAAGAGAAAGCTGCTGCTACTGCGGAGCCAATGACAAATGGCTTGTTTACAGACGCGGCAAATAAGTATGGCATCCATTACAAACCCAAACAAAACGACTTTGTAGATTATAATATTCAGCGAACACTTCCGCATAAGCTTAGCCAATACGGCCCGGGTATTGCCGTGGGCGATATTGATAAAAACGGCTTTGATGATTTTTATGTGGGGGGCAGTTCGGGCAACCCCGGGGTATTTTTTATGCAGGATGCCACCGGCCAATTTACTTTGGACTCTTCGCGGTTTTTGCAGAAGGACGACCGTTTGTACGAAGACATGGGCGCCTTACTATTTGATGCCGATGGCGATGGTGATCATGATCTTTACCTGGTAAGCGGCAGTTATGAAATTCCGCCCAATCATCCCATTGCCAACGATCGGTTGTTTATCAATAATGGCAAGGGCAGGTTTAGTAAAAGCACCGGTGGGTTGCCTGCCGACCTTACCAATGGATCGTGTGTAAGGGCAGCCGACTTTGATGGCGACGGTGATCTTGATCTTTTTGTGGGTGGAAGGGTAGTGTCGGGCAGTTATCCGTTAACACCTAAAAGTTTTATCTATAGAAATGATGGCGGCAAATTTATCGATGTAACGGCCACCTGGTGTCCGAAGGTGCAGCAGGTTGGCATGGTTACCGATGCCTTGTGGACAGATTTTGACAATGATGGTAAAGTGGATTTGCTGGTGGCCGGTGAATGGATGCCGCTGACCTTTTATAAAAATACCGGTAAAGCATTGGTGCCCGTCAAGAGCGGTTTGCAAGATTATGTGGGATGGTGGAACAGTTTGGTGGCAGGCGATTTTGACAACGATGGCGATATGGATTATGTGGCCGGCAACCTCGGTTTAAATACCAATTATACCGCATTGGTAAACGAACCCATGTGGTTAATGGCAAAAGATATAGATACCAATGGTTCGTTGGATGCTATGGTGTTTTGCTACCAGAAGGCTGCCGATGGAAGCCGCAAGCTGTTTCCAATGTCTACCCGCGACGACCTGGTAAGCCAGGTGATCACTATGCGTAAAAAGTTTCCTTCGTATAAATCGTATGGCTTTGCCACTATGCAGGATATATGGAGCGCTAAGGATCAGCAGGACGCTGTAAAGCTGAAGGCCACTGAGATGCGCACCAGCTATATAGAAAACCTGGGTAACGGTCAATTTAAAATAACGCCTTTACCGCTTGAAGCGCAAACGGCGCCTGTATTTGGCATGTTATGCCAGGATGCGGATGGTGATGGCAACAATGACCTCTTATTGGTTGGAAACGATTATGGAATGGATCCATACAGCGGCCGGCACGATGCCTTTACCGGGCTTTGTTTAAAGGGAGATGGCAAAGGCGGTTTTACGCCATTAAGTGTAAACAGCAGCGGGTTTTTTGTTAATGGCGATGCAAAGGGTTTGGCCACCATTCGCACGGCAAAAAACGAAACTATTATTGTTGCCACCCAAAACCAGGATAGCCTGCTGGTGTTTAAAAAAAGAGGGGCTGAACGAATTCCTACAAATAAATGGATACCGCTAAAAACGAATGATATGGCGGCGGAAGTAATATTCAAAAACGGAAAAAAGCGTAAACTGGAATCTTATTATGGTTCCACTTTTCTTTCACAATCCAGCCGCGGTTTCTCTGTTGATAATACCATGCAGCAGGTGACCATTACAAATTTTAAAGGAATAAAAAGGAGAGTATTATGAGGCGATGGACATTATTTCTTTTGGGGTTGAGTAACTTATTTTTAGTGGCAGCAAAAGCGCAGGACTGGAAAGACAGGTCTGAGAACGCCGACTATATTCACCGGACCATTAAACAGGTAACCGATGTAATGGTGTACGATATATACTCGCCGCCGGTTACCAGCCGAACCTATGCGTATATATCGGTGGCGGCCTACGAAACCATGATACTGGACAAGCCGGATTATGTTAGTTTATCGGGGCAATTGCATGGCCTTTCGCCTTTACCTGCCGCGGACAATGATAAAGACCTGAGTCTTACCATTGCAGCCGCCCATGCGGTGCTGACCGTAGGTAAAGCCCTGGTAATTTCAGAAGAAAAAATCGATGAATTTGAACAGGCCTTAACGGGCGAATACAGGGCTGCGGGCATTCCTGAATATGCGATCACCAAATCTTTCACTTATGGCCAGCAGGTGGCCGATCACATATTGGCATGGGCGTCAAAAGATCGATACAAAGAAACCCGGTCGCTGCCGCAATACACCTTTACCCACGACGATGCAGCCTGGAAACCTACTCCGCCGGCTTACATAAAAGCCATTGAACCCAATTGGAATAAACTGAGGACCTTTGTAATTGATTCGGCGGAACAGTTTAAACCGGCGCCGCCGCCGCATTTCTCAACCGATACTACGAGTATTTTTTACAAAGATGTAGTGGCAGTATTTCAAAAGGTAAACACCATAACGCCGCTGCAGGATGAGATCGCCAATTTTTGGGACTGCAATCCGTTTAAGATGAATGTGCGCGGGCATGTAATGTTTGCCACAAAAAAGATTTCGCCCAACGGTCATTGGATGAATATTACCCGGCTGGCCTGTAAAAAAGTAAACGCCGATGCCGCACGGTCCGCCGAAGCCTATGCCTGTTTGGCTGTTACGCTGGCCGATTGTTTTATTAGCTGCTGGGACGAAAAATATCGCAGCAATGTCATCCGCCCCGAGACCTACATCAACAAATACATAGACGCCGCGTGGATGCCTGTTCTACAGACACCTCCTTTTCCCGAATACACCAGCGGCCACAGCGTGGTATCGTCTGCCGCGGCTATTTTGCTGGGCAAATTACTGGGAGATAACTTTTCCTTTAACGACTCCACCGAGCTTGAATTCGGCCTTCCCCCGCGTCAATTCAATTCGTTTTTAGAAGCCGCCAACGAGGCCGCCATCAGCCGTTTTTACGGAGGCATACATTACATGCCCGCTATAAAAAACGGCCAGCAAGAAGGTTTTGAAATAGGAAAATTTGTAGCGGCAAAACTGAGAACGAGGAAGTGAAAAAGTGAAGGGGTTAATTAACGCGTTGCACCGCATAGGAGATTTGTTGGGAAAGAATACCAGCAAAGACAAATGAGTATATGAAGCCCCGATAAGATTTTGATTATCGGGGCTTTGTTTTGGGGGGCTTTTTGGTGGCTGTGCCAATTAATGTTATGTGTAGCTTTTATGACGTTTGTTTAGCGTGAAGTCAAATTTGAGGCAGAAGCAATCATTAAATTAGTCTCGTTATCTTCTGATTTTACTATATAAGAAATCACTTTTGCATGGTTTACAGAATTTACGCCAAGTACTACAATAGAAGCATTTTTTTCGGAGAAGCATGTCCTCTTACTGACTGCCCTACGG
>JBBRCW010000168.1:0-14482 GCA_038204535.1 Chitinophagales bacterium | reverse complement strand
ATTGGCGTATTCGACATAAATACAAAGCAATTTAATAAGTGGGCAGCCATAAAAGGGCATGACGCATACCCTGAATTTGGTTCTGTTTACGCTATCAAACAGGATAAGGATAATTCACTATGGCTGGGAACAAGCGGATATGGCCTCGTTCATCTTAGGATAAAAAGAGATGGGCAGGGTAAACTTTCAGTCGACTTTCTTGAGCGGTTCATTTTTAGGAATAATAGCAACGGTCCTGGTAATGACATTATATATTCCCTGGCAGACGGCGATAGCGATTATCTATGGATTGGATGCAGATATGGAGGCTTGAGTCTTTTAAATAAAAAAACGCTTGTTTTTAAAACTTTTAAAGCACAGACTTACAACGGAAGCCTATCCAATAACGACGTATTATCCCTTTTTAAAGATAGCAGGAACAGAATTTGGATTGGTACGAGTTATGGACTAAACTGGATTAATGATGCTGATGGAACAAAAGAGGAGCCGTTATTTCATAAACTTACCACAGCAGAGGGGCTACCCAATAATACTATCCATGCCATACAGGAAGAAAAGGCAGGTTACATTTGGGTAAGCACCAACAAAGGACTCGCAAAAGTAACCCAGGCTAATCTTAAAGTATCGTATTATCAACAAACGGATGGGCTTCAAAGCGATGAATTTTGTGATGGCGCCGTATGGAAGGATGCAAAGGGAAAAATATTTTTTGGTGGTACTTATGGATTTAATCATTTTCTCCCGGAAAACATTCTTAAGTCTGGCTGGCAGCCAAACCTGCTGTTATCCGGCATTTTGATAGGGGGAAAAAATGTTGATGAAAATGGCTTCATGGTCCTTAATCCTACCGGAGCAGAACCTCTTGATTTCTCCATCGGCAGAAAAGACAATTATTTTGAGCTGAGTATAAAAGCGATCAGTTTTTTAAACGGTGAAAAATGCGAATATGCTTATTTCTTAGATGGGTACGATAAGAATTGGCACTTTGCAGGAACCAATGGTAAAATACTTTACAGTAATATCCCACCAGGCAATTATTCATTTAAAATTAAATGGAGTAATGGTGACGGGTTATGGACCAGGGAAGTGCCGACGCTGACCTTAGAAGTGAAACAATATTTATGGCTGACCATTTATGCCTACATGGTATATGCACTTTTGCTCTCAGTTATTGCATATGTTATTTATAAATATCGAAAAAATAAACTGGAGATTAAACATCAGTTGGAATTAGAACATTTGCTCCGTGAAAAAGAAGAAGAAATACATCAGGATCGAATTGGATTTTTTACCAATATTGCCCACGAACTGCAGACCCCATTAACATTGATCATGGGCAGTGTTGAACGATACATGGAGAAACCAACTGTGTCTAAGGAACAAAAAGATAAACCCTATTTTTTGTCGTTGATACACCAACAGGCTGCCAGGCTCGCTTACCTGGTGCACCAATTAATGGAATTTAGAAAAGTAGAAGCAGGCTACTACAAAAATGAATTCTGTCACCTGAATATTTCTGAATTGCTTCAGAACCTTGGAGAGCCGTTTGTGCCATTGAGCGAACACCACAAAATGGACTACGAAATTAAAATTGCAGCGGGCATAACAGGCTGGGTGGATAAGGATAAGCTGGAGAAAATTATTTTCAACTTGTTATCCAATGCCTTTAAGCATTCACTTAAAAATGAAAAGGTGACCTTTTCTGCACAGGAAAACAAAATTGCAAAAGTGCTGGAAATATGGGTAACTAATTCAGGTGCCCAACTTTCGCAAGGCAACCTGGATAAGATATTCGACAAATTTTATACTGTAAAAGATAATATTTCGGGCGGCGAAAAATTTGGTACGGGCATTGGCCTTGCCTTTACCAGGCAACTGGTTACACTGCTCAAAGGCAGTATCCATGCAGGCAATCAAGACGACCAGATCACTTTTAAAGTGTGCCTTCCTTTGCTGGCCGAAGGGCCTGCCGGTACAGATTGTAAAAATTCAAACAGTTACAAACCCTCTGACCTATACCAGGCCATCACGGCGTACACCGCCCCATTTAACAAGGCCACGCTTGTTGAAAATAATAAGCTGGCAATTATCGAAAATTTGAAAGATAAGAGCCGTAAAAATATTCTGGTGGTAGAAGATGATGCCGATATAAGGTTCTTATTAAATGATATATTGAAAGAGGAATACATTATTTACGAGGCAGAAGACGGTTTAAAAGCGTTGAAACTGTTCGGGAAAATAATTCCCGACCTGGTTGTTTGCGATGTTATGATGCCCAATATGGGTGGCCTTGAATTGTGCAATAGAATGAAAAATGCGCCGGCTACCTGCCATATACCTTTCATCATCTTATCCGCAAGAGGTAGTGAAGATCATCACATGGAAGGGTATGAATCGGGAGCAGACGCCTATATTGCCAAGCCATTTAGTTCAGCTAACCTGAAACTACGTATTCGTAAACTGCTTGAATACAGACAAAAGCTTGTGGAATTGTTCAGCAACGATCAGGGTACAAACAGGTTGGTAAATACCGACTTCGCCTCCGGGGATAAGGAGTTCTTAATTAAACTTGTAAAAGTAATTGATGAAAATATTGGCGAATCAGAATTAAATGCGGTTTTCCTTGAAAAGACATTCAATATGAGTAAAATGCAACTCTTTCGCAAAATGAAAACCCTTACAGGTATGACACCAGGGGAATTCATTAAACACATCCGGTTAAAAACCGCGGCTGGTCTCCTGGTGTCAACTAGTTTAAATGTAACAGAGATTTTTTACGAAACAGGGTTTAACAACCAATCCTATTTTTTCAGGGAATTTAAAAAACGCTACAACTGTGCCCCTGTCGAATACAGGGATCAACAAACTCTACAGCGTATAAAATAGACATTCAAACCGGGCAGCAACTTCATCTCAATGCTTTTTCATGTTTTGCAAGTACTGCGAAACGTGCTTAAAAACAACCTACCAACTTTGTCAGGTTAAACCTATTCATCACTTTAATTGTGCCCTGGTTTCGCAACATCGTCCAAATCATCTTCTGACAATATTATATTGTCGATCCACCATATAAAACGGCCATTTACTTATGCCTCCAAATGGGATTAGTAGATGCTATTCTTTTTAATTTTATGAACCTACGTAAAGTTTATGCGACCATTATTCACTCAATTTTGCAACGATTGTATAGTAAAATGTAAGCATAGTGTACAACATGGCCGGGACCTAAGGGTAGCTTTGATCACTTATTGCGCCATATGATCATACGTTCTAATTTTCATATTTTTCTCCTTTGCCTGGGTGGTGTTTTAATTCATATTCCAGGCATCTGTCAACCCATTTCACTTAAAATTGCTGGCGACGAAGTGTCAGGTTATCACGTTGACATTTATAATAACAAGCGGTTACTGGTGACTAATACCGGAGAACTTTCGGTCAAACTTTTTAATACCGACCTAAGTACCGTTGCAGAAATTAAAGAATGGAAAGGAGAAACGTGGAAGGGAACAAATCAACAAATCGTCTTAAGCCGGCATTCCTACATACCAGAATTGGATGCAAATATAACAGTCGACATAACCTACCAGGTGGTAAATAATAATATCGTTAAAAAGACAATTGAGTTACAGCAACCTTCCATGCCGGGCATGTTATACATTTTACAGCAAACGGCCAGGCCGGCAGAAACACCAAGCCGGTATGTAACATTTGAACACGATAGCTTTCCTGGTGGCTTTGTACATGAAATGTTTCCTTCAGTGGGTTTTGTAACGCCCGACAATAATGTTGTGGGATTTTTATTAGATGCCGGGTATAAAAATCATTATACCAGGAATACCCGGCGGAGATTTAGTGGCCGCGGAGGTGGATTTGTGGGTATGCGAAAATTGCCTGATCCCAACTTGTTTGCTGTCTCAAATGCATCAGATCAGGCATCAAATGATCATTTCATCAAACAAACATTTGGTGAAATGTATAACCTGGATGCAGGCTCGTCAAGTGTTTTAAAAATGCCTGCTACGTATAAAAAAGAGGGAAATGCGGCAATACAAAATGAGAACGGGTTGATAACGATCGCTGGTCACCCCGGGGGTAGGGCAGGTATCGAATTTATTGCTCCCTTTAAAGATCAGAAAGTCTACACAATATCCTTTTTATGCAAAGGAAATACACCACTGGCACTCAAGCTTTTTCGGGTTAAAAACGGGCATAAAACGATAGAATTAGAGAATGGGGTAAAGTACATCGATAATTTTCCGGCAACACCCAATGAGTGGACACCTTTTAAAGGAAGCATTTTGGTGCCATATATCGAAAATGATAGTGTAGCTATGTTTATAGGTACACTATCAGGAAAAGAATGCACCCTGCAAATAAAAGATTTGCAGTTTACCGAACACCAACCAAACCAGGCGCCTTATAACATTTTGCCAATGGGCGAAAAGGTGACGAAGACAAGTTATGTTTTTGTGGAGCCATGGAAATCGCATCAGCAATTTATGATTTCGTCACAGTCACGATTAGCCGAGGGAAAAGGCTTTAAAGGATCGCTGATAGAAAAAATGCTGTTTGCCAATTTCAATATGCTTACCTGGGTAACCGATGTAAATGATTTTACACCGTTTAATGTGCCCAATATGAATTATGCACCGGATATGTATAACCGGGATTCTTATTTCTCTACTGTGGCATCATACAATAAAGAGTTGAACCTTTCTTTATGGGAGCAATGGGGCAAAACACAGACACCTAAGGGCGGTATCGGCACCATTATTACCCCAATGATGGGATCGGTTGAGGCGAAAGATAATGAAGCTACCATTGAATGGCTGATATGGGCTATGCTAAACAAAAGAAGGTTTGGGGTAACACTTCCGCCCGAAAAAATAAAAAGGGCAGTTGAGTATGTTTTGAACGAATTTGACAGCAACCGCGATGGCAAATGCAAAGCGCATTTTTCTTTGAACCAGATAGATATCGTTGATTTCAACCCTAAAACAGACAGGCTGGGCGTTAACCAGGGCATGCTCGCCATTGCCTTAAGAACCATTAAAGAGTTAGGGTTTGATATTTCTGAAACCTACATTCAAAAGGCAGAAAAAGAATACCGGAATTTTTATGATGCAAAAAGAAAACACCTGCTGTTCGATCGCAATTTTCCTGACATTATTTCACTTACTGAATTGGAGCCGGAATTTTTTTCGCTGTGGTTGTTCAACAGGCCCATGCTTACCGATGAGATGGTGAAAAACCACCTTGATCAAATACCCGTTCTAAATAAAGTTTCCAACGCTCCACATCCCGAATTTGGCACCACTGCCCCTATCCTCGTAAGGCTGACAAATGATGCTAAAGGTTTCGCCTACCTAAGCGGAGATTATCAACCTTTTGAAAAATTTGGAGAAGAGAACTACAGCGATGGTAAAAATGATGGATTTTATTACAATGGTGGCAGTTGGTTCAGAGCGGAATACTGTGGATATGTTGTAGGATTAAAACACGGCTGGAAAAATGCCAAAGCATTAATGGAAAACAGAATATGGGCTGAGATATACCTCAACCCCAAATGGCCTTTTAGTAAAGAATTCACGCCAACAAAATGGAATTCGCCTGATGACTGGTGGCCTTCTACAAAAGGTTTGTGCTGGAATGTTTTTATACTCATGGCCAATGAGGTTGCAGGATTAAGAACACCCGCCATGGATCCGGATTACCATTTAAAATAAACAGTTTAAACAGCATACCAACAACTTTTACAAACAATATTTTTTCACCAAAATCAAGGCTCAAATTTTATAAATTCTAAAAACGATCAAGTATGAAACAAAGTCTGTTAAATATTTTTGAATGCATTCAAAAGCATTCTTCATTCGGCCTAAAACTCACCATTTGTTGTGTTGTTATGGCAATGTTGCAGCAGAATGTTACTGCACAGGTAAATACGTCGTCCACGGCTGTTAAACAGATCTCGGGCAAAATAACCACCCCAACCGGCGAGCCTTTAACAGGGGTTACAGTAAGTGCTAAAAACAGCATGAACAGTACCACTACCGATGCCGGGGGTAATTTCACGATGTCTGTCCCCGGTAACGCCACCATCGTTATAACGTATGTGGGGTATCAGAAACAAGAGGTTTCCGCTTCTGGTAACACAAATTTTCAAGTAACTATGTTACCGGCCGAGAATACCATGAATGAAGTAGTGGTAGTGGGATATAATTCTCAAAAGAAAGGGGCTATCACAGGTGCCGTTGCATCAGTAAATATGGCCGACCTGGATAAACGCCGCGTGCCGGATGTGGCGCAGTTGCTGCAAGGTCAGGTAGCCGGCGTGCAGGTAAGCCAAAGCACAGGTGCTCCGGGAGACGGCATTAATATTACCATTCGTGGTGTGGGTACAATTGGAAGCAGCAGTGATCCGCTTTTTATTGTTGACGGCTTGCCTACTACCAGCATTTCTTTTATCAACCCTGCAGATATACAATCGATGACAGTTTTAAAAGATGCAGCGGCGGCTGCTATTTATGGGGCAAGAGCTGCGGGTGGTGTAATTGTAATCGTTACTAAAAGCGGCATAAAAGGAAAGTCAAACCTGGAAGTCAATTACTTTAACGGCATTCAAAAAGTTGCCAACCTGCCAACCTTGCTTAATAGCACGCAGTATATGAATAAGATAGAAGAAAGCTGGAATAATTCAGGCTACAGCGGCACCAATCCTTATACAGCGGAAAAATCAAGGAATGACCTGGCCAATACCGATTGGTTAAAAGAATTATTTGTTGCAGGAAGATCGCAAAACCTGCAGGTATCTGCCAGTGGCGGATCCGATAAAGTGCAGTACCTGATTTCAGGAGGTTATTATGGACAGAACGGCATTGTAAAATATGATAATGATCAATACCAAAGACTTAGTTTCAGGGCAAATATAAATGCGAATGTTACTGATCGTTTTTCAGTGGGTACCAACCTGCAACTTTCAAACACTACCCAGGATAAAATATCTTCAAGTGGCGATGCTCCCGGAGTAATTCGGCATGCCTTCATACGTCCGCCGGTTATCAGCGTTTTTAAAGATCCTTCTGATCCCAGTTATTCGGTAGCCGATCCTTATACCGATCTGCCTTTTTACTCAAGGAATGTAGCAGCGAATGGAGGTAAATGGAACGGTAGTGCGAATAAATATGAGTTCGGTTCCAACCCATTAGCGATTGCCTATTTTACTAATGACAAGCGCTACAATTTTAAAACCTTTGGGAGTGTGTTTGCAGAATATGCGTTCTTAGAAAATAAGGACCTGAAGCTAAGAAGCAACCTGGGTATAGATTTGAATATGACACATAACAAGGCGTTTAATAAAAACTACGGGGATAATGATGGTGGAGGTTCTTCACTTGACCAGGGTATAGGTCGTCAAAACCGCCCTACCAATTTAAGCGAAGACAGGGGACAGGACGCTACCATGACCTGGACAAATACCTTAAACTACACCAAAAGATTTGATAGACATTCATTAGGCATATTAGTAGGTAGTGAATTTATCAACAACCGTGCTTCATCATTAGGTGCCTCAAGATCGCGGTTTAGCAATGCCGACCCAGCCTTTCAATACATAGATTTTGGATCTTTTCCACAAGACCTTTGGAATGGCGGTGGAGCATCTGAGTATGCACTGTTCTCTTTATTTGGCTCGGTTAACTATAATTTCAACAACCGTTATTTTGCAACAGCCAGTCTTAGAAGAGATGCTTCAAGCCAGTTTGCTGCAAATAATCAACAAGCTTATTTTCCATCGGTATCTGCCGGATGGAGAATTTCTGAAGAGGCTTTCATGCAGAATGTTTACTGGATCTCTGATCTTAAGCTAAGAGCGAGTACCGGAAAACTAGGTAACCAATCAGGCCTTAATAACTATAATTCATTAGCTATTTATAATCCCCTTGGCACGTTACTACGTTATGGTAACCCCGATCTAAAATGGGAAACTACCCAACAGGATAATATAGGTATTGATTTAAGCATCTTAAAAAATAAACTATCCGTTTCACTTGATTACTTCAAGAAAACAACGTCTGATTTGCTATTGCCTTTGAGTTTACCTACCGTTGTAGGAGATGTACGGCCAACGATTGTTAATGCAGGAGTAGTAAGCAATAAAGGTTTTGAAATGGCGGTGGGTTATAGAAATAATGACCATGCCTTTAAGTATAACGTTAGTGCAAACATGGGCACCGTAACCAATATGGTGGAGAAACTGGATCCTAATTTGCCCAGCATTTATGGCCAGGTTTCTAAAACTGAAGCCGGTCATCCGTTAAATTCTTTTTACGGATTTCAAATGATAGGAATTTACCAGAACCAGGGAGAAATTGACAAATACCTGACCGGTGCGCCACATGCTGATATTAAACCAGGCGATATAAAATTTGCGGACCTAAATAAAGACGGGGTGATAAATGATGATGATCGCACCTACATTGGTAATCCAAACCCGAGGCTTAGCTATGGATTTAATTTTTCCGCTACTTATAAGGGATTTGATTTTGCAATGTTATTACAAGGGGTGAGTGGAGTAGAGAAATATAACGATCTCAAAAAGATCATTGATTATGATTCCCGTCCATTTAACCACTCCATTGCAACATTGAATGCATGGCATGGCGAAGGCACCAGTAATACAATACCCCGTTCAACTTTTAACGATAATGGTAGCAGTAAAGTGTCCAGCATATTTGTAGAGGATGCTTCTTATTTCAGGCTTAAAAATATTGAGATCGGATATACCATTAATATGCCGGCAAAAGCACGGTCTGTTTTTCAGGATGCCCGTATTTATGTTTCAGCCCAAAATCTATGGACGAAAACAAATTACACTGGTCTGGATCCTGAGGCATACAATATGTTCGACCAGGGTACCTACCCACAATCAAGGGCATTTTTGTTTGGCATCAATATTAAATTATAATCATCCTGTTAAAAACAAAAAACATGAAATCAACATATAAAATACTGGCGGCAATGCTGCTTATCTGCACCGTCAGTTGTAAAAAAGAATTGCATAAAACACCCATAGGTATTATTACTGAAGGGGTTTCTCCCACAAACGAATCAGTTTTATTTTCTGTTACCTCCTCCTACCAATTACTTGCCAGCACGCTCAATATCATTGGTCAATGGGGCTGGGATGATGGCACCGTGCTTCGTAATGATTTTATCCTGCAGGATATTGCCTCTGGCGATATGCTAAAAAAGTGGAACCCCGATGGCGACCAGGCCTGGATGGATCAATTTGCAGATTTTAGTTTTACTTCATCCAACAGCGGAATTAAGGGCCAATGGAGCTATGACTATGCGGGTATTGCCAGAACAAATTTATCGATCAGTTATTTAACCGATGCTACTTTAATGTCTAAGCTTGGCATTAACGATGCAACCAGTAAAAAACTACTGGGACAGGTTTATTTTTTAAGGGCTTTTTATTACTTCGACCTGGTGAACCTATACGGCAATGTTCCTTTATTAACTGTGCCATTAAAGAATTTTGCAGATGCATATAGCGTGGCGAAAAGAGAACCGGTGGCTAGTGTGTATAGTCAAATCAGTGCTGATCTCGACCTGGCAAAAACGTTGATACCAGATGGTAAATATTCGGATGCAAGTGAAAAATGGAGAGTATCTAAAGGAGCGGTGTTGGCCATGCAGGCCAAGGTTGCCTTATTTAATAAAAAATGGGCAGACGTTATCAAGATTGTAGGCGAAATGGAAAGCCTGAACTATTATAGTTTAAATGCAAATTATTTTGACAATTTCAGCATTTCAAAGGAGTTTGCCGAAAACGAAGTGATCTTTGCTTACAATCATGAATCTTTAGCCACACCCAGAAAAGGTAATGGCATTTGCGCGTTGGCAGGCTGGGGCTTTATTGCGCCTTCTCCCAATTTTATTGCTGCCTTTGAACCCAATGATCCCAGGTTGGGTTTAACGGTGGATGTTGCCGGACAAAATGTATATAAGATTTTTGGCGCCTTAAACAGCAATAACAAGGGGAATGATGATGCGGCCAGCAATAAAATTTATATACGCTGGGCAGATGTGCTGCTTTGGAAAGCCGAAGCATCCATTGAAACCGGTGTTTACCCACAGGCTATTGCAATTATCAATAGTGTCAGGCAGCGCGCCAGGTTAACACCAACTGCTGCCGGAACCTATCCGCCAGCCGGCACCCTGCCCAACCGCGACGTTACCTCTACCAATAAAGACCAGATCAAAAATTGGTTGGTACAGGAACGAAGGGTAGAATTAGGCTTTGAATCGCAAAGATTTAATGACCTGAAACGCTGGGGTTTGGCTAAATCCTTTTTTAGCAGCCTGGGCAAAAATTTTCAGGATAAGAATTATCTCTATCCGATCCCCCAGGGTGAAATAGATAAATCTGGTGGCAGTATTACCCAAAATCCGGGCTATTAATCGTTGGCTATTATAAAGTAGAAGGAGCTATAAAAGTTTTAAGTCAAACATTTTATAGCTCCTTTTTTTCCGACAGTCATTACATTAACCAATAGAGACCAATAGCGGCCTCCGTAAAATCAATGCGAGCACTATGCAAAGAAATATGAGGGTGGGATGGTCGGCTATATTAATATGTCTCATTTGCCTAAGTTCAGCCGCCTGCAAAAAAAAGAAAAGTAACGAATCAACTCCTGAAATTCCTATAGTTCAATTAGCGGTTATAGACACTTCTATTCTCAACTCTACACATCTTGACAGATTGATTGTACCGGTTGTTTTTTCAAATGGAGATAATACCAATGGCATTTATATTTATGCGGATGCTCCTGATTATCTGCCATTGGCTGCCGCTGGCGAAGGCTTTACCTGTGTGGATGATGTAGCCCGTGGCGCATTATTTTACATTAGAAGCAGCACTTTCTCTTCCGACACAATAGTGCGAAACAAGGCATATGGATTATTGAGGTTTATCATTAACATGCAATCGGGCAATGGTTATTTTTATAATTTTTTGCAGGATGGAAATGTGATCAACAAAACTGGCATTACCAGTATCAATCAGCCAAAATGGTGGTCGTGGCGGGCCTTGCAGGCATTAACGGAAGCCATTCCAGTAGTAAAGATAAAAAACAATCTGTTAGCCATCCAGGCGGAGGTGGCAATTGATAAACTGATCAGCGCTATAAAAAAAGATATGGTCAACAGGCCGCTCACAACTATTAAGATAAAGGGTATTGATGTTCCCCAATGGTTGCCAGAGGGTGCCGACCAGGCAGCAACACTACTTTTTGGGTTAATTGGTTATTGCGGGTTAAAAAACGATAGCATTATTAAAAACTATATCCGAAAACTGGCGGATGGCATCCTGATGACCCAGTTCGGCGATGCCGATCATTTTCCTTACGATTGCTTTTTAAGTTCGGGTAATACATGGCACGCCTATGGCAACGACCAGGCTGCCGCGCTATTTAAAACCGGGGCATTTTTACAGGATGATGTGTTTACCAATAAAGCATTAGCAGAAGTAAATCATTTTTATCCCTGGATACTGAATGTGGGCTATAAAAATTCATTTGATATATCGTTGACGAATAACATATACCTGGCATCAAATACAAATGATTTTGACCAGATCGCTTACGGTATCCGCCCCATGGTTTTTGCAGCCATTGATGCCTATATCATAACAGGCGATGCCAATTATGCTGACATTGCCGGACACCTGGCAGCCTGGTTTCTGGGAAGCAATGTTTCCGCGGCAAATATGTATTCAGTTTCTACCGGCCGGTGCCTCGATGGTATTAATAGCGGCAACAGTATTAACAAAAACTCGGGTGCAGAATCAACCATCGAGGCTTTATTGACCATGCAGCGGGTAAATGTTTTTCCATTAGTGAAGGCTGCCATGGAGAAATATAAGTTGTGAAAGTATTAATTAATGATGACTATTACGCCTCGTCATTGCGCCGTGCCCCGTCCGAAGGCGGAGGAGGAACAGCCCGCCCCGCTTCTTCAGGCGGGGAAGCAGTCCCCTGCACTAAAAGAAACTCGCTTAAAACATAAAGGATTGCTTAAACGTACCTCCTGCCAATAACACATTTTTAGTCTGATTGATTTATGGTTCACCGTAATTATACGTACAGGCGGTTTTTCACGCAAAGACGCAAAGTAAAACCCACGCAAAGGACGCAAAGAAAAATATTTGAATCATACAAATAAATACACTTATACATCTTTGCGTGAAGCTCTTGGCGGCTTTGCGTGAAAACATGCCGACTTAAATATCCATTCAAATAAGGTACGCATTTTTACGAGGGACCTTATTTATAACGCTTAATATAAAAGAAGATTTTGAATTAATAAACGATTTTATTAAAAAGAGCACTTTGAAATTAGAGGTTTTATGCTGTGTCATTTTCACAGAACTTTTTTGGGAACCAAAAATTAATCACTCGCAATGAAGTGCATAATATTTTCTCCCCCCAAAATTTAAGTCACTTTTTTATCCCTTGAGAAGTCTAAATAAAGTTCTGCATATTCCTTACAATTGATAGGCGAACTAAAAAACTGCTTCTTCGCACCTCACTCTTCACTCCTAATATTCACTATTCATTATTCGTTATTCATTATTCACTCTTCCCCTCCCCCATTTATCTGCACATCTTACCCATTACGATGTAACGGCTCATTTATTGAATGTATGACCTTTGAAGTATTAAATACATTAGCTATGAACCCAGAAAATCATACAATCGATCTGCCGCTTGCCGGTGTGGAAAGCGAACACTGTGCCCTGATAGTGGATAAGGGATTGGATAAAGTGGAAGGCATCACCTCCCACAAAGTGGAGCTAAACAACCACCGGGCAATTATAACTGCCGATGATGAAATAGAAGTAGTTCCCAGGGCGGTAAAGGCCATCAGGGATCTGGGCTACGATGTTGATACAGTGAAGAAAACCTTTCCCGTATTGAACATGAGTTGCGCGTCATGTGCCTCCAGTTCGCAAAGTATATTAGAAAATACGCCCGGCGTGGTCAATGTAGCTGTAAACTACGCCAACGCAATGGCGCAGGTAGAATATGTGCCCACCCTCACCGATCCTCAAAAATTAAGAGCAGCCTTGCAAACCATAGGCTACGACCTTATGATTGATGAAACGGAAGAAGCCAGAGATGCGCTGGAAGAAGTGCACCGGAAAAAGTTTTCAATATTGAAAAAAAGAACGATGGGCGCTATCCTGTTGTCCATTCCGCTGGTAATAATCGGCATGTTCTTCATGAATATGCCTTTTGCCAATTACATTATGTGGGCTTTGGCAACACCGGTAGTGCTGGTTTTTGGCAAGCAGTTTTATATTGGTGCCTACAAGCAAATAAAGCATCGTTCGGCTAATATGGATACCCTGGTAGCGCTTAGTACAGGAGTTGCGTACCTGTTCAGCGTATTCAACACTGTTTACCCTGCCTACTGGCACAACAGGGGTTTGCATGCCCATGTTTATTTTGAGGCGGCGGCCGTAGTGATCGCATTTATTCTTTTGGGCAAAATGCTTGAAGAAAAAGCAAAGGGCAATACGTCATCTGCCATAAAAAAGCTGATGGGATTGCAACCCAAAACAGTCACAGTAATCCACGAGGGCGGGCACCAAATGGAAATGCCTATAGCATCGGTAAAACCAGGTGACACGCTGCTGGTTAAGCCAGGCGAAAAGATTGCGGTGGATGGAGCGGTAAGTTCCGGAACATCATTTATAGATGAGAGCATGATCAGCGGTGAACCCATACCGGCGGAGAAAAAAACAGGTGATAAAGTTTTTGCGGGAACCATCAATCAAAAAGGCAGCTTTCAATTTACGGCCGAAAAGGTGGGCGGCGATACCATACTGGCGCAAATTATAAAGATGGTTCAGGATGCACAGGGCAGTAAAGCACCCGTGCAAAAACTGGTTGATAAAATAGCCGGCATTTTTGTACCCATCGTAATAATAATCGCCGTGCTCAGTTTGATTATCTGGGTAGTATTTGGTGGTGAAAATGCTTTTACACAAGGCATGCTGGCTTTGGTAACCGTATTAGTGATTGCCTGCCCCTGTGCCCTTGGTTTGGCAACGCCTACCGCTATCATGGCGGGTGTGGGCAAAGGCGCCGAAAACGGCATCCTGATAAAAGACGCGGAAAGCCTGGAATTATCAAAAAAGGTAAACGCCATTGTGCTGGATAAAACAGGCACCATTACCGAAGGCAAACCCGAAGTAGCCGCCATTCAATGGAAGCAGGGAGTAAACGAAAAAGAGTTGACCGATATGCTGTTTAGCATCGAGCAGCAGTCAGAACATCCATTGGCCGAAGCGGTTGTTCGTTATTTTAAACCGAATGCGGCAACGGTACCAATCGACCATTTTGAAAGTATTACCGGTAAAGGAGTAAAAGTGACGTTTGCAGGAAATAGCTACCTGGCAGGCAGTCCGGCTTTG
>JBBRCW010000167.1:0-14525 GCA_038204535.1 Chitinophagales bacterium | reverse complement strand
TACGCAGCAATTAATTTACCAAGATGCATTTACAAACATTTGAATTGTAAAGCTTAAGCTGATAACCCTAGAAAGATTCGATGTTTTCAAAGTTTGAGCGACACGAAACATGCGTCACTCCCATTTTTCCTGATTCCCTGGCAGTAATTCAGTTTTAATACGCCAGTTATGTGCCCCCATTAATATGGTCAACATTGAGTACACAACGCTGAATTAGGATAAACCTTTATATTTTTCTCTCTACTCTGCACCCGATTTCTTTACTTTGTAAGGCTTAGGCTTTAAAGGGTTGATGACCTAATTAATTACAATTAAACTCATTAGATTAATCTTAGACAGTCATTTGGCATCCAAGCACATTAATTTAATCAACCCGCTTACCAAAAAATACTCCTAAATAAACAATGCATGCATCCTGACGATATTGAATTGCTTTTTCAATTTAGGCAACCTTTACAAAAGGAAAAAGGTTTTACGGGCATTATAAAAAAGTACCAGGAAAAGCTATATTGGCATATCAGGCGGATGGTTATTACCCACGATGACACCAACGACATATTGCAAAATATGTTTATAAAGGTTTGGAAAGGGTTGGATAATTTTAGAGAAGATAGCCAGCTATATACCTGGCTGTATCGAATAGCCACCAACGAATGCCTTACTTATATTGAACAACAAAAAAGGCGCTCTTCTGTAAGCCTGGGCGATGTGGAGAACGGCCTAAGTAATAAGATCAGGGCCAATGACGGCTTTGATGCAAATAAATTGGAATGGAGGCTGCAATTAGCCATCCAGAGATTGCCTGAAAAACAGCGACTGGTTTTCAATCTGAGATATTACGATGAAATGCCCTATGAGGAAATGAGCAGGGTTTTAGATACAAGTGAGGGTGCATTAAAAGCCAGCTATCATCATGCGGCTAAAAAAATAGAAGATTTTATCTTAAATCATTAAACTACACATTTAAAATATTGTCACAACCAAGGAATGACGCATACAGAGCAAATATTAGAAGAATTAAAACAAATTAGCCCGGCATTAATGCCTATTGACCGGCAAAACCTTTACTCCGTACCCTTTCTTTATTTCGACGGCTTGGCGGGCAGTGTCATGCATTCAATAAATGCAGACGCCGCCGGGCAACCCTTAAGTGTATCCAGGCCGCCTTACAGCAGTCCTGCAGGTTATTTTGATAATCTTGCCCAAATAATAGTGGAGAAAGCAAAAGCCAGCGATATTTCAACTGAAGTTTATGCAGAATTAAGCCACGTCGCTCCTTTGCTGGCTACAATTAACAGGCAAATGGTTTATGCAGTGCCTGGCGGCTATTTTGAACAATTTGCTGCAGCAGTTGAAAAGCAAATTCCCCAGGCAGCTAAGACAAGAGTCATTCATTTTAGTGATTTCAGAAAACAGCTTCAATATGCAGTTGCCGCTGCAATTATAGGCATTTTGGCAATCGCTGCCTTTTTATTCATACCTGCCGATAAACAGGTTCCCTTAGATAGCGCAACATCGTCGGCGATAAATATTCCGGCAGCCATGAATAAAGTGGGGGATGAAGAAATTATTGACTTTCTGGATAATAATTCGTTTGGGCCCGAAATTATAGGCGCGAATACCATTTTACAAGACAATATCATTGACATAGAACACATTATAAAGAATACCAGCGAGCAGGAAATTAAAGAATATCTAAAAGAATATGATGAACCGGCCTTTGATAAGGCTAAAGACAGTTAAAGAATTAAATATGAAAAAATTTTTACTATCGACTTTGTTTTTATTAAACATTAGTTACTTTTGTTATTCGCAGGTAAACAGGCGAGATAAGATAGAGGCGTTACAGATAGCTTATCTAACAGATAAACTTTCTTTGACACCCGAAGAGGCACAAAAGTTTTGGCCGGTTTACAACAATTATCGAGACGAATTGATAAATACCAGGAAAGAAACCCGCGATGACGAAGTATTATTTGAAGAAAGAATATTAAACGTTCGAAAAAAATATAAAACGGATTTTAAAAAGGTTTTAGGAACTGATGAAAGGGTTAACCAGGTTTACCTGGCAGAAAAATCTTTTAGAGATCTTTTGAGAAAAGAGTTAATGAGGAGAAAAGGCAACCGGGACAATAACCCCAATTAAGCAGAATTTATCACCCGATAATAAACTCGGTGTTTTTCATAGGTTAGCAACGGCCAGCTCTTTTTAGGGCATGCCATTTTTTTTGGAAATCACTTTCTTTTTCCATTTTCCTAAAATCAATCTTTCTATTTCTCATTCAGAAGATTTTAATCGTAACCTTAAAAAGGAAGTTGCATTTAGCAATACGAAAAATCGTTTTTCCTACTTACCTTTTTACGTTTCAAATGCCGGGAAATGCCGAACAATATAAAATGCCACCAGGCAAGCCTTATAGTTATTAAATGCATTATTTAATGCAAAGAGCACCTGTAAAAACAAGTGCTCTTTGATTATTGAACAATTAAGCGTTATTATTTAATAATGGTAACCTTTTGAGTGGAGAACATGTCGGAGCCTAATACTTTCAAATAATATTGACCTGAGCTCAATCCAGCTACTTCTATTGAAAGGTTATTCATGCCTTTCTGAAGATCAGCACGTTGCTGACTGACCATTTTACCAGATACATCAACCAATACAATGGTGGCTTTTGAGCTGCGCCCGGTTTCCAATACAACGTTCAATTTATTTCTGGCCGGTACCGGATAAACCAGAATATTTGAAAACTTAGTAAGGCAATTTACATTTTGAACGTTTGAATACGTAAAGCGACCGTCTTTGTCTACCTGGCGCAAGCGGTAATATGCAGTTCCACCCTTCAAATCAAAGTATTGATACTGCTTAACATTTAAACTGTTTCCGGCAGCAATGGAGGAGCCAATGGTTGTCCAGCCGGTTGCGCCATTCATGCTTTTTTCAATTTCAAAATTACTGCTGTTTTGTTCAGTAAGGGTCTGCCAATTTAACTGGGCACCATTGCCGGTACAGGTTATGTCAAATTTAGACAAACCAACCGGAAGTGGAGGACCCACAAATAATGGAGTAGTATAGGTTAAAGAATTTGCCGCAATGGAATTGCCGTCCTGGTCTGACACAGTATAGGTTGTAAACTCACCGGGAGAACCCCCTTCACCTGAATTGACAATTACATATCCAGAAACTGCCGGTGTACCTAATGCCCAAAGGGTTACTGTAAACATATCTACCCATGCGGTGGTTATCGTAACGTTGCTGCCTTCAAAAGTACCAACGGCCCGCCGGTCAAAAATTTTACTAGCAGTTGTTTGTGCAGCAATGCCACATTGATTAACGGCATTAAAACTCCAACCTGGAAATGCCGCTCCCACTGTAATATTTGCAGGATTGTTAACAGTAGCCGGACACCCAGGATTACCGGGCACCATATTACTGCTTGACTGGTAACTGTATCCTGTAGATATCGTATTAATATTGCTTACACTTCCGCTAACCGAATGAATTTGTAATGTAAATGAAACCGTACCAATTGCAGGGCCAACCCCATCAGGATCAGTTGAACTTTCCCCGGATTTAACGAGCTGCCATTCCATCGTTTGTGCAGAGGCCGTTCCTATAATTAAAAAAAATATGGACGCCAAAATCAATTGTTTCAAAAGAGGTAAACCTGTTTTCATAATGTAAATTTTTGTGTATCAAACTATTTCCGGTGTGTTGATTTTAACTTTTGATGAAGATATTTAGTCTGGCAATGAACCGATTACTGTCTTTACAGCATTTACCGATCCGCGTGGCAAACTAGGGCTACCTGATGCCGAAATAGTACTTTTTGCGATAGAAGCATCTGAAGCATTAATACTATTCGAAAGATTGATGTCGGTTAAAAGATACCCCGAAGCAGAAGCAGCAATGGCAGTTTTTATTACACTGACATCCGCCGCATTTATTGAGTTAGATGTGTTTGCATTACCCGCCCATAAACCAACCAACGCACTTGAAAGAAGTGGTGATAATGGATCGGAGGCCGCCAATGGGTCTTTATACGCATTAGCTAGAATTGAAAAATCGTTGGAGAAAGTACCAACAGCATTAGATGGTTTTGAAAGGCTAAGCACGCCCAAATGATTTCGATGCCTTACCACTATATACGATGCACCTTGCTTATTAAGTGTAACCAGTGGAATAGCCAAACCATTCAAGTCTGCCAACGTTCCGTCATTCAACAGAAAAACAGCTTTTCTTCCTATAATGGTAGCTGAGCTTGCATCGGCTGGTAAACCTGAGGCAGGCTTCCTTAATTCAAGCAACACCCAATCTACCACGTTTACATTAGGAATTGCCGCGACTGATTCGGTACCTGTGTAATTAAAAGGAGCAGTATTATAAGGATGGGACATGGGAATAATTCCTCCTGAATTTAGGTTAGTATTCATTGCACTGGTACCGCTATTCCATGCACCCCTTAAAAAGGTCTTAACTGTTAATGCATAATTAGGATCGGCCAGTTTCCACGGAAGTGTAGAAAAACTGGTGGCATCGATAGCCGTGGTTGAAACAAAATCGGAACCAGTATTTACAGTGTTGCCAGCAAGTTTGGCATTCCACTCCGATGCTGTATAAAACCAGGGTGCAAGTGTTGATTCGGTATTGGTATTAATCTCTGTTTGCTTATAAGCGAATGTAACATCGGCTGAGTAACCGGTTCCACCGGTTGGTGTAAAATTATATGTACGTTTTACTTCTCTTTCAGAACCGACTGGATTTCCATTTGGTATCATATTGACCAACATGCTGGTTGGTGACGTACCCCCGGCAGTATTTACGATCATATTGGCGGCATTAAAAACTTTTGGCGTTCCATTTGCCCAGCCATTTCGGCGAACCTTCCCCATTACTTCTGTTCCTGCAGCATAAGTAAATGTTGCCGCAAACGGGGCTATTAATTCATAGGTTTGAGCAGGATCAGTTGAATAGGTGCCGGCCAACAATTCGAATTTTGTTCCGACATTGACATTGGAAGTTTGGGTTACACTTCCGCCACCTGATTTATTAACCTGAACGTTGTAATAGGTTGACGCACCGCCTTTTAATAAAACTGATCCGGGGCCAGATAATATGAGTGAATCCTCATTGCCCGCTGAATTATAGGTACCGGTGTTTTCAAAATTACCCTGAACTTCCATTTTGCCATTATTGGTAATGGTTCCGGTGGCATTTGTTACATTTCCTGTACAAAAAATAGTAGCGCCGTTCGTTATGGTAATGGTTCCACCATTAATATAAAGCTGGCTTTGTGCGTGTGAAAATGCGAACAATGTTGCGAATAATAGCAAACCTTGTTTCATAAGTTACTTTTTAAATTTATGTAAAAAAAACCCGTTTGGAAATTTCAAACCTAATTGGTTGACGTACAACATTTAAATGATCTTCAATATATTTTATGTTAGATGTAAGTTAAACTATTCGCCTAAGACATCAAACTAAAAAAATGATTTTTACTTCAATAGTATAAAATGATTTTCGGTTTTCAAATAGTTGTAAATAAAAAACACCGCATTTTAATTTTTAAGTGGTTTTAATTGCTTTTTACCTGATTACAAAAAAACTTAAGAAATTATCAACCCTTCATTAAACCTCCGGCCAGGTTGGGTGCTTAATATCGTGGTAGAACAAAAAATGCCATTCCTGCTGCTGGCCCAGCTGCCACCAGAGTTTTCGAAGCTCCATGCTCTTTTTACCATCGGAATCATATTTTGCTACTATACGGCTTTTCATTTGCTGTAGCTGTGGTGCCACATCACCACCAAAAAACGCTACCATGCCATCGTCTTCAATTCTAAAAACCTGGTGGTAAGGACAATGCCCCCCTGAGATCTCGTAATAGATATAATCATCAATAATGCCGCTGCCAGAGAGCAATTTTACATTTGGATGATCTTTCAAAATAGCAAGTTCTTCAGTAATATAAGACGGAAACCCCTTTTCGAAAGCATAATCCATCTCCTGCTTTTGCACATAGTAGGTTGCCTGCGGAAACGACAACGAATAATTATTTGATTGATCTTTTATTGATACCCCGCCAGCGTGGTCCTTGTGCAAATGGCTCATCAACACCTTTGTTACTGCCCCCGGATCGATACCATTCGCTTTCAGATTTCTGTGTATCTGCAGCTCACCATCAATACTAAAACCAAGACCGGCATCAATAAGTATTACATCGGCACCCGTTACAATGGCAAAAGGCTGAATTTCTACCAGCAAACTGCCCGATGTCCGTTTTTGCAGATCGTCTTCAGCAGCATTAAAAGGTATAAATACTTTGGTCTTGTCTATAGTGAAAGAACCTTCGGAAAGCGGTATGATCTTCATTTAGATAGTTTGGTCTTATACCTTTCGGTTTATTATTGTATGAGCAAATATAAACCTGCTTGGCAAAAAATAACAGGAGGCGTCTGCATTCTCTGACTTTATGATCTGCAGCTAACCCATTTTCATTTGTTTACCATCCACCCAAAACGAAACCTGCCGGGCCAAAGGCTTACTTTTATTCCCCTGCTCTTTTCCGGTCATTCACCTCCAAATTTTTCAAGGCCTTAGAAGCTGTCTAAAAATTGAAAGCAAAATAATCAGTTCATTCTTCTTTGTATACTTCGTGAAAACTTAGTGTGCTTAGTGGTCTTATTTTGGTTACAAAGAACGCGATGGAAACTCAAAGAACAACACGAATAAATTGCTATCGACATACTTAGTCAGCTTCTTATTAAAACACTTTTATCTACAATCTTTAAAATGTCTCTAAAACGAAAATTGATGGGTCGTAGTATATTATTATTCAAAAAAAACAATGGCACCGGATGGCATTGGTTTGGCCTTACCGTAATACCATTTGCCTGTCGGCATCCAATCTTATTAAAATAAACAACAGCATTGTAAAAGTTAACAGCGATGAACCGCCATAACTCATTAAGGGAAGCGGAATACCAATAACCGGGGCAAGTCCGATGGTCATGCCAACATTGATGGCAATGTGAAAAAAGAAAATACTGGCTACTCCGTATGCATATACGCGGCTAAAAGTACTGCGCTGTCGCTCGGCTATAATAACGATGCGGATAAGCAATAAGGCATACAAACTTAAAAAAACCACACTGCCCACAAACCCAAAGCCCTCGCCTATAGTGCAAAAAATAAAATCGGTGCGTTGCTCCGGAACAAAATCGTAGCGGGTTTGCGTTCCTTTTAAATACCCTTTACCCAGCAGCCCGCCAGAACCTATAGCAATTTTTGATTGAATAACATTGTATTCGCTTTGATTTTGGGTACTTCCCCGTTTTCTCGCTCTCGAGTTTTCGAGTTCAGCTCTTTCAACCGGGTCTTGCGGAATATATGGTTTGCCCACCAGGCTGTAAATACGGTCGCGCTGGTAAGGTTTCATAATCTTATTAATGCCATACGGAATGGCAAAAGCCGATATAAAACTGGCAAAAGCCCATAACCCGATGATTGTCCAAAAAATAACCGGCTTGCGACGAAATTGTCGCCGGGTAAGCAAAATGGCTAAAACGGCAATGATTGAAAAAGATATGAGCAGTGTACCGGGTGTTAATATGAGGGATAGAATAAGCAATGCCGCCATGGAAGCTCCTGCGATCAAAATAAATGGCGGTAACCCCTCGCGGTACATTACCAGGAAGAAGCTAAAATATACGAGTGCCAGCCCTGTTTCGTTTTGCGCAATCGTAATGACCGCAGGCGCAAGCGCTATTGCTGCCCCTATCAACTGGGCATGCATTTTTCCGAAATCCGTGTCCTGGCGGCTGATATATTTGGCCAGCGCCAGGCAGGTAAAAACTTTCGTCAGCTCCGAAGGCTGCAATCGTAAGCCCCCTAACACGATCCACGACTTTGAACCTTTTACTTCGGTACCTATCACCAGGGCCAATATGCATAAGAATATACCAAAACCATACATGAGATTGGCTGTTGCGGTAAAAAATTTGCTGTCGGTAAGTAATATAAAGGCTGCCAATACCGAACACACCCCCACCCACAAGACCTGTTTACCATAATCGCGGCTTTGGCTGAGTATGGGCTGTATGATACTTTCGCCTTCTTTGTACTCATTGGCGAAAATCATACATACCCCTATTATCACCAATAAGATATAAAGCCAGATGATGCTCCAGTCAAAACCTTTTGAAAAGCTATTGTGATTACTCATTAACGGTTGATATCTTTTTTAATTTTCCTTTGGTCGGGTAATAATAATTGCGATTTGGGAGCTTCGGCATCGCCGGTGTCTTTACGATTAGGTTCGGCTTCGGGATCGAAAGTAACTTTGTTGTTTACCTGCGGCACTTCTGCAGGCGGTTCGTTCAAATCCACCTCTTTAGCCAGTTTATTTAAACGCACCTGCCGCAAAGAGTCTTTTACAAAATACCAGTGTTTAATAGCAGTAGGTATCAGGTCGGCCTTCGAAATACGATCCAGCACCGGCAGGCGGTTAGTGGCAATGGTATCGTTCAAATATTTCTCCATTATTAACGACGCTATCGGCGATGCCCAGGTTGATCCGTAGCCCGAATTTTCTACGACTACCGCTATGGCTATACGTGGATTTTCGCGGGGAGCAAAAGCAACAAACAACGAGTGGTTCTTTCCGTGCGGGTTTTGGGCGGTACCTGTTTTTCCGCAAACATCTACACCGGGTATCATTGCATTTTGGGCAGTACCCTTTGTAACCACATCCTGCATACCCATTTGAACAATTGAATAAGTGGTATCGGCAATATGAGTAACATCGTGGCGGCGGCGGTATTTGGCCAGGTACACCGTATCTTCTATCGATTCATCCTGCAGGCTGTCAACAAAATGCGGGGTGTAATAATATCCCTTATTAGCAATAAGACACATGGCATTGGCCAATTGCAAAGGGGTAGCCGTCATACGGTCTTGCCCAATGCCCAGCGTTATTATGTTACAACTGTTCCAGCGGTTTGGGCCGCCAAAGTCGCGGTTATAGCGACTGGTATCGGGAATGCTGGCATAGTCCTCACCCGGCAGATCAACACCCAACCGCACCCCCAGGCCAAAAGCATTCATATATTCCTTCCACTTTAAATAACCTGCCGTAGTGTTTTTATAATTATTATTATCGATGGCCATTCTAAATATATGCACAAAATAAGAGTTGCACGAATTAGCCAATGCAAGCCGCAGGTTAGCGGCATGCCCGCCCCCGGCGTGGGTGCATTTAACCGGCCGGCCGCAGGCATAATATGCGCCGCCGCATCCATACCCGAAAGAAGGGGTAATGAGATTTTCATCGAGCGCCACTAAAGCGCCCAATGGTTTAAAAGTAGACCCCGGCGGATACTGGCCTTTTATTGCCCGATTGTACAACGGACGTGCAGTATCCATCACCAGCTTACCATAATTTTTTCGGAACGATGCCCCGGCCAGGTCGTTGGGGTTAAAGTCGGGCGCCGATGCCATCGCCAAAATCCCCCCGGTTCTGGGATTGATGGCCACTACACCACCAATTTTATTGGCCATCAGTTTTTCAGCCAACTGCTGCAGCTCAATATCCATACTGGTGTACAGATTTCGGCCAGCAACAGCCGCAGTATCATACCTGCCTTTTTCGTAACTGCCCTGTATCCTGTTCTTATTATCTTTTATTAAAAAAGCGATACCACGCTGGCCCATCAAAACTTTTTCGTACGTCTTTTCGAGGCCGTTGCGGCCTATATAATCGCCCATTTGGTAGAAGTAGTCCGACTTGCGTATGATGGCGGTATCCACCTCAGCAATATAGCCCAGTACATGAGCGGCAGCATTATAAGGGTATGAGCGCACCGGCCGCTCGGCCAGGTCGAAGCCCGGAAACTTGTACATGTTTTCGTCTAACTGCGCCTGTACCTGGGGCGAAACCAGCCCTTCGAAAACGCTGGGGCGGTAACGGCCATTCTTTATGATAGCCGTAATCACCCGTTTTTTAAATTCGGCCGTATCTATCTGCAGCAAACCACAAAGCGCGGCGGTATCCACTCCTTTTACCTGAAAGGGGGTCACCATCAGGTCGAACATGGCTACATTATCCAGAATAGCCTTATTATGCCTGTCGTAAACAATACCCCTGCTGGGGTAGATGATCTTTTTATAAACCGCATTGTTTTCTGCCAGTTTGGTGTACTTGCGCGAAATGATCTGCAGGTTAAATAACTGGGCGATGATTACCAGGAAAACCCCCACGAAAATAATAATGACAACCCTGTGTCGAGATTGATTGAAGACCGGCATAATGCCCTATACAGTTTTAAAAATAATAGAATAACGGTGGTTATCCCGGGTGCAAATTTGCTACTTGTTTATCGATTTTAAAGAAATAATCGGGACGTAAATAAAATATAGTTTCATTTTAATTTTGTTAGCCCCAGAACCCACGCGGCACCCTTACTCTTTACAAACCGGCCTTTGCCCGATTTAATCCCACAAAATATAATTTACATAAAAAACCCGTGTTTACGGCACATGGTGCGGGTTTTAACATACCGGTAA
Organism: Chitinophagales bacterium; assembly: GCA_038204535.1. GTDB lineage: Bacteria > Bacteroidota > Bacteroidia > Chitinophagales > Chitinophagaceae > Segetibacter. The sequence goes on along the minus strand of JBBRCW010000167.1, from coordinate 3,964 downwards.
AAGCCGACATCTTTCAAACTTTAATGATCATTGAACTGTTTTATTCTGCAGCCAAAATACCGGCCCCTCCTTAAAGCAAAAATGGAACATGATGGATAACTGATTTTTTACATTCAATAATTCGTTGAACTTTTGTTTTAAAGGAACCCCTGGTTTACGTAACGAATCCCGTATTAAATGGGTTTTTTCCCCTTATTTTTGTCATCCCGAAAATCGGATAAAATATTAAATGTTCGCCATGAGTGTACTAGTTAATAAAAATTCTAAAGTAATTGTACAGGGTTTTACCGGTACAGAAGGCACTTTTCATGCCTCGCAAATGATTGAATACGGAACCAATGTAGTGGGCGGTGTAACACCTGGCAAAGGCGGCACCACACACCTTGACAAACCTGTTTTTAATACCGTTTTCGATGCGGTAAACACCACCGGAGCCAATGTTAGTATCATATTTGTGCCGCCTGCATTTGCAGCCGATGCCATTATGGAGTCGGCCGATGCGGGTATTGCATTGGTAGTTTGTATAACCGAAGGCATACCCGTTCAGGATATGGTGAACGTTAAAAATTACCTGGCGGGAAAAGAAACACGTTTAATAGGGCCCAACTGCCCCGGTGTTATAACAGCCGATGAAGCAAAAGTGGGTATTATGCCCGGTTTTATATTTAAGCCCGGACGAATTGGTATTGTTTCAAAATCGGGTACCCTTACTTACGAAGCGGCCGACCAGGCGGTAAAAGCTGGTTTAGGCATTAGTACCGCTATTGGAATTGGCGGCGACCCCATTATCGGCACCACCACCAAAGAGGCGGTAGAACTGCTAATGAATGATACAGAAACAGATGGTATTATTATGATAGGAGAAATTGGCGGCGGAATGGAAGCCGAAGCAGCCAACTGGATAAAGGAGCATGGCACTAAACCCGTGGTTGGCTTTATTGCCGGACAAACCGCGCCTCCCGGCCGCCGTATGGGCCACGCCGGTGCAATTGTTGGCGGAGCAGAAGATACCGCCAAAGCCAAAATGGAGATCATGGCGAAATGCGGCGTTCACGTGGTAGACAGTCCCGCCGATATTGGTAAGACAATGGCGGAAGTGTTGAATGGATAGGATGGAGGAGTGAGGTGTAAGGTTTGTGGCAGAAGGCAGGAGGCAGGAGTAAGAAGGCAGAAGGAAAAAGACAGAAAGCTAACAGCATAATGTTAAAGGCAACGACAGAATACTTTATCGAAGACCCGGGGTTTATCTCCGGGTTTTTTGATGCCCCTGCCCCCCCGCCCCTGCCCCCCCGCCCCTAAAGGGAGGCTAAAAACGCGAATGTAAAAAATTTAATGTTGGGAGGTCTAAATTTATGGGATTAAATTAACTACAAAAATTCAGACATGTATTACCTCTATATGTTATTGGACAAATGAATCGAGCCTACGGCTCTCAAAGACTATTATTTTCGCTTTTCCCCGGGTTAAAACCCGGGGCTACCATATTGATCGAGCCTACGGCTCGGCGTTAATTCTACCTCTGGATTAAAATGGGGCCTATTATATGTATCTTATTTGGCTTTTCTATTTCTGTTTCTATTTTTTGACCGCCTATTTGCAGATGCGTAGCATCGACCCATTTGGTAGCCCCGAATAGCGGGAGATTTCAATCCGTTGGTAAAAGTGTCAACGCGATTTTCGAGATGCGTAGCATCGGCACATTTTACAAGCGCTGGAAATAACCCTCGAAAACCAAATTCTAAAAGTTCCCTTGGTCGGAAATTTTCAATGGCGCTTTTACACGTGTCTGAAATTGAAGGTCCAATTAGTTGTTCTATTGAAAGATTTCTAAACGATCAACTTATATCAATTTCTAATACTCTTTTTACAACTCATTCGCGTCAAACTATTGCCTGGTAAAGGTTTAAGCGAAATTATTGAATTCTTAAGTTGACGCCGATGCGATTATTCGGGAGTTACTTTTTTTCCACAAAAGGTGACAAAAACCAAATTCTCCACGGTAAATTAATAGCCTTATTGAAAAACGGCTCCAGCAAAGGCTGTTTCATTGAGGCATTCCATTTTTTTTCTTTGGCGCCCTCCCACCCCTGGGTTCAATGTAGTTGACGGAATATTTGCAATGGCAACTAACGAGATAAAACTATCAAGGTCCCACAGCCCTTCACCACCGAAGCAAAGAAGCCAAATTGAAAAACCAAGTCGGGAATAGCCTGCCCCGTACTTTAGTCCTATAGTGTGGACACATTTTTTGCATGTGCTTTTTATTCGAAATCAAGCAAAGTAATTCTAAAATGAAAGACTTAAAATAGCCCCTTAGTGGGCTTCCTGTTTATAGACTACAAATCTAATCGGTCATCCAGGCTCCATAAGAGGCCGCCTTAATGCATCAAAACAGGAAGCACCTACGGAGCTTTAATCTGGCATTAACATGTATTTTCTATAAACAGGATGCTCCTATGGATCAAAAAAGACCTTAGGAATGTGTCCACACTATAGGTACTTTAGTCGGGGACTTTTATCATTAAGGGCCTGCACCGATCTTATATTGGGGACCGGCTTTCCCGATTTTTCGGGAGTTACTTTTTTTTCCACAAAAAAAAAGTGACAAAGACCCCATCTATAATACAGAAGTAATTGTTTGAAAGTCTGAACCACAAAGCCTCCAAGGCTCAAAGAAACACGAAGGTTTATTTAAACAAAAAAAACAACCGCACCCTTTCGGAATGCGGTCGTTTGTTGTTTGGATGGTGAAAAACTATTTATTGAACGCGGCCATCTTTTTTATCCATCGACCTGCCAATACCATATCCTGCGCCGGCACCTAAAACGCCGCCAATGATGGCGCCCTTTCCTTTCTTTTTACTGATAACGGCTCCTAATACTGCGCCCGATCCTGCGCCGATGACGGTACCCTTGGCAGCTTTGCTCCAGCCTTTCTTTTTTGCTACTTGTGCAGTAGGCTGGGTTGAAGTTCCGTTTCCGCTACTGCTGCCAACACTTTTATTAGTGCTGCTAGTTCTGGCTGGTGTTCTGGCAGCGACCGGTTTTTTCGCGATTGGTCCTCTGTCACTTACTTCGCTCACAGGCTGACCGTTTACCGATTTGGTAACGGTAGTTGTGGTAATGGTGGTGATGGTGGTATCTCCCACGCCATCCAGGTTCATTACCCGGTTTTCGTCTTTATACAAGCCTGCGGTATCTGTTGTACCTTTTACTAAATTAACATCTGTAGGCGACTGCTTAGTGCCGCATGCGGCAAAAATTGCAGCCATTGATAATACGACCAGTTGCTTTTTCATACTGTTCATGATTGTTGGTGTAAAAGTCTTCATATATCTTATTTTTTGTTACACTTACCTCCTTAGTCAAAATTGTGCCAGAAAATGGAGACTTGCTAAAATCAAGTTTTAAAACCCTGAAAAACAACCAAGTGGAGATAAAATAATTTAATGGTCATTTGGATGAACTTCTAAAAAACCAAGGGCAAACGTGGCCTGGTATGGTCGTTCCGCCTCAGTTTGTCCTTCCGACTTTTAATGTCATTCCGATCCCGATTTTGATCGGGAAGGAATCCCTCCCGTAACAACAACGGATCCCTCGTTCCTGCCAATGATACATTTGTAAACAATTTGTGAAGTTTCCCCTCCTTTTCAAGGAGGGGACCGATTTTATGCGAAGCATAAAATCAGGGGTGGTTAAACTCCGCTTTAATTTTTTCTAACACCCAGGCGATATCTTCATACACCCACTTGTTTTCGAAGCGGATCACTTTTATTTCTGTACTTTTTAGATAATTTTCTGTGACACGATCTTTCTCAATGCCTGGATCCCAAAAATGATCTTCACCATCCAACTCAATCACTAATTTTTCGGATGGGCAATAGAAGTCAGCTATAAAATTTCCGATGCTATGTTGACGACGAAATTTGCGGTTTTGCAGTTGGCTCTTTTGAAGATGTGTCCA
>JBBRCW010000166.1:0-14603 GCA_038204535.1 Chitinophagales bacterium | reverse complement strand
ATTTTTCGTTTGTTTACTGAGTCGTAAGCGGTTAAAAGCATATAACGCGGTGCGGTTAGTACTGCATCCAAAGCCGGATTATCGGGTGCCTGGGTTAAATCAATCTCAGCGCGGTGAATGACAGTATTCCGAAATTTTGACAGGTTGGGAATTTTTAATGTAACATAAGTTCCCGGGGTAGTTTGAACGAATACCAGGCTGTCATTTTTACCCGAATGTAGGTAATTTGCAACCTGCGAACCCGCCCTTTCATGATTAATGAGATTGGCGCTGCCCGAAGTTTCGTTGGTGCCAGAAGTATTAAATCTAAAAGAAGTTACTACGGTATCCCTGGTAGTTGATGCGTCGAGGCGGGTGCTATAATAAAGTGAAAGTTTGGTGTTGGTATCCAATAAATTTACTCTTACCAATGCATTACCCGAACCAGTACCGGGAACGACGGCAAATCCCGCAAAGTTGTCCCTGAAAATGGAGTCGTTTTTATATGCGTTGGTTGAATCGTAGGTTTTCAATAAGCGCGTAGCAAAGCTCTTGTCCAGTTTTATTCTTATTTGGTTCTGCGCGTTTTCGAATCTATCACTAATCGAGTCTTTCAGCTTTCTTAAATCAAAACTCGATTTTGTGCCAAGAGGGGTATTTATAAAGCCTATGGTCGCTTTCTCGGCATCGTAAGAGCTGTCAAACTGCAGTTTGTTGCCTTTGCTTATTTCATACACATTCCAGGTTTGCGGAATAGCAGGGTCGCCATAAATTCCTTTATAACTTAAAATGAGATATGCAGAGTCAACCACCAGGCTATCTTTATTACCAGCAATAAAAAATGGATAGGAAGTGGGTTTCAACTCAAAAAAAGCAGACGCTGTCGTTTTACCAAACAACGGATCGTTGCCCATATACCCTATTACGTGGTCATCCCCTTTATAAACCCTGGCAACATTATCATCTAAGAAAGTATTGGTGATAACATCAAAAAAAGTATCTTTAACAGTAACTCCATCAATTGGGGGAATTAAGCCATTTCCAATATCTGTAGTTTGAATTTTAGTACACGCATAGAAAAAGGAAATAGTGAGAATCACTACGAAAATGGGCTTACGCATCACCTGAGATAAGATTAAAAAGGATTTTTATTACTTGGCCGAAAGGTCGTTATACAATTCTAAATACTCTGTTAAATCAGTATCCCAGCCTTTGAAGGGAATGACCTTTTTACCCTTGACTTTACTAAATTCATCCACCAGTTTCTTGTCTGTATTTTCCGCTCCAAATGTAATGGCATCGGCAAACATTGCACCGCCTCTTTGCAAGGCATAGTTAGTGGCATCTTTAAAAACTTCCAGGTCTTTTTCTTTCAGGGTTGCATGAATAATGGCCTGTTTCGAAAAATCTGTTCCAAGTGTATCGGGGAAAGTATTACTGCCTAAAGTATAGATCACCTTACTGTTTGCAAAAACGGGTTCTTTTTTGTAAACTGTTTTCAAAAACAGCGGAATTAAGCCAGTCATCCAACCGCTGCAATGAATGATATCGGGAGGCCATCCAAATTTCTTAACCGTTTCAAGAGCACCCTTACAGAAAAAAATGGTTCTTAAACCATTATCATCGTACCACTGTTCGTCCTCATCGCTAAAAACAAACTTTCTTTTAAAAAAGTCTTCATTATCCAAAAAATACACCTGCAGTCTTGCATTTGGCAATGAGGCTACTTTTATCTGCAGCGGGTAATCATCGTCATCAACGCTTACGTTAATACCAGATAATCTCACAACTTCATGAAGGCGGTGCCTTCTTTCGTTTATGGTTCCAAAACGCGGCATAATGCACCTAACCTCCAACCCGGTATCATTACTTTTTATCGCCAGTTTATTCACTATTTCCGCAAACTCCGTCAGCTCCAGGTAAGGAGACATTTCGTTGGCAATAAATAAAATTCTTTTCTTTGTTGACATTATTCCGATAGGTTTACACGTTAGCCTTTAAAAATAAGTGTGCGAAGGTAACAAAATTAATCTGAAAACAGAGATACATAAGGATCGTGACGATTTAAATACATAGTAATGATCATTTTTAAGGAGGCAAAAGCGCTGCAGCATTATATTGAAAATCAAAAGAGTAAAGGACAATCAATTGGATTTGTTCCAACAATGGGTGCTTTGCACAATGGTCATATTTCTTTAATATCTGCCTCAAAAAAAGAAACAGATATAACGGTTTGCAGCATTTTTATCAATCCTACCCAATTTAACGATCCAACGGATTTCGAAAAATATCCGGTTACAATTAAAGAAGATATTGCATTATTGGAGAGCCATCAATGTGCTATTTTGTTTATTCCGCCCGTAAGCGAAATATACCCTCACGGAACAGACAATGGCGGGAATTATGATCTTGGAAAACTTGAATTCGTTTTGGAAGGCGAATACCGCCCCGGGCATTTTCAAGGTGTATGCCAGGTAGTAGAAAGGTTGTTACGGCTGGCGAATCCGGATGTTTTATTTTTAGGTCAAAAAGATTTTCAACAGCAATTGATCATTAAAAACCTTATAAAAATTATTGGCCTTCTTATAAAAGTTGAAACGGTAATCACTTTACGCGAACCATCTGGCCTGGCAATGAGCAGCCGAAACATGCGGCTGAATGATGAACAAAAAAAGCAGGCGTCTGTCATTTACTCAACGCTTGAAATAATAAAGCAAAATTTTAGATTTAAGTCTTTTCCATTATTAGAAAGCGCCGCTGAAAAGCATTTGCTTAAAAACGGTTTTGAAAAGGTTGACTACGTAAAAATTGTTTCGGCAAGTGATCTGTCATCAGTAAATAGATGGGATGGAACCGGGCACCTGGTTGCATTAATAGCCGCTTCCATTGGCGGAGTGCGCCTCATTGACAATATGATTATTACCGGTAACGATGTTGGCACCAGGACCTTAAATGAAATGTAATGTTTAAACTTAGATGTTTACCTTAAATTGCGTTTCCAGCTTACTCTATGCAAAAAAAAATACTCGACATTCTTAAATACCTTTTGTTTCTTGGTCTGGGTGTTTTTTTGGTTTGGTGGAGCCTTCACAAAATTCCTGAAAAAAACTGGCCATATTTTAAAAATGCCATTGCTACAGCGCGTTTCTGGGTGATCATACCTGTTTTTTTTATACTGACAGGCAGTCATTTACTCAGGGCCTACCGATGGAGAATGTTAATGTATCCAATGGGTTACCGGCCATCGTTATTAAATGTTTTTTTTGCCGTAATGATAGGGTATCTCGCCAATCTTGCCGTACCCAGACTGGGTGAGGTATTGAAATGCACCATACTTGCCAGGTTTGAAAAAGTGCCCGCAGACAAACTGGTGGGCACGATAGTAGCAGAAAGGGCCTTTGATCTCATATTTTTGCTGATCATTTTTTTATTGGCTTTTATATTTCAATACGACATTGTTTCGCATTATTCGTCAGCCCTGTTTAAAAAGGCATTTTCCTCTTCCAATGGATCAATATCCGTTGTGAAAATTATGATCATTATAGCCGTTATTTTAGTAGTGCTGGCATTGATGAGAGTATGGTTTAATCGTAACAAACATTTAGCGTTTATGGTTACAGTTAAACAGGTTATTAAAGGCGTATGGCAAGGATTAATAAGTGTGAAAGACCTGAAACACAAATGGCCATTTCTTTTTTCGAGTGTTGGTATCTGGATGCTTTATTTAGGCGGTACCTGGTTAGGCTTTTACGCAACCATTGGCACACAAAATTTGGGGATAGAAGTAGCTATATCGGCGCTTGCTTTTGGTAGTGTAGGAATGATATTAACGCCCGGCGGATTTGGCTCTTATGCAGTTTTTGTGGCCCTGATTCTGCAAAAAAATGGCATTGCCAACGAAATCGCTCTGGCGAACGGAAACCTGCAATGGTTTGCCCAATTTTTAATTGTTTTATTATTAGGATTTATTTCGCTGGGTTTGCTTCCGTATTTTAATAAACATACAAAAGGCCATGAGGAAAACCGACATCATTCCGACTAAAATATACCTTTTACCCAGTTTGTTAACAGAAATTATCCGCTGGCGATTTTTGAATAAGACCATTGCATTTACCAATGGCTGCTTTGATATTTTGCACCAGGGGCACATCGCTTCTCTAAGCAGTGCTGCCAAAGAAGCCGACATATTAATTGTAGGAGTAAACAGCGATGCCAGCACCAAAAGATTAAAAGGAAACAAGCGCCCTGTAAATAACGAGGATAGCAGGGCCTTGATTTTGGCAAGTTTATTAATGGTAGATGCTGTGGTGATATTTGAAGAAGATACTCCGCTAAACCTGATTACGGCAATAAAGCCAGATGTACTGGTAAAAGGCGGCGATTATACCATTGAGCAAATAGTGGGTGCAAAAGAAGTAATGGGCTGGGGTGGACGAGTTGTAATCAATCCTGTTATTGCCGGGTTTTCAACTACCGGAATTTTGCAAAAAATACAAACCCTGTAATCTTACCTGCGCATTGAAAAAAAACGATTAAGCAATTATTCCGCGACTGTTATTCGAGTTCGGGTTTTAATAAAATAATCAGTGTTATTACCTACAGGCAACGCGATCTTACAAAGTTGATTACCCCCCTGCCTTGCCGCCAATATTAAATGGAAGAGTTCATTTTAATTTCTTAACTGGCCGCGTATTTTACCGGCAGGATATAATACCGAATGTGCGTTAACATATAACTTACTTCCATTGGCGATGGTATTGCTGGTTGAGGCATCCACCACAGTCATTTTTGATACGCCAAAATCGGCATTAGACAGCGCCAGCGGAACAATGACGGGCCCGTTTTCTCCAAATGCGCCGCGATGTATGTGGGCCATTGTAAAGTCATCATTTGCCTCGTTTCCGCTAATATTAATGCGGCTATATAAACGATTGTCTAAAGTTAATCTCAACCAGGTTATGCCCACCGCTTTGGTATTAACCGCTGGCACCTCCTGTGCGCCGTTTAAATTAACATCGGCAGCAAATTGCATCCTCACATTTATTTGGCCCCGTGCCAAACCATTTGGCCGTTGCACACTGTTTAATTGAAGATAAAGATCGTTGGAATTATTCATCAGGCTATCTACCAAAGATTGCCGCAGATCTGTATAAACGCCATATGCTCCCCCGCCCAGCGCATTTGCCTGCGGGTATTTTGACGTAGCGCTAAGATCCAAAACAACATTACCAATTGTTACCGGATCGCCGCTTCTTAGCTGCACTCCCGATAGAACATCGTCATTGGTAAGCAGCCCGGTTGTCATTTCGTACCGGATGGAGTTATCGGACAACAATTGAAAATTGACATTAGCAGTATCAGGGCGGTTATCCACGCCCGGCAGCATGTTTGCAGCGGCCAATCCAATGGTCCAGGCTTTTACTACTTCAGCTTCGCCCAATTGAACATTTTCTTTTACACACGAAGACAGCATTGAAGTAAACGCAACTATCAGGATATACAAGTATCTATTTTTCATGAATGATCATTTAGTTATGAAAGTTAAATTAATAATTGATGCGCCAACATTTGTATGCAAAGCAAAATTTAGTAAAGATCGGCTTTTGAAACTGTAAAAATAAATGATATATGGCATTCTATCATTATTGCTTTTGCTTTAGCGATTGTTCAAATAATTTATAAATGCGTTTGTATTCATCAGTCCAGCTGCCTGGTTCTGTAAACCCATGGTCTTCCATGGGGTAAACGGCCAGTTCCCAATTGTCTTTTTTTAATTCTATAAGTCGTTGTGTAAGGCGAACAATATCCTGAAAGTGCACATTTACATCGGTCATACCATGGCACATTAATAATTTTCCCTGCAGTCCATCGGCATAATATATGGGCGAACTTTTGCGGTAGGCGATACTGTCGTTAAACGGTTCGTTCAAAATATTACTGGTGTAACCATGGTTGTAATGTGCCCAATCCGTAACCGAGCGCAAAGCGGCTCAGGCGGCAAATACTCCGGGTGCTGTAAACATACCCATTAGGGTAATAAAGCCTCCGTACGAGCCGCCGTACATTCCAATGTTTTTGGCATCAACACCCAAATTTTCCACCAGGTATTTGGCGCCATCAACGTGGTCGCTTAAATCTTTACCGCCCATAAATCTGTAAATACCGGTACGCCAATCGCGGCCATAGCCTGCGCTTCCGCGATAATCAATGTCAAGCACCGTATAACCATTGTCTGCCAGCAGATTATTAAACATATATTCCCTGAAATAAGTGCTCCACCATTTATGGGCGTTTTGCAGATAGCCGGCCACATGCACAAAAATAACAGCTGGCCGTTGGGGCGTTAAAAGTGAGGACCGGTACAAACGGGCATGCACCTGTGCTCCATCCCTTGCAGCAAAAGTTATCACTTCCGGTTCGCGCCACGGATACGACTTAAATTCATCCGACTGCTATTTACTGGTTATCTGCAGGGCATCTGCCCCTGGTTTATTGGGCTGTAGGTAGAGTTCCCAGGGTCTATTACTATAAGAATGCAAAATGGTTAAATATTTCTCGTCGGGAGATATCGTTACCGTGTTTGCTCCTTTCAAACCTGTTAGTTTTTCAATTTTCCCACCGTCTACAGGCAAGCGATAAAAATGCTTCTCCCCGGGGTGCACCTGGTTGGTGGTTATATAAAAGGACTTCTTATCCACGCTAAGGGTAACGTTCTGCACTTCATAATTGCCCGAAGTCAATTGCTTCTTGCTGCCGGTTCTTACATTCACAGTATATAAGTGAATGTACCCGGTTGCTTCACTTTGGTACCAATACGTTTCGGCATCAACCCACCGATGATCGTTTCTGCCAAAACCGCCAATGCCTGGTCCGCCAATCCAGGCTTCATCCCGCTGGCGATCTAAAAGTGAGAGCTTGCCCGTTTCGGCATCCAGCAACATGATCCAGCGGTCTTTGTTATCTTCCGCATATATCTCAACCACGGCATAAGAGCCGCTTTCGTTCCAATAAGGGCCGGTATAATTTACTTTTCTGAGAGAAGGCTTCTTTCGCAATGAATCCGGGGCAGGATAATCCTTTACATAGTCAGGCAAATCTTTTATGCCCGGTATGGAATCGGTCTTTATCTGAAAGACGGTGTCTAGCAGCGCATCAAACATAAAAAAGTCGCTGCTGCTTTGCTGGGCCCCCACTTTGGTGCGGCCATTGATATCTTCGGTAAAACCAGATTCAGTCACATAATTGGGTATGATAGAATTCTTAGCTCCGACCGCCCGTTTCATTAACCGGTAGCTAATAAAACGTCCATCGGGGCTTACTACAACGCCAGCCAGGCTCTTATCGCTATAATAAATTTGTTTTAGCTCCTTTTCTTTTGGAAATGCCTTTTTTGCAGCTTCTGCACTGTCTTTATTGTTCTTTCTACTCTTTAAAACCTCGAAATTTTCAAGCTGATTTTCTTTCAGCCACTTTTCCTGCTGATTTAAGGAGTCTTTTTTGGGCTCTTTTGGCGGAGTAACGCCTTTTTTAAAATCGGTTAACTGAGACAACAGGCCGGTTTTTATATCCCACGAAAAAATATTCTGATCACGGGTAAATATTATCTGCGTATCGTTTTTTATAAAAGAGGGGCTGGTTTCGGCCTCCGCAGTTTGGGTTATCCTACGCTCTATGTTATTCTTGGTCTCAGCAAAATAAACATCTCCATTCCTTGTAAAGGTGAAGGCCGTTCTCGTTTTATTATAGATATAGTCGTCGGCAGGCATCGCCAGTTTTCGAATGTCAAAGGTTGATTTTCGAGGCTCTCTGTTATCAGTAGATATATAATAGACCGAGTCGGATGGCGAATCGTCAGGATTCCAGTTGAAAAACAATGTCTTTCCATCCCTGCTCCAATAGGGCGATGAAGGGGAAGTGCCGATCCATTTCGGGTCGCGCATGATTAAATCGACAGATAATTTTTGCAAAACATTTTGGCCAATCGAACAGGAAGTATAGCACAGGAAGACGAAGCAAAGGAGTTTTTTCATGCAAATGATCAGTATTATGAAGGATAGACACAAAATAAGTAATAAATCCATTCTGCCTGTGTGTGTCTGTAAATTTGCAGAAGGACACTTTTACTATTTAAACATTTTTAAAATTTACCATGAAGACCGCCAGTATAAGCGAGATTAAACAAGAACTTGTAAATCTGCCCCCCAAAGAATTATTGGAAATTTGCCTGCGGCTGGCCAGGTATAAAAAAGAAAATAAGGAATTGGTGGCCTATTTGCTTTTTGATGCACATAATGAAAGCGGGTATGTTGAATCGATAAAAACTGAGATGAGTGAAAACTTTGAGATGTTACCGCGGGCAAATATGTACCTGGCAAAAAAAGCATTGCGAAAAATATTGCTTTCCATTGCCAGGTACAGTAAGCACATTGCATCAAAACAGGCAGAGACCGAATTACGATTAAACTTTTGTTCGTTGCTGGTTAGTACTGATTTCCCTTTGCACCGAAGCGCGGCTATTACTAAAATGTATGAACAGCAAATAAAAAAAATAAAAGCATTAATTGAACTGCTGCATGAAGACCTTCGATACGACTATGCCAGGCAGCTTGAGCATTTAACAAAAGCGGGTTAAATTATCAAAAATCAGAATAATCAGTCGCTTTCATTAAAATGATATCCGACTTCGACATATTGTGCTGATATTCAGGCATGGACGATATCTTTTTCCATTGAGGATCAGATGAAAAGGCTTTCCAGTGTGCATCCCTTTCTTCGCGATTTTCGAAACTGGTCATATACATTAGGTTGGGCATTTTAGAACCGGCCAATACTTTACCATAAAATACCGGGTTGAAATTCAGACGCGTAAAGAGCGTTGTTTCACCCCCCTGGTTAAACATGTGCACTTTGTTGTTGTGTAATTTTTCTGATGCCGCTTCGTAGCTGCGTAGTTCATAAATATGCTCGCTTTTAGGCGATTTAAGCGCGGGCAAAGTAAGCATTGGCGCCACATCAAAAGAAATCAATATGATATTTTCAATTCTTGTATAGGCTGGTTTATTATAATCCGTATTCAGGTAAGCGCCGCCATCGTCGCCAAAGCTTTCTACGTTCCACAACTCATTGTCAATTTTGGCAAGCTGCTCAATATTTTTAAACGAGCGGATAACATATATCAGTTTATCGGTTGCAGTGTCGTTAGTTATAGGTTTAAAACAACCCACATTATTTATTCCCTTTTTATGCAGAACCGGCAGGTATGCCTGTTTCAAAAAGCCATCTATCATAGTCTCCTGTTCAGGCGTTGAGTAATGGTAGGCAGTAATTTGAAAATAGGATGATTTGCCTTTTGCATCGGCAGCAAAAGTTAAAACAGCCGATAATACGATTAGTATGGCAGGCAGCGCAATCTTGATTTTTTTCATACAATACAACTAATTAATCTTTTAATTCAATTTTTAAATGACAATAAATCTCATATAAATTTCACCCCAAAAGGTACATGGTAACGCTACATGCTGGCGTGTAAATAATCTTTTAATTGTGAGATGGTTTCTTCCTGCTTTAAGACTGTTTGTTTAATTACGTCTTGCATGGAGATTATCCCGCAAAGGGCATCGCTCTCAAAAACAGGAAGATACCTTATATTGTTGGAGGTCATCAATTCCATACATTCCTCAATTGTTTCTGCCGGGGTAATTGAAGGAAAATCAACAGACATAATGTCTTTTACGATCGTATCGGTTGAATTTTTCCCTTTTAGAATTACTTTTCGACAATAATCACGCTCGGTCATAATGCCCACAAATTTTTCCCCCTCTTTTACTACTACCGAACCAATATTCTTTTCTGCCATTATTCTTATTGCTTCTAAAACAGTGGTTTCAGGCGTAATACTAATGACTGCCGAGCCTTTACGGATAAGGATGTCTGATGCTTTTTTCATTTAGTTTAGTTTTGGGTTAAAAAAAGTAAGTTATGACAATTGAGAATACCTTGCGTTTTATTCGATTTTGAACCATCATAAGCGAAACATTCGTTTAATCAGCCAATCCGCCTTGTTGTCAAAAAAAATGGAGGCCCGCCAAAAGGTAGGTCCCCATTTTTTTATTTACATTTAAAATTCTCAATGGTTCTGAAGCTGATCAACCATTTCCTTTTCCTGATTTTTTAGCAAAACCCAAAAGGTGTAGGCCGACGATGAAACCATTAGAACAGCTAAGTAAACAAGCATGGTATTAGAGTTTAGATTTTACAAATACTCAATTCCCATCTCTAATTTAGCCAATATTTCTACGGATTGCAAGTCGTAAATTGTTTTAATACACAAATCGTCCGCTTAATGACAATTTGATAATCAATATTTTCTAACAAAGGCTGGAAAGCCATTGTTGAAAATATAATATTGAACAGGAAAAATTAAAATATCTGAAAATAAACAGGTACTTACATGATCTTTTCAACATTTTCTCTTTCGGAGCGGGAAACGGCTTTGTAATTCAACCAGGAAACATATAGAAACATGCCCAGTGAAGAAGTAAACAAAATGGAAATGATAAAATACACAGTATTCATAAGAATTTTTTGGAATGAACAATTGTTCTCAGGTAAACCTAAATTTTCAATTATTGGGCCTTTAAAATTTCAGCAAACGCAACCATAATTTACCACAATCTGTTTCAACTATAGATTTAAGACTTAACTAGTATGACGTGCCACTTTGAAAAAAAGTTTTATCATCAATGTGATAGTCAATTTTTAAAGTTAGTTATTATTTATACAAGTATATACAAATAATTAAAAATTGCTTAAGAAAATGCAAAGAAACTTTAATAATAAGTCGATCTGGTTAACGGTTTATTATTTTCTTTAGAGTTCATTTTAAACAATGCCATGAAAAACTTGCCTGGCAGGCTAATTTTATAATTCATATAATGCCATCTTATGACAAAAAAAACAATCGTAGCAGTAAACACATTAAGCTTGTTAATAATGCTTTTTTGCAATTTCGCATCAAATACCGGCATTTTTTCAAGTACCAACGTCGCTGACATAAGTTATAAGTACAACACCTTGTTTGCACCTGCCGGGTATGCGTTCATAATTTGGGGAGTAATATTTATATTGTTGCTAGCTTTTGTAATTTTTCAATGGAGTTTGGTCAGCAGGAATGACCCGAAAAATATTATTACCCGAACAGGTCCCTGGTTTACGCTCAGCAACCTTGCAAATGCATTTTGGCTGTATTGCTGGATCAACGAAATGTTAGGGCTTTCAGTGATTGTGATCATTTTTTTACTTGTATGCCTTACGATAATTACGGTGCGCCTTCGTATGGAATTGGATGATGAACCTTTACAAACTATCTTTTTTGTTTGGTGGCCGATCGCAGTTTATTTGGGGTGGATAATGGTAGCAACTATTGCCTGTATTGCAGCCTGGCTGGTAAGTATAGGAAGAAACGACCTAATATTTGGTCAGATCTACTGGACCATCATTTTGATAATAACAGCCGCATTGCTTTATTATTACCTGGTAAAAACGAGAAATTTAAGAGAGGCTGCTGTTGTGGGAATTTGGGCATTTATTGCCATTGCGGTTCGTCAGTGGCGGAGCAATCTGTCTATCTCAATAACAGCCATTGTTGCTGCCTTGTTCTTGCTGATCATTATCATTATTCATGGATACAAAAACAGGCATTATTCAATCATTCAAAAATTGAAAAGGAATGAATGGAAACAGACCTAGACGATTTTAATCATTTATCTATTGCCAAAACCGCTGAAAACCATCAAGCAATTTTTTACACATTTTCCTGCGCGCCGTTTAGTTCGTTGGGTATCTATTGCTTTTCTTACTATGGCCTTTTGGTTTTGCCTGCCTTCGCCATTGTTTACATCCCCTGCCAGTTTTGTTATTGAAGATGAACAGCATCATCTTTTGGGGGCAACCATTGCCTCCGATGGCCAATGGCGGTTTCCCTATACCGAAAATGTTCCTGAAAAATTCAGGCAATGCATTATCGCCTTTGAAGACAAACGGTTCTATTACCACCCGGGAGTAGATCCTATGGCTTTGGGCCGGGCAATATTCCAAAACATCCGGGACAAAAAAGTGGTAAGTGGCGCAAGTACCATCACCATGCAGGTTATAAGGCTTAGCAGGATAAAAAACCGGAGCATGTTTCAAAAAATTTTGGAGGCCATCCAGGCAGTCAGATTGGAGTGTGGTTATTCAAAAAATGAAATTTTAGCACATTATGCCAGCAATGCGCCCTTTGGCAGTAATGTGGTTGGTCTGGATGCAGCTTCATGGAGATATTTTGGCAGGGCGCCACAGCAATTAAGCTGGGCCGAAATGGCAACGCTGGCAGTCTTACCAAATGCGCCGGCACTGGTGCACCCCGGCAAAAACAGGGCGATACTATTGGCCAAAAGAAATGGCCTCATTAATAAACTGGCAAAGCTGAGGCAAATAGATCAGCAAACCGCTGAATTGGCAAAACTTGAACCGCTGCCTGGTAATCCCCTGCCATTACCCATGCTGGCCCCTCACCTGTTAAACCGGTTTAAAAAAGAATTTACGGCAAATAAAGAGAACAAACCTGCCGCCATTCTAACCAGCACGCTGCAAATAAACCTGCAGCAATCCATTACACAATTGATAGATAGATACCAGGCAAATTATAAGGGTAATGGCATTAATAACGCGGCTGCTATGGTACTGGAAATTGAGACGGGTAATGTTCTGGCTTACGTTGGTAACGTTTATCAGCCCGGCAACGCCGATATTGAAAGTTATGTGGATGTATTGGCCTCGCCACGAAGCCCGGGCAGCACGCTGAAACCGTTGTTATATGCCGCGGCACAAAGCGATGGCCTTTTATTACCTGGCCAGCTTATGCCCGATATTCCGACACGTATTGGCGGTTATGCCCCTCAAAACTTTAACCTGGAATATGATGGCGCAGTTCCGGCAAAAAATGCGCTTAGCAGAAGCCTTAATATACCTGCGATAAAAATGCTACAGCAATATAAGTACCCCCGTTTCTATAATGTATTACAGCAATGCGGGTTCACCACTATACGGCAACCTGCCGATTATTATGGTTTAAGCCTGATTTTAGGTGGATGTGAAGTGACCCCCTGGGAGCTGGCAGGGGTGTATAGCAGCTTTGCACGAAGCTACCTGCATCAGCAAAAAAACAAAGGCAAAATGGCGGGCGATGATTGGCATATGCCTATATACAAGGTGAAAGGCAAAAGGGAGAAGGAGAAAGGGGAAGAATCGATGGCTAATGGTCAAAGGTTAGAAGTGAATGCGCAGGAGATTGGTAGGAAATCGAACAAGGTGATAGCCACGAATGGTATTGAAGAAAATCTATTGAATGATATCTTTAAGAAAGGATTTTGGCCATCGAAGAATGCAGGTGTCGCTAACATGTTTCAACCAACAGCCACGCAAACGGCAGTCACCCCTTCAACCGCCGGTAATGCCCCGCCAACGGCTTTTGATTTTACCGCAATCTGGCACACGCTAAATGCCATGCAGGAAGTAATGCGTCCGGGGGAAGAAGGACTCTGGAACCTGTTTGGTTCGGCGCAGCGTATAGCCTGGAAAACGGGTACCAGCTTTGGATTTAGAGACGGATGGGCAATAGGCCTGACGCCCAAATATTGTGTGGTAGTTTGGGTGGGCAACACTGATGGAGAAGGCAGGCCGGAATTGACGGGAATAAATACCGCAGCACCGGTAATGTTCGACATTTTCAGGATGTTGCCCACTTCGGCATGGTTTGATCCGCCAGTCAGCGACTATACCTATTTGCCGGTTTGCCACGAAAGCGGGTATAAGGCTGGCGCATCGTGTAACCGGGTTGATACGATGCTGGTATCTGTCAACGGCAAAAAAGCGCCGCAATGCCCTTATCACACCATGGTTCATTTAAATTCAACCGGAACTTTTCGGGTTACCGCAGATTGCATTTCTCCCTTTGAAATGAAAAATGAGAACTGGTTTGTACTACCCCCGGCCATGGAATATTATTACAAACAACGGCATCCCGAATATAAAGTATTGCCTGCCTTTATGCCCGGTTGTTCAACAGGAGCCAGCCGCCAAATGGAATTGATTTATCCTGCGGAGCAATCCAAAATTTTTATTCCCACCGAATTAACCGGCCAGCCAGGAAAGGTAATATTTACAGCAGCCCATCATAACCCTGATGCCCGGATATTCTGGCACCTCGATAATGAATATACTGGCACCACGAGCCGTTTTCACCAAATGGCAATGCACCCGACCGCAGGCAAACACATACTGACCATTACAGATGAGCGGGGTGAAACGATCAGCAGACCATTTGAGGTGCAGGAAAAGGAAAAGCATTGATCATTTTAAGCTGTAAACCAGCTATTCACTTGCCTAGCATTGCTTCTGTAATATCGTCCCATTCTTTTTGAAGCGTTGCCGAAGGCCGTTTCTTTCCGGCTCTTCTATACCAATAATCGGCATTGAAACTATCGCCTTCTTTTCTATGCAGGTATGCATGTATCCATGCTGCATCCGTGCTCTCTACATCCTGTATAATGTTATGGGCTGTTTGCCAGTCGCCTTTGCCATCG
>JBBRCW010000165.1:0-14714 GCA_038204535.1 Chitinophagales bacterium | reverse complement strand
CATTGTAATCTTTATCTTAGCATTCATAATTTTAAGCGATGCACCTGATACAACAAATTTTATTTACCGCTTTATTGGTTTTTTCGATCTGGCTTTTCAGCAAAAAGATCAAATATATCCGCCGGAATATTTTGTTGGGCAGAGATGTTGATATGGATGGAAACAAATTAGAAAGATGGAAAAGGGTGCTGCTGCTGGCTTTCGGCCAGAAAAAAATGTTCAAGTATCCCCTGGTGGCCTTCATGCATTTTATTATTTATGCGGGTTTCATCATCATAAATGCAGAAGTTCTTGAAATTGTTTTAGATGGAATTTTAGGCACGCACCGCTTGTTTTATCCGGTATTAGGTGGCTTGTATAATTGGCTGATTAATTCGTTCGAATTTTTAGCGGTGGGCGTTTTGATTGTTTGCGTTGTTTTTTTGATAAGACGAAATCTCCTATACATTAAACGCTTTCGTAAGAAAGACCTGGCAGGTTGGCCAAAAACAGATGCCAATCTTATTTTGATTATAGAAATCGCACTAATGTCGTTATTCCTAACTATGAATGCGGCGGATAATGCACTGCAGAATATCGGGCATGCGGGCTACCACGAAACCGGCAGTTTTGTATTTTCGGGATTGCTGTCAAATTGGATGGAAGGCCTTAGTGCAACCACCATGGTTGCGATAGAACGTACTTGCTGGTGGCTGCACATTACTGGTATATTGGCCTTCTTAAATTACCTCCCCTATTCAAAACACCTGCACATATTATTTGCATTTCCAAATTCTTATTACAGCCGGTTAACATCGCAGGGCGAAATAAATAATATGCCCGAAATACAGAACGAAGTTTTATATTCCATGCAGCCCGAACTGGCGCCTGCCACCGCATCGGAAGCCATCATGAAATTTGGCGCCAAAGACGCTACCGACCTTACCTGGAAGAATTTGCTGGATGCTTACACCTGCACCGAATGCGGCCGGTGTACCGCGGCCTGTCCGGCAAACATTACGGGTAAACTGCTGAACCCGCGAAAAATAATGATGGACACCCGCGACCGCCTGGAAGAAATCGGTCAGAATATTGATAAGAATGGTGAATTTAAAGACGATGGAAAAACGCTTTTGCACGACTTTATTACCCAGGAAGAATTGCGTGCCTGCACAACGTGCCAGGCTTGTGTGGAAGAATGCCCGGTAAGTATCAGCCCGCTTGAAATTATTGTGTCGCTGCGACGGCACTTAATTATGGAAGAAAGCAATGCCCCGGCAGAATGGAACGCCACTTTCAGCAATATTGAAAACAATTTTGCGCCATGGAAATTTTCGCCAGACGACCGTGATAAATGGGCTGCTGAAATGAATAATTAACCTGGCAGATTAAAAAATTGTTACCAGCTAAATGATGCGCCCATTGCATCTTAACTTTCTGGCCAGGCCTTTACCGCAAACAAAAACGATCTTATTTCTTTAGAATGATATACCAATATAACTTTCCCACCACCATACGATTTGGAGCCGGTGCAGCCAAAGAACTAGGCGTCTACCTGCTGGCGAATAAGCTGTCGCGGCCTTTATTGGTAACCGATAAAACGGTGAGCGATCTGTCTTTTTTTAAAGAAATAATCAGCGACCTGCAACGGGCAAACATTTCGACCGAAGTATTTAACGACATTCATAAAAACCCAGTAAAGTCCGACGTTTACAAAGGCACAGATGCTTACGATCTTACGCAAAGGAATTCTATCATTGGTATTGGTGGCGGCTCCGCGCTGGATGTAGCCAGGGCCATCGTACTAAGGGTTCACCACCGCGAGGACCTTTTTATGTACGACGACCTTATTGGGGGTGATGTATATATTACCAACGATGTTCCGCATTTTATAACCATCCCCACAACAGCCGGTACCGGCAGTGAGGTGGGCCGAAGCGCCATTATTGCGGAAGATGAGACCCACCGAAAACGAATACTCTTTTCTCCCAAATTATTAGCCAAAATCGTTTTTGCTGATCCATTACTGACGATGGAAATCCCCCCTTTTATTACAGCCGCAACCGGAATGGACGCATTAACACATAACCTGGAAGCCTACCTCGCCAAAATGTCGCATCCCATGTGCGAAGGTATCGCACTACAGGGCATGGCGCTTATCTGTAAATCTCTGCAGACAGCAGTAAAAAATCCCGATGTAGAGTCGCGAAGTAATATGCTGATCGGATCGCTGATGGGGGCCGTAGCATTTCAAAAGGGATTGGGTGTGGTGCATTCGCTGGCACATCCGCTGTCTGCTTTAATAGACACCCATCATGGGCTGGCCAATGCGGTTAATTTGCCCTATGGTATGGCGTTTAATATTGAGGGGTTTGAAGACAAATTCAGGCAAATAGCCCGTACCCTGAATTTAAAATACGAAACGGGCCAAACACTGGTGGACTATCTCTTCGAGCTCAACTCATCCATCGGCATTCCGCATCGTTTACGGGATATTGGTGTGGAACAAGACCATATTGAAACACTTTCTGATCTGGCACTTGCTGATTTTGCCCATCCCAATAATCCAAAACCGGTTACCCGCGATGATTTTAAAATGCTATATCAGAAAGCATTTTAGAAGCTGAAATAATCAATTAATGAATTCTCCTGGAAATTTCATGGTTTAATCGGTTTAAATTTGACGATCACAGACACATTCAATGAACGACTATAAAAAACGGATCGGCATTAGTTTTTCAACCGTAAAAATGAATAATTATTATTCGTGGTTTACCCGGCTGGGGCTTGAAAACGATGTAGAGCTGATCGACCTGTCTTTTCAAAAAAATAACCAGCACGATTTTGAGCGGTGCGACGGTTTCCTATTGACCGGCGGCGACGATATTAATCCGTCTTTTTATGGCGGAACCAGCGTTTATGCGAATATGCCTGCTTCTTTTCACTTGCATAGGGATGTATTTGAGCAGGTAATGTTCGAATATGCAATGCAGCAAAACAAGCCGGTGCTGGGCATATGCAGAGGCCTGCAACTGGTTAATGTAATACTGGGCGGTAAGCTGATACAAGACCTGGGAGAGACGGGTAACAAAGACCACATGTCAGAAGGCGGAATAGACAAAACAAATTCTATTGCCGTCAATGATGGTACGCTCCTGCACACGCTGCACGGTGGTGCCGTCGGTTTCGTAAACAGCGCACATCACCAGGCAATCGATCCGGAGAAAGTAGGACATAACCTGCTGGTAAACGCATGGGCACAAGAGAATGAAAAGGTGATTGAAGGCGTAGAATTTGAAGACAAACAAGGCAAACCATTTATGCTTTGCGTTCAATGGCACCCCGAACGAATGCCTGAAAAGGACAGCACGTTATCAAAAAATTTATTAAACGGTTTTTTACAGGCGATACCAACTTAAAAAGTAACAAAATATGCAGATCATTAATCCTGCCACCGAGGAGGTCATAGGCGAACTGAATGAGGACACCAAAGACACACTGCACAAAAAACTGGACTTATTAAAAGAAGCCCAGCCCGCCTGGCAGGCCGTTGCATTAACAGATCGCATTATAATTATAAAGAAGTTTGCACAGTTGCTGCTAGCCAATATTGAAGCACTCGCCCTGCTGCTGACCTCGGAGGTAGGTAAACCCTTACAGCAATCGCGCAACGAGATCAATGGCGCCGTTATCCGTACCAACTGGATGACAGGCAATGCCGAAAATTTTTTATCGGATGAAGTGGTGTCCCGTCAGGATGGCCTCGAAGAAAAGATTACCTACGAACCATTGGGAGTCATCTGTAATATATCGGCCTGGAACTATCCTTACCTGGTGGGCGTAAATGTTTTTATACCCGCGCTGCTGGCAGGCAATGCTGTTTTCTACAAACCTTCGGAACATGCAACGCTGACAGGGTTAGAAATTGAAAAATTACTGGTTCAGGCCGGCATTCCCGAAAATGTTTTTAGGTTGGCAATTGGCACCGGCAAGGTGGGCGAGCAATTACTAAAACTTTCATTGAACGGATACTTTTTTACCGGCTCGTATAAAACCGGCAAACATATTTATGAAAAAGTAGCCGATAAAATGGTGGTGTGTCAACTGGAGCTGGGTGGCAAAGATCCCTTATATGTGGCGGACGATGTTGTTGACATTAAGGCAGTGGCCGAAGCAACCGCAGACGGAGCCTTTTACAACAATGGACAAAGCTGTTGCTCTGTTGAACGCATATATGTACACGAAAAGGTGTACGACGCGTATGTTGCGGCTTTTGAAAAAACGGTGTCGTCGTGGAAGGTGGGTGCACCCGACGAGCCAGACATTTATTTTGGGCCCCTAAGCCGCAAAGAACAAATAGGTGTACTGGAGAAACAAATAGTGGACGCCATACGAAAAGGTGCAAAGATTGTTACCGGCGGCAGAAGGATAAAAAGAACCGGCTATTATTTTGAACCAACTATTCTCACCAATGTTACGCATAAAATGAAAATGATGGTGGACGAATCGTTTGGCCCGCTGATTGGCATAATGAAAGTTGAAAATGATGACGAGGCTATCAGTTTAATGAACGATACAGAATATGGGTTGACCGCCAGTATTTACAGTTCAAACAAAGACCGCGCAGAAAAAATATTAGGTCAGATGGATACCGGAACCGGTTATTGGAATTGCTGTGATCGTGTGAGCGCGGCTTTGCCCTGGAGCGGCCGTAAACACTCCGGTTTTGGTTCTACCCTATCGCAGGCAGGAATGCGGGCTTTCGTAAAACCAAAGGCCTGGCATTTAAAAAAATAATTTGCCATCTCAGGACTCAATACAACATCTGGTCAATAAAAGTCAGTTACAATGGCATCTGGTTTTACATATCCAGGCAATTCCATAAAAAAATATTTGAGATATAAGTAAATCCCCCGGGAAAGTAATCCGGGGGATTCTACATTTCACAATTAATTCCTGATATTATTTAACAAAATTGCGTTTTTTATCGCGGGCCTTTTTTGCGCTGTAGGCAATACCGGCAGCGGCCATAATACCAATACCAAGGTCCAGGGGTACAGAAGTTCCCTGGTGGTTTGCCTGGCTTTGTTGGTCGTCGGGCGAAATACCCCCACCCAAACCAGTACCAATACCGCCGGGACCCTGCGCTACGGTTACCAAAGTGCAGGCTATACAAAAAATGAAAAGCATAAACCACTGTTTGCTTATTGATGATACTGTTTTCATGATGCGTCTTTTTTTAATTTTTACTTTTTAATTTTTACTTTTTAATGCTACTCAACAATCAACGTCTGCGTAAACTTACTTTCTTTGTTACCTATCCGCAACTGGTACACGCCCTTTGCTAACCTGTTGGTCAATTGTATACTTTGGGTAGATGAACCACCTGTATGCATCAATTGCCTGCTGAACACCTGCTGACCAAGACCATTGTATAGGTTGAGGTTGTACGTACCTGCTGCTACATTGTTCAGTTCAAGGTTTAACCTGCTGCCTTTAACCGGGTTGGGATATACAGCGATAGTTGATACACCACCCTGTAATTGTATACGAACAATATTGGTTTGTTTGGCCTGACCATTCTTGTCCAGCACCTTTACGCGGTAGTAATTGGCGCCTTTTACCGGGTTAGCATCTAACCAATTGTAATCAAGGGTTTGGCTGTTGTTGCCCCTTGCGGCTACCGTGCCTATCTTGCTAAAGGCTGTTCCGTTCAGACTTTTTTCTACTTCGTATTGGCTTATGTTCTGTTCGGTTTGCGCCGTCCAGTCTAGCTGTACACCACTTTGTTTTTGCGTAGCTTTTAACTGGGTAATGGTTACAGGTAATACCTGTAGCGGACGATACACTACCTTAAAGCGGTTGAGGGCATAACTGGCTGCGTTATTTGTAATGCTAAAATTGTACGTAGTAATATCACCTAACAGGTCTACGTAGGTTTCAGTTTGGGTAAAGGCATCCAGCAGGTAAGCGCTTTGGCCACTGCCCACCATGTTGTCGGCCTTCAACTGCAACTGATAGTTTTTCAACTGCATGTTGTAGGTGCTTAAAAATATGGTGTCTGTTCCATCTACCAGCGGCCGTGCTTCCACCAGTAAATATTTGCCATTTCTCACAATGGCTAAGTTCTCGTTGATGTTGTTGATCTTATTGACATCGTTGTCATCTGTAACATTCACTGAGTAACTATTATCATACAATTCCGCTACACCATCTGCCAATATCGGGCTGGTGCCAGGCACTACCAGGTTGATGCGTAGTTGCTCCAGGCTACCATTGCCTTGCCTGAACAGCAGGTTATTGGTTTCGCTGGCCTTACTATCCTCAGTAAAGTTGAGGGTAAGGTTACCTGTATTGGCTTTCTCTACAAAGAAACCCTGGCCGGATTGGATGTAACGAAGTGGTGTGTTATCAATAACAGGTGTTCCAAAATCTGTAGGATATGCCTGGTAGCCTGCAACAGTCGATACTACAGTTTTATAGCCTCCTATTGCACCCAGGGTAGGGTCCCATGCATAAAACAGCTTTTTGATATTGGTTGAATAGGTGTACAACTTATCAAAATCAATAGCTGATGCATAAGGGTTGCCGGTAAGTTTAAATTGGTCGGCAGAAGTAACACTCACTGGTCCTATTTTAAGGTTACCAGTGGCCCTTAGCGTAGTGCCTGCGGGACTACTGCCGGGTACGGTTACAGAGCGGTCGCCACGAATAAACAACAGGTAAGCCTGGTGCGCATCAAAATTATTATTGTGAGTGTTTCCATTTAAATACACCCACAGGTTGGGATCATTAATATCGTACCGGCGAATGGAAGAGGAACTATTGGCGATCTCGTTCCAGAAGTCGTAGCCGTTACTGTTGGCATTGGCAGCCGAACCCTGTGCATCGCCGGTTATCATAGTTCCATAGGCTGATGTGGAGGCAGGCGTATTGGTGTTGGTGACAACATTTGCTGACCCGTTATAAGTCTGTCCTTCCTGCCAACTGGCATTAATGGTGGTGCCCATTACAGGTGCAGTTACCAGGCGGTAGGCCCTGCGTGGTGTTGGTCCATCGGTTAATGGTTGCATATAACGTTCTACCGTTATGTTGCCAACAATCGTTCCTGTTGACGCACCAATGTTGCCTGTACCCATTTCATTGGATTGTATGTTTAAACCGTTGTTCAATACTGTTAATAGGCTACCTGTAACTGACAGTGTACCACCGGCATTTACAAATGTCTGATCGGTACTTACGTTTTCAGTTACTGTTACCGTATGGTCTTTCCTGATATTGATGACATTGGCATTCGCATTTGGTGACAGCAATGCGGGACTAACTACTCCACTGCTGAAGTCCGCAACAGGCGAACTTTCCCAGGTGTTGGGGTCATTCCAGTTGCCGGAGGTTATCGAGCGGAAATAATCGGTGCTGTTTAAACCTGATGTAAATACCCAGGCTGCGCCGGCAAGGTTGTTATCACCAAATCCACCAATCAGGGCCGTGTTGCCATTGGCACTCAAAGAAACAGAATGGCCCTGCAGAGCACCCAGACTTGCAAAAAACACTGCCCCGGTGCCTATTAATTTATTGCCCTGCTGGATCCATAACCCGCCAGTTCGGGTATATACCCAGGCAGCGCCTACACTGGCGTTATCAGAATAGCCGCCCACAAGCGCAGTATTGCCATCGGCACTCAGGGAAACGGACCATCCCTGATTTGCATTACCTGTCGCACTGCTGCCCACTAATTTAGAGCCTTGTTGGGTCCATACCCCGCCGCTACGGGTATATACCCAGGCAGCACCGGCAAGGCTGTTATCACCATTACCGCCCACAAGGGCCGTATTGCCATCGGCGCTCAAAGAAACGGACCTGCCCTGATATGCATTACCCACTGCCCCACTGCCCACTAATTTATTACCCTGCTGGGCCCACACCCCTCCGTTGCGGCTATATACCCATGCGGCACCGGCACCGCCGTTATCAAAAAGGCCGCCTACCAGGGCGGTATTGCCGTCGGCACTCAGAGAAACAGACCAGCCCTGATATGTATAACCTGCCGCCCCGCTGCCCACTAATTTATTGCCCTGCTGGGTCCATACCCCGCCAATGCGGGTATATATCCAGGCGGCACCTGCAGTGCCGTTGTCTCTGGATCCGCCAACCAGGGCGGTATTGCCATCGGCACTCAAAGAAACCGAATAGCCTTGCTGTGCATTACCCACTGCCCCGCTGCCTCTTAATTTATTGCTCTGCTGGGTCCATACCTCCCCTCTTCGGGTATAAACCCAGGCAGCACCGGCACTGTTGTTATCACTAACTCCGCCCACAAGGGCGGTATTGCCGTCGGCACTCAAAGGAAACGGACCAGCCCTGCCCAGAATATTCTTCCGCATCGATGCCCACTAATTTATTGCCCTGCTGGGTCCATATCCCGCCGCTGCGGGTATATACCCAGGCTGCACCGGCACCTCCGTTGTCAAGATATCCACCCACCAGGGCGGTATTGCCATCGGCAGAAACCGAAATGGAATAACCCTGTAGCGCATTACCCACTGCCCCGCTTCCCACTAATTTATCACCCTGCTGTACCGAAGGGAAAGGTGTGGGGGAAACTGTAAAATTACCGACAGCCGCTGTTGTACCACCGGCTGTGGTAACTGAAACTGCGCCCGTCTGAGCAGCCGGCATTACCATACCTACCAGGCTGGTACCATCGTTGGATACTGCAATAGCGGAAACGCCGCCAATGGTAAAAGCTGTGGGCGAATTTAAATTAGTACCTGTTATTGTTACCAGTGTACCTACCGGACCGCTGGCTGGGCTGAAAGAGTTGATAGCCGGTGGCGAATCGTCCACCCATGAACCAGGCGAACCCAGGTTTCCGGAACCGATGCTGTCTGTGGATGCATTGGCAAATGAGATTAGGAAAAGACAAATAGATACAACCCACAAACGGTAAAGGGCAAGGATCGCCTTCATAAAATAAGGTTTTGGTTTTGGAAAATTGGAACTGCGGACATGTGGGTGAATTTTAAAACTGAAAGCATTTTTATAAAATCTTTGCTTTTGCATAAGAGTAATTTTACAGGATTACAATTAAATAAAACCCTCCAACACTTACACGCAACCAAAGTATTATTCCGAAATAAATGGAATAATTACAGGTGGCTATTCACAACACAAAATATTCAGGGAACTGTAACTTTTTAATGATATAGATCATTAGATGACATAACATATGTCAGTTCGAAAGGCTTATCGCTTATCTTTCTTTACCAGAAGTTATCGCTTTGAGATAATCCTCTTTTGAATTTGTCTTTGATGCAATTTTTGTCACGCAGTGGCCTGCAGATTCAAACAATTTCGAAAAATTGGCTTCGATTGCCTGTGTCTAAAAGAAATTTTCGAATCGCCCTTGTTGTTGAGGATTATTTACCAGCCTCGAACATCAATTAACGTCAAACAACAATACCCCTGGTAATTGAACCATTTTCCAAAACGATCATGTGTCTTGTATTTGGTTCAAGTAGCCTCGTATTATTTTGGCTGCAAACACCGGCATAATCGCTTATGCAGTTCTTTATATTATTTTCCCCGATGCCATTGTCGAAACCATATTTTGATCCTTCATGCGGACACATTTTTTTTTGGCTTTATTGCTCCATTAGGAGCACCCTGTTTATAGAAAAATTCCTGAAGATGTCGATTAGAGCTCCGTAGGTGCTTCCTGTTTTGATGCATTTAGGCGGCTACAATGGAGCCTGTAAAATCAATTGAACTTATATTCTATAAACAGGCAGCCCCTAAGGGGCTATTAAAACCGTTTTTATAGATTCAAATGCTGTTATACAGATCATATTTCGATCTTTAGTGCGGACACATTTTAATGGCTTTATTGCTCCATTAGGAGCAACCTGTGTATAGAAAAATTCCTGGAGATGTCGATTAGATCTCCGTAGGTGCTTCCTGTTTTGAAGCATATAAGCGGCTCCTTTGGAGACTAATTGCTCTGTTGATTTTGTAATCTGGAAACAAATAGCCCTGCCACGGCGGGGCTATTAAGTCCGTTTTTATAGATTCCAAACAACGCCGTTGCCCCTTAAATGGAGTCATAAAATAAAAAGGGCAGAGATATCTCATGGAAAACCCTGATATCCCTGCCCTTTTCGATACTAATTTTTTATCAGTTTACTATTACTTAACACGCTGCCGTTTGCATCTCTAACCTGCACAAGGTATAAGCCATTGGTATACGACTGCAGCGGAATTTGCATAATTGTGCCACTGGCAATTTGCCTGAATAACAGCTTTCCATCAGCATTCATCATTGTTACCTGTACCCCACTCTGCAGGCCTGTAATGTTGGCTGTAGATCTTACAGGGTTTGGATAGATTACAATTCCTGGCAGGCAGGCTGGTGCGAAACGCTGAACCGGCGAATAAGTGAACCGGCCATCTTTATCTTCCATTTTCAACCTGAAATATGCTGCATTTCTATAACCAGGCAAACTATAGGAATAGCTGGAACCGTTTGTTGAGTTCCTGCTTTCCACGGTGGCTAACCTGGTAAACCGGGTGCCGTCGTTCGATACTTCAATATCGTAATGACTGCTC
Source organism: Chitinophagales bacterium (assembly GCA_038204535.1). Classification (GTDB taxonomy): domain Bacteria; phylum Bacteroidota; class Bacteroidia; order Chitinophagales; family Chitinophagaceae; genus Segetibacter. The sequence goes on along the minus strand of JBBRCW010000165.1, from coordinate 4,130 downwards.
TTATTTTCTGAGGCTGACTGCCAAAATAGTTCTGCTGTGCAACTATTACTTTGAACTAAGAAGTTGGTGAGTGTTACCGGCAATGTGTTGCCGCAAATGGTCGATTCCATAAAGGCGGAAGTCTCCGAAATGATCTGGATGATATTTGCCAATTGTCCCGGACTTTCATGGTTTCCGCCGGCAATTGGAAAAAATTGGTTTTTTAGACCTATATGATTGGCTCTTGCGGTAATCAGGTTGCTGCCATATAGAAAGATGGAAGTCGGAACTCCATTGACCGAAATCGGGCCATAATTAAAAGGCACCACTTCATCGGCTGATCCCTGGCTGCTGTATATTGGTGGATTAAAGGAGTCGATCAGGCTGGTATCGCTTATGCCCCCGGCAATGTTAAGAACGGCGACGGCACCTTTTGAATTATAGGTTGACAATAAGTTATCGGGCGCAGGCAGGTCGGTGTTTCCTTCAAGGCCTCCATTGGCAGTTAAAGCAGCAGTTAAAGCCGGGTCTTCATTTATATCGTCAACATAGGCTGTATGTAGTGCGGCAATCGAACCCGCGGATACTCCTCCCAGGATGATCTTTGTTGTATCGATCTTATAAATATTTGAAGATGCAGCATCTCGTTTAAAATATCTTATTGCTGCTTTTAAATCGCTGGTAGCTTTTATGACCGCATCTACAACCAAATGCTGATTAAAAAGCAAAAAAAACAGGTTTGCCTGTTCGTTAACTATCAGCCGATAATCAATGGTGGCAACGGCATATCCTTTTTTGGCAAATGCCAAACAAAAGGGATCCAGATCGCTTCTTTCTCCTTGTATAAAAGCGCCTCCAAACATAAAGATGATCAAAGGCCGTTTTGCCGCAACATCACCGGCGGGTTCATAAAAATCAAATTTTAATGTTTTGACAGATGATGTACCGGCACCATAATTGGGAACCGAGTTTTGTCCAAAAGTAACACCCACCGTCTTGGTTACATTTAAGAAAACATCGTTCACATAACGGCCGCTTCCGCAATCGATGGACTGTGCGTTTACGTTCAACAGGCTATAAAAGAGTGTAAAAACAAGTAATAATTTCTTCATATCATTTTGAATTTATTGCTAATTTATAAAATAGAAATCAAAAAAATTAAAAGATAAAGAATCGGGAGCGAAAAAATTGATCTTTCCGGCACCACCCGCAAATTATCTAAACTTTCCGTGCCGTGTTTAAAAACCGGCAAGTAAAAAATCGCTTTGAAGGCAACAGCTTCGACACTAATTTAGTAATCATAACCTAAACCTGCAACCACATGGAAACCAATTATATTATTGATCAATTACAAAACAACCTTTCAATCTTTCATTCTTTATTAACCGTTGTTACAGAAAAGGAAATCGTGTGGCACCCTTCGCAAGGTAAGTGGTGCCTGCTGCAAATAGTCTGTCATTTATACGACGAGGAGCGTGAAGATTTTAGACCAAGAATAAAACATACTCTTTATATCAGCAACCAGCCCCTTATACCAATTGATCCCGCAGGATGGGTGATTAGCAGAAGATACCACGAGCAGAATTTTCATCAAAAACTGCGGGATTTTGCCAAAGAAAGAGAACAATCGATTTTATGGCTGAAAAACCTACAGCAACCCAATTGGTACAATGCAGTTCATCATAAAACATTAGGTGATCTATCGGCTTATAAATTTTTAGCAAGCTGGCTTGCGCACGATTATTTGCACATCAGGCAAATTACCAGGTTAAAATATGATTACCTGCAGCACCTTTCTGGTCAGGATCTTTCCTATGCAGGAAGCTGGTAAAATCATTAGGTAATCCTGTTGCTGGCAGAATCTTCTTCTGGCTTGGCATTCGCATAGATAATGGTGCAAAATTCAACAGAGCCCTTAACACCTGGGTGAACTTTACTGCAGCCTGAATTAGTATGCAATACTACATTTGCAAAAAAAAATTAATGGAACCAATTTTAGGGCTTCACCACATAACTGCCATTGCATCGGACGCTAAACAAAATCTTGATTTTTATACCAATGTATTAGGGTTACGGCTTGTAAAAAAGACCGTCAATTTTGATGATCCCGGTACCTATCATTTTTATTTTGGGGATGAGAATGGCACTCCCGGCACCATTCTTACATTTTTTCCGTGGGGCAGCATCGGCAAAGGCAGTATTGGTTCAGGAATGGCTACCAATATTGGATATGCCGTACCTGAAACCAGTCTTGACTTTTGGATGGAGCGGTTTTCCCGTTACAAGGTTCCATTTACAAAAGCAGAAGAGAGAATGGGTGAACTGGTAATACCCTTTCAAGATCCTGATGGTTTATTACTTGAACTGATCGTTCCAAAAAACAACGATGACCGCAAGCCCTGGACAACGGCTGAAGTAACAGCAGATGTTGCCACAAGGGGTTTTCAAAATGTTACTTTAACTGTAAGGAACATGAAACCTACCGCAACTATTTTGACCGATATTTTTGGTTATACCCAATTGAGACAGGAGGGCAACCGGACCCGGTTTGTTACCGATGCTGTAAACAATGCATCGATGGTAGATATTATCGAAGCTCCCTCTATGGCCGGTGGCAGAAATGCAGCAGGCACCAACCATCATGTGGCTTTTAGGGTTAAGAACGATGACATTTTAATGGAATACAGGGAAAAGATAACACGGAAGGGCTTGAACATATCACCTAAAATTGACCGCGATTATTTCTTTTCGTTGTATTTTAGAGAACCGGGAGGTGTTTTGTTTGAAATCGCCACCGACAATCCGGGTTTTACCAAAGACGAAATTCTTTCTGAACTGGGCACCGGTTTAAAGCTTCCTAAGCAATATGAAAAATCAAGAGACGAGATTGAAAAAACACTTCCCTCACTTGGGTAGTTTTAAAATGACAAATGCATAAAAAAAATATTTTCACAGCAGGCAAACCGATTACTAAAGAAAGCAAAGTGTTGATTATGCTGCATGGCCGGGGCGCCAATGCAGAAGACATCCTGTCGTTATCAGATTACCTGGCTGTCAAAGATTTCAGCCTGGTAGCTCCACAGGCAACCAATCATAGCTGGTATCCATTTTCTTTTATGTCGAAACCTATTCAAAACGAACCATGGTTGTCATCGGCTTTGGCATTGGTGGATGAATTGGTGAATGAAATATTAGAGCAGGGCGTAGCAGCAGAAAGGCTCTATTTTACCGGCTTTTCGCAGGGCGCGTGCCTTACGCTTGAATACATTACGCGCCATGCAAAAAAATATGGCGGCGTGGCGGCCTTTACCGGCGGTTTAATTGGCGACCAATTATACCTGGAGAATTACAGCGGCGATTTTAAACAAACGCCTGTCTTTATCGGCACCAGCGAACCCGATCCGCACGTGCCGGCCCACAGGGTTCACGAAACCGAAGAAGCGTTAACAAAGATGAATGCAAAAGTCAACTTAAAGGTGTACAAGAATATGGGGCATATGATTAATGAAGACGAAATCAGGCTGGCAAACGAATGGGTGTTTTTTTAATGGCCTTTTTTCTTAACAATTGGAAAGTTATTAGCCCTTCCATCATCTCACTTAAATTTTATTATGACCGTTTACAAATCCTGCATTTTTAGTTTTTTATACCTGTTATTCAGCTCGGCTGCCTGGTCACAAAAGGCGGCTTCTGCTGTAATGACCAAAGTTGTTACCGAAAAAAATGGATACACCCTATTGCGGAATGGACAGCGCTATTTTATAAAAGGCGCTGGTGGTACCAGTTACATGGACCGGCTGGCAAAATATGGCGGTAATTCAATACGTACCTGGGGCAGCAACAAAGGCGAAGAAGTGTTGACCAATGCTGCTGCATTGGGACTGACCGTAACCATGGGCCTGGATGTAGCCCGTGAAAGACACGGCTTTAACTACGACGATGCCGACGCGGTTAATAAACAACTGGAACGACTTCGGGGAGAAGTGCGCAGACTAAAAAATTACCCGGCTTTATTAATATGGGGCATAGGCAACGAACTAAACCTTGAGTATAAAAACCCGAAAGTATGGAACGCGGTAAATGATATTGCTGCCATGATCCACCACGAAGATCCCTATCATCCTGTTACTACCATGCTTGCGGGGGTCAAT
>JBBRCW010000164.1:0-14747 GCA_038204535.1 Chitinophagales bacterium | reverse complement strand
AAAACATTCGGATACGCGACTGCTACAGCGCCAATAATTGTATGGATATTTTGGTGCGCTGCGTCGGATAAATTGATAAACCATCTTTCTGTAAAAAAATTGGTAACGCCAAATAGTCTGCTTTGGACATTTAGAAATTTTAAGGTGCAGCGCACCGAAATATTTGTAGAAAAAATTAGTTAAGTAAATTTAGAAGGTGCAGCGCACCGTGATATAAAAAGCCGTCGAATGTCCCGTGATTGCAATGCCAGTTTTCTTTGGGATATTTCGGTGCGCTGCACCTGAAAAAACTAACCTATATTCGGTTGCTACAAATATTGTGGTGCTCTGCACCTAAAACCGTTTTCTAAAAAATTTTCGAATATCCAACGGCTGCAACGCCAATAATTGTTTGGATATTTCGGTGCGCTGCACCTGAAAAAAACTAACCAATATTCGGTTGCTACAAATATTGGGATGCGCTGCACCATAAACCGTTTTCTAAAAAATTTTGGATATCCGACGGCTACAACGCCAATAATTGTTTGGATATTCCGGTGCGCTGCACCTTCTAAAAAACTAACTTATTTTCGGTTGCTACAATATTGGGATGCTCTGCACCTAAAACCGTTTTCTAAAAAATTTTCGGATATCCGACGGCTACAAGGCCAAAATTTGTCTGGATATTTCGGTGCGTTGCACCTGCAAAAACCTACCCTATATTCGGTTACAAATATTGGGGTGTTCTGCACCTAAAACCGTTTTCTAAAAAATTTTCGGATATTCCATGGGTACAACGCCAATATTTGTTTGGATATTCCGATGTGCTGCGTCGGATAAATTGATAATACATCTTTCTGTAAAAAAAATTGGTGACGCCAATTATGCTGCTTTTGGGCATTCGGAAATCTTGAGGTGCAGAGCACCGCTAATATTTGTAGAATAAAATAGTAAAGGAAATTTAGAAGGTGCAGCGCACCGTGATATAAAAAGCCGTCGAATGGACAACGGTTGCAATTCCAGTTGTTGATCTATGGTATTTCGGCGCGCTTTTCAATAGCCTTTGCTTAACCGGCAATTAGCGGTATGTGGGTTTTATTCTTAATTCTCATAAGGTGCAATTAGGTGGCAATTTCAAAGTATAGAAAAGGTTTTAACCCTGTATGGAGAAAAAGAAGTTTGAACGCTACATTGCTGCTTAAGGCGTCCTTGATCCCTTGCCAGGCAAACATCCAATTCTTTCCATTAGCTCAACTATTTATTTAATATTACGGGCTGTTATGCGGCCTTCTCAGGAAAATTACTTGAGCCGTCACTTTTTTCTTAACATTCTTCCCTAAAAAAAGCCTTCCCAAACCCACCGTAAAAGATTTATTTTGCGGGCAAGCGTAAAGAATTTTTTTTCCGCAAAATTTGCAGCAACAAAATGGCGAGGGTTTTTACAATTACAGCAGGATTAGAAAATATGGGCGCTATGAAAACAGGCGGCCAGGGGTCGGTATATAAAGGCAGGCGAACCGGCGAAATATTTACCGCCATAAAAATTTTACCTACACCCATACATAGCGAAAGTGCCGACGACAAAAATTTTATCGCTTTTCAAAACGAGGTGCAAAAGCTAAAGCGGGTAAATGAAGAGGCCAATCCAAATGTAGTTAAGATTGTAAGCTCGGGCATTACCGATAGTGGCAATCTTCCTTTTATTGAAATGGAATTTATTGAAGGGCCCGACCTGGAAGAACTGGTGCAGCCCCCGCACGATCCAATATTTACCATAAAAGAAGTTATTAAGGTTGCCGAACAATTGTCGCATGCATTGGCTCACTGCCACAAACAGGATGTAAAGCATGGCGATATAAAAAGTAATAATGTAAAGTTTAATAAGAACACGGGCAATTATGTTTTGCTCGATTTTGGGCTGGCCATTATGAGCGACGAGCAACGCCGTACCAGTTTGAGACATGCAGGCGCTATTGAATTTATGGCTCCCGAACAGAACGAGGGCCTCATGTTGTTTGAAACCGATGTTTATGGTTTTGGCGTAGTTCTGTTTGAATTGTTGGCGGGCCAGGTGCCGTTTCCGTTAAAGGATAAAGGAGAAGCGGCCCGTAATCTTGTAATGGTTGCGCACATGGAAAAAGCTCCGCCCGACTTTGTGGCGCTCAGGCACGGGGCCATGCCGGTTAATTGGGATGAAGCAAAAAAACAAAATGAGCGGCAAGTGCCCCAATGGTTAATTCATTTGGTATATAAATGTTTGCAGAAAAAGCCGATCGACCGGTTTGCCAATGGAATGGAACTGCACAACAATATTAGCACCAACAGCATCTCTTCGTACCAGGATCAGCCTATGCCCGGTAATATTGGGTTATTGCAGCAACAGGTCTATACACTAACACAGGAAAATGAACGATTGCGCCACGAACTGGCAAGGGTGAAAGCGGCGCAGCACCAACCAGGCTCGACCGCATTTGGTAACGGCAATTTGGTGCCGCCTGCCGAATTAATACTACCCGACTATGCCACTCCAAAAAAAGAAAGTGGCAATGGCAGTATGTGGCTGGCTTTTATTTTTACACTCGCCGTAATTGCGGCGCTGTTTTACTTTATTAAGAAAGATGACAAGCAACCGGTAACACCGTCGACGGTTGCCAAAAAAGACACCACCCCGGTTAGAAAAGTAGCAGGAGAGTATATTGTTACAGCAGCCAAGGCGTATTTTTATAACCAGCCCGATGAGAATACCAGAAGAAACGCCTATGCCATTGCCAGCAACGAGATCATTAAGGCGTATGATGAAAGCGACGGATTTATTTATACGGAATTAACCAACGAGCGTGGAGTTATCTCAAAAGGCTGGTTGCGTAAAAAAGATATGGTGACCCTGGCTGATTTTAAGGCCGGCAATGTTGACTCGCCGTCAGCAATGGAAGCTTTGACAAGTGAAGAGGTGAGTGTTAAATTAAATGAGGCGCGGCTGTTATTAAATTCGAATAAAGCATCGGATGCGCTTAAGATTTATAAGTCGCTGTCAGATGGCGGAGTGCAGGATGCCTCCTTTCAATATGCCAACCTGGCACTTCAAAACCGCAATGGTAATATAAGTTGTAACGATGCATTTAAAATGTTGCAAAAGCTGAGCAATGATGGTTATGTGCCGGCCAGGCGCACCATTGGCTTCTTATATTCGTTTGCCGACGATGATCCCGCATTGCTGCAGAATAATTATGACCGCTGCAATTTCATTAAGGATGCGGAAAAGGGCAGCAAACTTTTAATGGAGGCCGTGGTAACCGGCGACACCATTGCACGCAGAATGCTAGATGACCTGAATGTCAAAAATCAGCAACAGGGTAGGCCCACCCTTAATTAACGGTTGAATTTTTGCTAATGTAACTTTTTATTTACCCTTGATTTTGCAGCCAGCTTTTAACTAACAAAAGATCGGTACGCATTGCTGAAAACGCCTTTTCTGCCGGAATCGTAATTTGAGTATTGCCGTGTTCTGCGCCGCCTAAATCATACTCAAAGTGAAGGCATAAGGGACCTTTGTAAGATGATGAAGAAAGCCGGTTAAAATATTTTGAGAAATCGACCATGCCATGTCCAAGGGGTACATTTTCCGTTACCCAGCCTTTCGGCGTATTTTTCCAAATAAAATCTTTCAAATTAATTGTTGCGATGTGGTTTTTTAATAAGTCGAAACCAATCGTCCAGCTATTGGCACCCTCAACGGTGGCATGCCTGATGTCGTATTGGCAACCTAGCCACCTGGGGTCTATGTTTTGCATCGCCAAATAGAGATCGATCACTGCCGATCCCAGTTGATCGCCTGCATGGTTCTGATAATCACCGTGTATGCCATAGGTTTCATTCATGCTTTGTAACTCCCTGAAATTGTTATTGAACTGCTTAATATTTTCTTCGCGGCCTATGCCTTTATCATAATCTAGCAAGCCCATGCGGTAATATTTTATTCCCCACCGGCTGGCGGCCTTTAATATTTTTTCAGTTGATTTATCAGCTACGCTGGTAATGGCAGTGGTTATCATACGCACTTCCATTCCAGCCGAACGTATCGTGTCTAATGCCCTGGGCAAATCTTTCTCCACCTTTTCGGGCAGCACCACTCCCTTTGGCCTTACGGTTAAATCAATGCCATCAAAGCCCATTTGTTTGGCTGCCATTGCCATATCGGCAATACTAAGCCATTGCAGGCTTTTTGAAAAAATGTGAATGCCCGAAGGTGAGAATTGATTGTTACTGAAGTCGTTCTTATACTTTGGCAAAACCGCCGATATTCCGTCTAATACGGTACCCGCTGAAAGCAGGGAAAAACCAGCATGTTGAATGAATTTTCTTCGGCTATTTTTCATGTTAAATTTAATTAAATTCGAATAAGCAGGAAATATTTATTACTTTTTGCAAACCATATGTTAATAGATTTTCTTGAAAATGTAACATTCAGTCAAAGGAGAAATCATTAAGATACAGCCAAAGAAGTCCTCATTAGATTCAGTCAAAGAAGTCCTCATCCACTAGTTCAAGAAATTTTTATCTACACATGTTATTTCTTTAAGAAAGCTACTCATTTATTTTTTAGTTCTGGCTATGGCATTAAGTATAAATATTAACGATTCGGAAAGTTACAGTCGTTTAGAATCAATGAGTTGTAATAAGTTAAATTTTTTTCACATTTTTAAATCTAATTGTAAACCTTCTTCGTAAATTAAGTAACACTGGTTGCTAATCTCTTAAAATACCACCTTAAAGTTTTCCTGGTTTCTTAATAACATTTTAAAAAATTACCTTATGTCAAAAAAACTTTTACATTTCAGCGGGTGGAAGCTTTGCCTGTTTCTATTGCTGATTTCTTACATGGCAAATGCCTCATCGCACCGCGAAGCGCCATTGATCTCAAATGATCCGCTGGCCGACAATACGGATGTCTATGCTTTTAGAAGTCCAGACGATCCCAATACCATTACAATCATTGCCAATTACATTCCCTTTCAACTACCGGAAGGGGGGCCAAATTATTACAATTTTGGTATGAATGTCCGGTACGAAATTCACATCAAAAACAAAACAACTACTACCGGCGATGACATAACCTATCGCTTTACATTTTCGCAAACCAACCAGGATCCAACCACTTTTTTCAACATTCGTTTAGGGCAGCAAAACCTAAAAACTACGTACGTATGTGAGAAAAGTACCGATGGTGGAAATACCTTTATTTCCATTGTGGCTTCAGGGGTGGTTCCCCCGCCAAATATTGGTCCCCGGTCTATCAACAATGCAACGGTTGGTCTAAATACAACTTATGATGCTTTAATGACTGCTGCCATTGCAACCGCCACCACTGGAGAAAAAGTATTTTGCGGTCCTGTAGATGATCCTTTTTTCGTTGATCTGGCAGGTGCCTTTGATGTAGGTAATTTTCGGCCCGAAGGAAACAGCACCAACCCAACAAAAGATGGGCTTACCCGGTTTAATGTACATAGCATCGCATTAAAAATTCCTATTGAAATGCTGCAGAAGGATGGCCAGCCGGTTGAAATGGCTGCCAATATACTTGATGCCAATTATGTAATTGGTGTTTGGGCAAGTGCAAGCCGCCAGCAAATGAAAACCCTTTCCACCGATGGAACGAAAATGTTTTCAGGGCCATGGGTACAGGTTTCACGTTTGGGCATGCCTTTAACCAACGAAGTGGTTATACCCATTGGAATGAAAGACAGGTGGAACAGCACAGATCCTTATGCTGCCAGTTCCGCTATGAACGATTTGCAATATGCCGGTAACTTTATGAATCCTGAATTGGCTTTATATATGGATGATTCAAAGTTTGGCGGTGCAGTACCCAGTTTGAACGCACTTCGGATTCAAACACATTCTTTAAAAGATCCAAATAACCCCAATCAGCCTGGTTTTGATTTCAGAAATGGCATGCCGGGCTTATTTCCTGTAAAAGGTACACCTGGGGCCGAGGGAACTGCTTTCGGCAGCACCTCACTATACCGCGATATTCTATTACCCAATAACAGCAGCCCCCGTGCAGCCGACCTGTTACCTATATTTTTAACTGGTGTCCCCAATTTGCGGCCTTACCAATTGGCTACAGGCAAGGGAGGTGATCCTTTGGCTGCAGGTAAACCTTTTATTAATAATTTTCTACCAACACTAAATGATATGCTTCGCCTGAATATGGCAGTTCCGCCAACTCCGCGTAACAGCAGTGACTTTAGTTCGCTTGGTTTGGTTGCTGCAGCGGTTCAGGGTTTGGTTGATCCTGCCTATAATGGAAGTGCTGCTTTACAAGCCATTCCTAACATGGACGGATTTCCCAACGGTCGCCGACTGGAAGATGATGTTACTACAATTGAATTGCAGGCCGTTGGCGGTGTTGTTTATGCAGCCATTGGTTTATGGTACGATGATTACAATAGTAATAATACTCCTCCGGGACCAGTTACTCAAAATCTGTTAAATGTTTTGTCATTTAGAGCTGGGCCCACTGCAAACGACACAACTTTCAAAGCCTCTTTTCCTTATGTGCAAACGCCATGGAGAGGTTTTGATTACACTATTAAACCAAGGTTCTAACAAATCGAAAAAAAAGACAATTATGAAAAAACTTTTAAAAGGGTTTACAGCCGCTTTGGTTTGTTTGTTCCTTAATCAAACCATTTCGCTGGCATCATCCCACAGGGAGGCGCCATTAATATCAAACGATCCGCTTGCCGACAATACCGATCTGTATGCTTTCAGAAGTCCCTGCGACTCTTCAAAAATAATGTTGATCGCGAATTATATTCCATTTGAACATCCTGCAGGAGGTCCAAACTGGTATTCCTTTGGTGAGAACATTCGTTATGAGATTTATGTGGACAACAACGCCGATAATGCAGGCGCTGAAATTGTCTACAGGTTTACATTCAGCCAGGTAAACCAGGATCCAACTACATTTTTCAATATAAGACTTGGGCAGCAAAATTTAAAAACCACCTATACTTTGGAACGCAGTATGGATGGGGGAGCAAACTTTACCCCTATTATTATGAACGGAATTGTTCCGCCGCCAAATATCGGTCCCCGTTCAATTGACAATGCCACTGTCGGTCTTGGAAAACCCTACGACCAACTGATGACCGAAGCGATTGCAACGGCTTCGACCGGAGAAAAAGTATTCGCAGGTCCCATTGATGATCCTTTCTTTGTAGATCTTGGTGGCGCATTTGATGTAGGCGGTTTCCGGTCTTCGGCACAGGCCCGCGATGGGCTTGCAAAATTCAATTGCCATTCACTTGTAATTGAAGTTCCCATTGCTACGCTTCAAAAAACACATAAAACCGAGTTGCAAACCACCAGCATTCTTGATCCTGAATATGTAATAGGTGTATGGGCAAGTGCAAGCAGGCCCGAAATGACAACCCTTGGTGCAAACGGCGGTGCTAACATGTACAGCGGAAGCTGGATACAAGTTTCCCGCTTAGGTATGCCGTTAACCAATGAAGTGATTATTCCTATTGGAATGAAGGACAAGTGGAATGCAACCATGCCTTCGGGTGACCTGACTTTTGCAACATATTTCAAGAATCCTGAACTGGCTTTGTACATGGATGATTCTCAGTTTGGAGGTGCAGTGCCAGGATTGGCTGATTTAAGAATCCAGTCTAATTCTTTGGGTGCATACGATTTTAGAAATACCAAACCCGGCTTATTTCCTTTAAAAAATATGCCGGCATTAGATGGCACAGCACTTTCAGAGGCCAAATTTGGTAGCATTCTGCTGCCAGACAATCAAAGCCCCCGTGCAGTTGATCTATTACCTATATTTTATACGGGTGTCCCCAATATGCGGCCTTACCAATTGGCTACCGGCAAGGGAGGTGATCCATTGGCTGCAGGTAAACCTTTTATTCATAATTTTCTTCCTACGCTGGGCGATATGTTACGTTTAAATATGGCTGTTCCGGCAACAAAAAGAGATGATCCGAATTTCAGCTCGCTGGGCATTGTAAAGGCAGCGGTATTAGGTTTAACTGTTTCGCCCTATAAAGACAATGCAAATCTTGAATTCATACCTAATATGGATGGTTTTCCGAACGGACGCCGTTTAGAAGATGATGTTACGACCATCGAATTGCAGGCTGTAGCCGGTGTTGTCCTTGCCGCGATAGGTTTATCGTACGAAGACGGCGCTCAATTGGGCAAGACATTGGGCTTTAATGCAGGTGTTACCCAAAACGATACAGCATTTAAAGCATGTTTTCCATTTGTACAGGGGCCATGGAGAGGATTTGTCGGGGACAGTTATGTTGGGCCGAAAAGCAACGACCCGTTACCGGTTAAATTGTTAGGATTTACAGCAGATAAATCAGGCGAATCAGTCATGTTACGCTGGCAGGTTACCAACGAGGAAAACAGCGACCGTTATGAAGTAGAGTACAGTATGGATGGCACATCATTCAAGAAAATTGGAAGTGTTAAATCCGCAACCGGCCTTACCAATAACTACGAGTATGTGCATCTTTCACCCAATGCAGTACTGCCGAATTATTACCGGTTAAAGCAGGTGGATATTGATGGCAGGTTTAGTTATTCTGCGGTTAGAAGGGTTAAGTTTGGTAAGAGTGTTCTTACAATTACGCCTAATCCTGCGATTAATTTTGTGAAGATATATTCTACGCAAACACCGATAAACGTCACCATTTTTGACCAGGGAGGCAGAAGGGTAGCGTCTAATGTATTAACCAGCGGCATGCTGCAGATTGATATCAGCCGATATGCCAAAGGTTCGTACACAATAGTAGCAGAAAGTAATGGCGAACGATTAGAGACCAGACGAATTATAAAACAATAGAATAAAAGAGTTGTGACAAATAAAATTACCCGGCTAACCTTAGCCGGGTAATTTTATTATACCAAATCCAACCTTCGAATCATTTTCGTATATTCAGCACAAACCCGGTATTTTTAATGCCGTCCATCTAAAACCCCGCTCAATATGAAAAAAAATTACATTTATGCCGGCTTTATTATTTTGCTGATAGCGGCTGTGGTAACTATCATTGTCAAGTATAACCAAACTCAGAAAGAAAAAGAAAGTAAAATATACACCTTATTACCCCGCAAAGGCGTTTCCGAATCTGACAAAGAATATATCGATGCTCAAAATCGCAGTAATAATTTACTGGCAGCTTTAAAAGAAGAACCTACAGATGTTAAAGCAAACCTGGCGCTGGCTTCTCTTTTTATACAGGAGGCCAGGGTAACAGGAAACCATATGTACTACGACGTGGCGGCAATGAAACATATTAATACCGTACTGGCTGCCGATACTGCTAATTTTAATGCACTGGTTTTTAAATCGCTTATTTACCTGTCGCAGCATCACTTTGCCGAAGGTCTCGAATATGCCAATAAAGCAAAAAGGATTAATCCTTATAATGCTTACGTTTATGGTTTAATGGTGGATGCCAATGTTGAAATGGGTTATTACGACTCCGCAGTGGTCAATTCAGACAGGATGGTTTCTATTCGTCCCGACCTTACTTCTTATTCGCGCATTTCGTATATCCGCGAAATTTTCGGCGATTATAAAGGCTCTATCGAAGCTATGAAAATGGCGGTGACTGCGGGCGGGCCAGGAGATGAAAATACAGAATGGTCGAGGATTCAATTGGGGCAGTTATTTGAGAAGACAGGCGATTTTGCACATGCCGATACACTTTACCAAAGTGCATTAAACCTACGGCCAAATTATCCATATGCCATTGCAGGATTGGGCAGGGTTGCCATGGCGGCACAAGATTACCCAAAGGCTGTTTTACAATTTGAAAAAGCCGATGGACTGTCATCGGATAACTCTATAAAAGAAGAATTGGTAGAAGCATACCGTTTATCGGGCAAAAAAGAAAAGGCAGAAGCCACAGCCCGTCAGTTGATTGAAAATCTCACAAAAGATGCCGAGGCAGGCAACAGCGATGACAATATTGGCCACTACAGCGATCGTGAACTTGCCTATGCTTATTTGAATGTTGATGAAACCGATAAGGCTTTAGAACATGCCATGCTGGAGTACAACCGCCGACCCGAAAATATTGACGTAAATGAAACGGTGGCCTGGGTGCTTTACAAAAAAGGCGACCATGCTAAAGCACTGCCTTATATCAAAACCGCATTAAAAACAAATTCTCAAAATCCCATATTATTAAGCAGGGCGGCCCTGATTTTTAATAAATCCGGCGATAGAAACATGGCGCAAAACCTTTTGCAAAAATCTTCATTCAATAATCCATATGTGGGGCAGGCGTTGCAATACGAAGTGTCGGCGATTAAAATGTAATTAGTCATAAATTTAATTACATGCAACGTCCATTCATTAGCAGGAGTAAAGGCGTTTGGCTGGTGTTGATTATCTTATTTTCCGCCGTAACCGCGCAGGCTCATACCATTAATTATGTGCTTGAAAAGGCTCCTGTTCATCATGTTGTCTGGTTTTACCTTAAACTGGGTTTTACGCATATAGTTCCTGGAGGTTTTGACCATATTTTGTTCGTGATAGGATTGTGTTTGCTAAGCAGAAAAATTAAGGTTATTCTTTGGCAGGCTACGGCGTTTACAGTAGCTCATTCCATAACGCTGGCATTAAGTATGAAGGGGCTGATTGTGGCCCCGGGCGCAATTGTTGAACCAATCATCGCTTTGTCGATCGTATTTGTAGCGGTAGAAAATCTATTATTAACTGAGCTTAAGCCATGGCGGATAGCGCTGGTGTTTATGTTTGGCCTGATACACGGCATGGGGTTCGCAAGTTCGCTCAATGAAATTGGTTTGCCGCGTAACCAATTTTTTACTTCTATTTTGTCGTTTAATGTGGGGGTTGAAATAGGGCAGGCAACTGTTATTGCGGCTGTTTTTCTGCTTTTGGTAATTCCATTTGGTAAACGGGAAGATTATAGAAGGAAGATCGTTTTTCCTTTATCAATTGTTATAGCCTTAATAGCCGGTTACTGGACCATTCAACGGATATTATTGGTTTAATTATTTTGGGTCTGGAAGATGGTCAGCAATGCCCTTGATTTGGATGCCTGCCATTTTGAATGGGATGGCATCAGAATAGTAATTAATTTTTAGAACGCGACGGAATATTTGGGAAAATACACTTTCATATCATCAGTATTGCTGAAACTAAAATATTTACGCTTCAAATAAATCCACTTTTAGCAGGTTTACATCAATAACAATTTTTTTTCAAACTAATTTAAACAAATGTTTAATTTAATTAAACATTTGTTTAAATTTGCATTTCAAAAGTGAGTATGAACTACAATGATAAGCAGCTGCAGATTTTGAACTCCGCCGAAAAATTATTTTCGTGCAAGGGGTATGATGGCGCTTCGGTTCGCGATATAGCGGAAGAGGCGGGTGTAAATATTGCGATGATTTCTTATTATTTCGGGTCGAAGGAAAAGCTAATGCAGGCCATATTTGAGAGCCGCACCAGCCAGTTGACCGAAAAGATTGAGGGATTATTAAAAAATGAAGGGCTAACGCCCTTACAAAAGTTAGAAATAGTTGTTGATGATTATGTTGACCGGATAATTAGTAAAGAGCGATTTTATAAGCTGATGATCTGCGAACAAATGATGGAGAAAAACACCGTTGTAACAGAACTGTTAAATGCCCTTAAGAAAAAAAATACCGAATTGCTCGGCAAGCTATTAAAAGATGGAGAACAGAAAAAAGCCTTTAAGCCTGGTATTGATCCGGTAATGCTGTTCAATACGATGATCGGTACTGTTTTACAAACCTTTATCAATAAAGATCACTACAAAATTCAAAACCACCTTGAGCAATTGGGTGAGGAAGAATTTAAGAAATTATTATTGGAAAAATTAACCAAACATATAAAAGAACTGTTTAAAGCAATATTACAATATGAAGATTAGTAACTGGTATGGATTGCTGCTGGTGGTTTGTATTCTGGCAGCCCCGCGTCTTTTTGCACAACAAAGGCCTATCACTTTAAAAGAAGCCATTCATCTTGCCGTAGAAAATAGCGGGCAGTTAAAGATTAGCCAGGCTAAAATGGATGAAATGCTGGCTTCGCTAAAACAAGCAAACGAGGCCAGGTTGCCCGAGGCAGGTTTAACCAGCGCTTACATTCGTTTAAATAGCCCAAATATTGACCTGAAGGTAAAATCAAATAGCTCTTCCGGATCTACTTCTTCTCCCGGCAATGTTTCCTCTGCTACCTATGGTCTTTTTAATGTGTGTTGAAAAGCCAAAGAATCAAACTAAGGTTCAAGACGACGCACCAAAAACAAAAAGTAAAAAGTTTATCATCATCCTTATACTATTAGTGGTTTTAGGCGGTTGGTTCGGCACCTCAAAATACATACATGCCCGGCACCACGAAGAAACAGATGATGCCCAGGTGCAGGCCAACATCAGTCCGGTAATACCACGCGTTAGTGGTTACATAGCCAATGTGAGCGTGACTGATAACCAAAAAGTAAAAAAAGGGGATACCCTTTTGGTACTCGATAACAGAGACCTGAAGCTTAAATTAGAGCAGGCCGAATCGGCATTAATGATCGCTCAATCAAACCTGGGTGCGGCAAAGGCGACCTCTACTGCCGCAAACGCAAATATCGCCACGTCGGAAGCCGGTATTTCTGCTATTGAGGCGCAAATTGCCACTGCCAACGTAAATATTTGGCGCGCTACGCAAGATTATAGCCGATACGAAAACCTGATTAAAGATCATTCGATTACCCAGCAGCAATTTGAGCAGGCACTGGCTGCAAAGCAAACAGCCGAAAACCAATTAAAAGTTTTGCAACAGCAAAAAACACAGGCAAACGTTCAAACCAGCGGAGTTGCCAGCCAAAGCAATGCTACTTCTTCGCAGATTGGCGTTGCCAGTGCAGTTATAAAACAACGCCAGGTAGATGTGGATGGGGCAAAACTACACCTGTCTTATGCAGTTATTACAGCGCCCGCCGACGGTTTGGTTTCTAAAATAAATATTCAGCCGGGGCAGTTTGTACAAGCTGGCCAATCAACTTTTAGCCTTGTGCTAAATAACGACATGTGGGTGGTGGCAAACTTTAAAGAAACGCAATTAAATAAAATGAAAGTGGGCCAAAAAGTAGTGGTTCATGTGGATGCTTACCCCGATCATGAGTTTGTAGGAACCCTGAGTTCTTTCTCTCCTGCAACCGGCGCAAGTTTTGCACTGCTGCCGCCGGATAATGCTTCAGGAAACTTTGTAAAAGTTGTTCAGCGCCTGCCCGTAAAAATTGAATTTAATGCGCAGGATGACACGCTGGTCAAAAGGTTGAGAGCAGGCATGAACGTGGACGTAGATGTTCATTTAGATTAGGTGTTAAACCTGTGCAATAACGTTCCGGTTACAGAACTTAGTTTCAAATCTGTTTTGCTGTTGGTATTTGCCGGGCAATGTTTTACACTTTGGTTGATTTAAAAGGTTATCCATTAGAATTTTATTTTTAGCAACATCCGGATTCGCTGGTAGAATATGGCTCCCGCAGGGTCATTATTACTATCACAGCTATTTTTTGCGCTTTATTAGAGATCGTTGATACTACTATTGTAAATGTGGCATTGACAGATATGAAGGGGAACCTGGGCGCTACTTTAACTGAGGTGAGCTGGGTGATTACTGCTTACGCAATAGGTAATGTGATTATCGTACCTATGACCAGTTGGTTGTCTCAACAGTTTGGCAGAAGAAACTATTTTGCCGCCTCCATTATAATTTTTACCGTTTTTTCGTTTTTGTGCGGCAATGCTACAGATATCTGGGAACTGGTGGCCTTTAGATTTTACAGGGCCTTGGCGGCGGTGCACTTCTGGTAACTTCTCAAACAATTATTACCGAAAGTTATCCCGCCGAAAAGCGTGGTATGGCACAGGCGATCTATGGCCTCGGCGTTATTATCGGCCCAACTTTAGGCCCTCCGCTGGGAGGTTATATTGTTGATCATTTTTCGTGGCCTTACATTTTTTATATAAATATTCCTATAGGTATTATTGCCACATTACTTACCCTGCAGTTTGTCCGCAGTCCTAAATACGGCGAAAAAAGCGTGTCAAAAGATATTGACTGGCTGGGTATAGGTTTATTGGCTTTGGCGGTAGGTTCGTTACAATATGTTTTAGAGAAAGGACACGACGATGACTGGTTTAGCAGTACAACCATTGTCATTCTGGTTGTGGCTGCCGTTTTTGGATCTTTCTTCTTCATCTGGCGCGAATTGTATTTCAGAAAACCCATTGTGGATTTAAGAGTTTTGAAGAACGGAAACTTGCGGGTGGGCACCATATTATCTTTCATTCTGGGTTTTGGGTTATACGGCTCCACTTTTATCATTCCGCTTTATACGCAATCGACACTGGGGTGGACGGCCCAGCAAAGCGGAATGCTGATGATACCGGCAGCACTTACCACAGCTTTTATGATGCCGCTCATAGGAATGCTTCTTCAAAAAGGGGTGCCACAGCAATACCTGGTGGCAGCCGGCATGCTGCTCTTTTTTGTATTTAGTTTTTGGGGATATAAAATCATTACCCCTAACACATCAGAAGACGCATTTTTTTGGATGCTGATTGTGCGGGGTGTAGGTATGGGGCTCCTGTTTATACCGATCACTACTTTATCGCTCAGTACACTAAAAGGACAGGAAATAGGGCAGGGGGCCGCTTTTACCGGCATGATGCGGCAATTGGGA
>JBBRCW010000163.1:0-14759 GCA_038204535.1 Chitinophagales bacterium | reverse complement strand
ATTGGTTGCCCGCAAACTGGCCTACGTTATGTGTGGCGGCGATCTGAGCGAACCTACGCTGGTAAGCGAACAATACCTTCTGGACCTTGAACGCCAGGCATTTTTAAGCCTGTGCGGCGAAAAGAAAACCCTGGAAAGAATTCAAAGTGTGTTGAAGAGTGGGAAGCCGATTAGGAATTAGGGAGAACAGAACCGGGATTAGATGGATTGGTTAGAAGGAACCGAGATTTTTTGGATTGGTTGGATTAGATGGAAATGTTAAACAGAACCGGGATTTTTGAGATTGGTTGGATTAAATGGGAATGTTGAACTTATCTATAATTTAAAAAAGCACCGGCGCTTTCCGGTGCTTTTTTATTGCAGAAACGGGGATGGATGAAAAGGTTGTGTTAGACTGCTTCTCAGATTCTGAGTTAAAACAAAAAGATTGCCGGCTTCTAAACCTTAGTAGAAAAAGGCAAAGAGACAAGTCCTGCCTTAGTAACGGGCACGGCTTACGTCTACCCCACCTAATATCATAGGCATACCCTTCTCTTCTGTCATTAAAGGCAAGTGTACAACAGCGAACGGCGCCTATGTGTCGGCGAATTACAGTTTGATTTTAATACCGCCGTTAACTACAAAACCATCAACAGGTGCATAGATGTCGCGGAAGGTTGGGTTGGTTATTGTTCCTGTGTAAATCGTATCGAATTTTGTTTGCCGGGTATCCAGGTAATTTTCAAAGTTGACGAAGATTGAACAGTTTTCCCACAGTTTTTCAATCATTAATCCCGTGAGCCAATATTGTTTTCCTATAGCACCATCATTCAATTTTTGTGGGCTGAAATAATAGGCCTCCAAACCAATTTTCAGCTTCTCCTCAATTTCGTACATTAAAACATTATTCAATCGGTGGCGGGCTACCAAGGGGAATTCTGTGGTTGTTGTAAAATGTTGTTTTACATCTGCAATCGTGTAACCTACAAAAAGTTTAAAGTTTTGATAAGAGAGCTTGATGTTTGTTTCCATTCCTTTTGTGTCAATGAAACCGCCGGGCTGTAAAAATTTAAAGTTACCGTTTGCAATGGGTGTTAATACCAAAGGGTCATTAATTCTTGTGTAGAAAAAAAGCTGGTTAATGCTGAAAGAAACTTCGCCATTAAACAAACTGGTTCTGTAGTTTATATCAAAGTTTCCGCCGTACGATTTTTCGGCACGGGCGTTTTTCTCATCAATTGGCAAAACATTTCTGAATTGAATTCTTTCTCCGTCCTCGGTAAATACTGTTGGTGTTTTATAACCAAGTCCTCCTCCAATTCGAGAGGTCAAGTGGTGGTTTATTTTGAATAAGGCCGAAATTCTAGGAAGTAAAAAAAAGCCATAAGCGTTTTGATAGTCGCCTCGTAATCCTGTTTCAAGTGTCACCACATTTGAAGCGTTCCAGGTGTTTTGCACAAACGCACCAATGGTTGATTGATTGTAATTGACCGGAATAATGGTGCCGTGTTGATCTTGAGTAAATTTGTCGGAAAGAAAATTTACACCCCCAATCCATTCTGATCTTTCATTTTTATAGTTATAGTTCGCTTCTGTGTAACTGGAAACCTGCAAGCCTGAAAATGTGTAACCCGGAACTTTGATTGATCGGTTGTAGTAACTCATACTGTTTTTGACATTCAGGTGTGAGTTGTTGTTTACAATATGCTCAAACGAAAATTGTGTGCTGTAACGGTAGGTCTCATTTTTTTCAAAGTAAGATGGTGTGTTACTGGCTTTTCCCCGTATGAATTTAATGTCGCCACCAATCCGGTTTTCAATCGTTGCATTAACGCCAAAGTTCATTGTTGTTTTGTTGTTGAAGTAGAAAAATAACTTCGGATTGATTGTAAAGCGGTCAAACTTTGGAATGGCTGTTAAACCAATGTTGGCAGGGTCGTAAGGTGTGCCATGATTGTATGATGCAAATATTGTTGTTCCAACTTTCTTAAATTTTTGAGAATAGAACCCACTTGCATCCAATCCTAAAGCTGAAGTTCCGTTCAGCAGAAAATTTAATTCTCTCTCTTCTTTCGGCACTTTTGAAACAAGATTTACTAAACCTGCAATGGCTCCACCACCATACAATGTGGAGGCAGAACCTTTGATAACTTCTACCTGCTTTAAGTCAAGCGGAACAATTTGCAATAGCCCCAACCCTCCTGAAAAGCCTGAATACAAAGGGAAACCGTCACGAATTATCTGCGTGTATTTACCGTCAAGTCCTTGTATGCGTATGCTGGAATTATAACTCGTTGCCGATGTTTGTTGTGTTTGTATTCCGGTGGTTTCATTCAACAACATTCTAATGTCGCCGGGTTTCATATTTCCTTTTTCTTCCAGTTCTTCGCCCGATATGGTTTCAACTCTTGTAGGAATGTCAGCAATGGAACGACTACTTCTTGTGGATGTAACGATTACTTCATCTTCTTCATACGCTGTAGCTTCCAACTCAATTGTTGCAATGCTGGCGGTGATAATTGGAAATTGAAAGACAGTCATTTTTTCTTTGAAGCCGACATGAGAAAAAACTATCTCAAATTTGCCTGTTGGTATATTTTTAAATGTAGCAATTCCATTACTGTCTGCTATTGCAGATTTATTCAGGGTTTTTATGCTTGCCGTTGCACCTTGCAATGGATTTGCTTCTGCATCTTTAATAATAATTTTAAAATTATATTGTGCATAAATATTGAACGTACATAGCATCGCTATGCAATAAATAAAGATAGATTTCATTATTATGAATTAGGCTGATAAATACTGTGTCAATAAAATAGATATGTGTCAGCCCAACCTGGGTGGTTGCCAAAAAGATGCTGTGTATTGAGGAAGATAAGATTGAATATAGCCTGAAAAAGTTTGCTGTATCAATTGTTGTGATATACCAACCTGAAAATCGGTTGTGTTTATCGTAAAGCCAACGCAATTGCCACATAAAGTAAAAGGTGAACAGGTTTTGCTACCCCCATTATGTTCATGCTTGTCTAAAGTTTGGGTTTGTTGCATTTCATCATTACAATTATCAACTGCACAACAGGGCACTGTCGACAGTAGCAAAATATATAAGGAGAATATAAAAGTAAAAATTTTCACTGCCGCAAATATAAGGTCTGTGTCAGGTTGAAGGTTTCGGTATCGGAAAAATATTGTCGCTTTTGCAAGAGGGTTTCTGTAAAAAGGTTTGAGTGGGTTGCTGACACCTCCGCTCCAAAACTTATCCCACAGGGTATCTACCTTTGATTTTATATTTGACTTGAATATCTTCTTATTTTAATTTCTTTAATTGACTGTTATTTACTAACGATTTCATTTGAGTGATGGCAATTTTATTCAGTTGGAGCAACCTTTCACCCTGCTCCAACCCCTGGTGTATTAAAACGGCATTGATGCTTTCTAAATTAGAGAGTACTACCAGTTGTTCAAGATTGGCCTGGTCGCGGATATTTCCTTCGGCCCGGGGATTTTTAGTTCTCCACTGCAGGGCGGTTTTACCAAACAAAGCCATGTTTAGTATATCGGCTTCATTGGCATAAACCATTGCACTATCTTTTTTTGAAAGCAGGGCAGGGATAATATTCTCCTTGATCGCATCGGTATGTATGCGGTAATTTATTTTTGAAAGTGTCCTTTGTAAGTTCCATTCCAATTTCAGGCGGTCGTTTTCATCGGCTTTGAGGCGTTGAAATTCTTTGATGATATACAGCTTGAATTCAATAGATATCCAGGAAGCAAATTCAAAGGCAATATCTTGATGAGCAAAAGTGCCACCATATCTTCCTGCTTTGGAAGTAATTCCAATAGCATTGGTGTTTTCTATCCACTTTTTAGGTGTTAATACAAAGCTGTTTAACCCAGCTTGGTTTCTAAACCCCTCGAATTCGAGGGGTTTAAAATTGGGATTATACAGCATTTCCCAAAAACCTAACAATTCAATAGTGTTTCTGTTGCGTAGCCAATTTTGAATGATGGTATCAGTGTTGAATGGATCTTTGTACCGGGCAATATCAGTTAGCGAAATAAAGTCAGATTGCTCATTCTGAAAAATGGCAATCTCTGTTCCCTGTACATTAATAGATTTATTTTTCGCCATAGATTACTTTTTTAAAAGGGCCGAATTCGATTCCTTTAATTATGGCGAATTCGCGACAATTAAAATTTTTTAGGGGGATAATTTTCTAAGTCCCAAAACAAAATATCGTGTCCGTTGGTATAAAAGCAAAAAGGAAGTTCGCCTCCAAATTGTTTTTGAATATTGAAACAGTATTGCTTTGCTTGCTCTTTTCCAATATTTGCATCAACTGTAGATTTTTTGGCTTCGACAACTGCTCATAGTTTTCCGTTCTTGCCTAATAAAACATAGTCGCTGAATTGCCTGCCACAGTAGGGTGTCGCAGCTTCCTGAACTAGATTTTTGTCAACAATTATATCAAACTCCTCAACAACCAAAGTCCGGTCTTTGACATCCCAACCGGCTTGTTTAAGTCGGGTGTCGATAATTTCTTTCCGTGTGAGTTTTTCGTTTTTCAAGTAAAATCCTATGAGATTTTGTCTGGGGATGAAGATAGTTAAAATGAGTAAGTTATAAACTTAATGACTGTCGTTGGGATGTGCAAAGATTTGGATTTTCGCCGTCAATTAGCTCCAACATTTCGTAGCGTAACGGCTCTCTTTCGGCAAATAGATAATCCTTAATCAGTTTTTCTGTTTAGTCGGCGGAAAGATTTTCTTCTTCAACTATTTTATTAAATGCGTTTTGTTGATCTGTATAAAACAATCTACCTATATCGAAATATATCCATACCCCAATTTTATCGTTTGGGTATTCAATTGTACTTGTAATATTTGATCGGGTTGTTTAGCCATATCTTATTGCCAAAGGGGTTCATTTTGCCAATTTAGTTTAAATCCTATTGCATTGGGATCCACTGATGGATATTTTTCCAACAAGCCCGCAAGCTTAATTGGAAAAGAATTTTCGGGGGCAATCAGGTTTAACAAGTACCTCATTATACACAGGTGTATATATAATTTTTGGGTATCGGTAGGAACATCAGTTACCCAACTGAGTGGCGGTTTCGACAAAATTTTGGGAGTGCCTGGCAAATTTTTGTTCCATAAACGGGTATGGTGCGCACAATAATTTCTTATTTGAGCAATTGACTGAAGCCAACTCGGTAAAAATGTATGGTTTACAGCACCATATTCTTGTGCAATAACGTCTTTAGACTTAACGTCATTCTTCAAATTGCCATATAATTTTGAAAGTGAGCCAAAACTGGTTAGTTCCAGTGTTTTTCATGCCGGTGGAAAACGTAAATCATCTTTGTACTTTTTTTTATGCTCTCTGATAAACGCATCTTTAGAACGACCTACCTCTTCCTGAATAGACGCAAGCGTTTTAATTAATGCCTCGGTGTCCTGAAAGATGAATGTATTCTGAAACCACCAGGGATCGAATTCGTGCGAAAGATGATAAATAAGCTTTGTTCAGGTGAACTATATCCTCAAATTTACTGTTTGGCTTAAATTGGTGCGTGGCCTTAACCGACTGCATAGACCACCAATAGCCAGCCAAACGATAATAGCTAACATGGCATAGGTAATGTTCAGCTAACTCCTCATCAGCTACGATTAATCCTCGTTCTCTTAACTGTACTATTTGTTCTGCTACTGTTAATGCTCCTTTGTAGTAAATCACCATTCCTGATTAGTTATAAAAAACCCTCATGCTTTTTTCCGGGATAATCAGAAAAAACCTGAGGGGTGTATAAAATTTGGGGAAACGCTATAAAAGCAAAAGACCCGCCCTGGGACGCTGTTCTTATGGGTAGCGTGGCGAGTACTGTTACTGCAAACTTACCACATTTTCTTATTTTGTTCCACATCTTCCAAATTAAAATCATTGGTCCCTTATTTATTTCACAAAAAAATACACAAACATTTTTTGCAACAAACCCATTTTCCAGGTATCGGTTTTTTCTATTTAGGTTTGGGTATGGTTTATTTTATCGTCGATGGCGGAAAGAAAATGGGAGATTTTGGTTTGTTCCTATTTTCGCATTTTTCCCGTAGAGACGCGATTAATCGCGTCTCTACGTTTGGCAAATCAATATTTGCATCATCCGTTTTATCAATTATCAAAATGCCGTGCATATGATTCGGCATGACCACAAATTCGCCCAATTCAATAAATGTAAAATGTTGGGGTATTTCTATCCAATATTTCTCCGCCAATTTACCCAATTCGTTCAAATGCATTTCGCCGCCGGATATTTCACCAAAAAAATGTTTCCTGTTTTTGGTGCATATGGTAATAAAATACGCACCGTTGCTGCCATAATCCCACGATTGCAGGCGGGCAGATGGGATGGGATATTTATTATTGTATTTGTCCATTTGGGTTTTATTCGTCGGTTCCTGTGAATACGTTATTCATCAAATTTATTTATTTTTCGCCGTTTGGTAGAGACGCGATTAATCGCGTCTCTACTGTCCCATCCGGCACTCCTGCCTTTTATCATTTTCATTTTAAAAATTAATTTTTAAAAAGTACTTTGTCTGTTCAACAACAACAACCCCGTGCCCGGCGTACTTACCCTCACTAATCTTACCAAATATTATGGCAGAATATTGGCGTTGAACAATGTGTCTTTCAGCGTGCCAGAAGGCAGCGTGTTTGGCATTTTGGGGCCCAATGGCAGCGGCAAAACCACCATGCTGGGTATTGTAATGGATATCTTAAAACCCACTTCGGGCACTTTTAGTTTTTACGAACAGCCGGGCAGTGCCCATATGCGAAAAAAAATAGGCACCCTTCTGGAAACCCCCAATTTTTACCATTACCTGTCGGGCGAGCGGAACCTGGCCATTGCCGCCGAAATAAAAGGCAAAGGGCATAACGATATTTCGGATGTGCTGAAAAAAGTGGACCTGCATGAACGCCGCCACAGCAAATTCAGCACCTACAGCCTGGGTATGAAACAAAGGCTGGCTATTGCTTCGGCCTTGTTGGGCGACCCCGAGGTGTTGATATTTGATGAACCAACAAATGGTCTTGATCCGGTAGGCATTTCAGAAATACGGCAATTAATAAAGCGGTTGGCGGGCGATGGCAAAACCATTATCATGGCCAGCCACATGCTGGATGAAGTAGAAAAAGTTTGTACGCATGTGGCCGTTTTAAAACGGGGCAATTTATTGACCGCCGGCCCTGTAGATGAGATACTCGTAAACGAAGATATTGTGGTGGCCGGCGCTGCCGAACTGGAAAGGTTGACCGGGGTGCTGCAGAATATGGGTGGCTATACTCACCTGAAAAACATGGATAAATTAATAGAGATTTTTTATCCGCCTGGTACGGCAAATTTAACCGCCATTAATCAATATTGCTTTGAAAATGGCGTGGTGCTAAACCATTTACACCTTCGCAAAAAAAGCCTTGAAACGAAATTTCTTGAACTCACCAATAATTAAATACTCCTTTCATGCTGCAATTATTAAAAGTTGAATGGATGAAAGTAAAGCACTACCGCACCTTCTGGCTATTGTCTTTATTATACCTCATCAGCATCTTCGGCATTAACTATGTGGCTTACCTTATACAGGATGCAAGGCCCAGAAAAAACGACATGGCGAATATGCTCATCGGTAATCCGCCTTTCCAGTTTCCCGAAGTTTGGGCAACCGTATCGTACATGAGCGGGTTTTTGTTATTCATTCCCGGGCTGCTAATCATCATATCCTTTACCAACGAATTCAGCTACAAGACCCATCGCCAAAACATTATTGACGGGTGGAGCCGAAAGCAATTTATTTCGGTAAAGATGGTGCTGACCGTTATCCTCGCGTTAATATCTACAGCGTTGGTTTTTATTACGGCTTTTCTTTTTGGCGTATTTGAAGGCGGCAGCAGCATTAGTTTCGAAAAGGTAGAATATATCGGATACTTTTTTGTGCAGGCATTAAGCTATTCGGCAGTAGCGCTGCTTTTTGGGCTGCTGTTTAAACGGTCGGGCATCGCCATTGGTGTATTCTTTTTGTACGCCGTTGTCATCGAGAATATGATCGCCGGATTATTGAACAGGTATGTTTATAATAGCGGCCGGTTTCTGCCGCTGGAGTCCACCGACAATTTAGTTCCCTTTCCTTTTTTGCGCAATGTGGTCAACCAGTTCAGGACCATTACCCCGCCGGGTTATTTAATGATTGCCGCAGTCATCTATTTAGTTGCCTACGGATTTATTTGCCTGCGCAAGTTCGAGCGGGATGATCTGTGATTTATTGTTATGTTTGAACCATAGTTTGCTTTGTTTGAACCACAGATACAAAGCCGTCAACGAGAGCCGTCATCCTGAATTTATTTCAGGATCCCCTGGAGAACATCCCAGTCAAAATTCCAGGAGATGCCGGGCCAGGCCCGGCATGACGGTATCACTTTGTTTGGCATTAATTAATTATTATCGGCTGTCCTCCAAAGCCGTCAACGGGAGCCGTCATCCTGAATTTATTTCAGGATCCCCTCGAAAACATCCCAGTCAATTTTCCAGGGGATGCCGGGTCAGGCCCGGCATGACGTTATCTCTTTTTCCAACATTAAAAATTTGCTATCAGCAGACCGCCAGGATCGAAATTCCCAAACTCCCTCTATGGGCGACTAAGAGGCCCGCAGTTCACAACTTCCCCTTCGGGGGATTTAGGGGGCCGGCTCTCTTTCCTAAAACTCATACCCTATATCCCGTCTATAATACATACCATCAAATTCTATTTGCTTTAAAACGCTTTTCGATTTTAGCACTGCTTCCTTAAGATCGTTGCCGAAGGCGCTCACCGCCAGCACCCGTCCGCCATTGGTAACGATCTTTCCATCTTTTTCAGATGTTCCGGCATGAAAGATCAGCACGTCTTCGGGCAGCGACTGGTCTAACCCTTTAATCGCAATCCCTTTTTGATAATCGCCGGGATAGCCGCCGCTCACCGCCATAATAGTGGCAACCGCCCGGTTGTCGTAAAGCATCTCAATTTCATTCAAACGATTGTCGTGCAACGCTGCAAACATTTCTACCAGGTCGTTCTTTATGCGGGGCATCAATACCTCCGTTTCCGGGTCGCCCATCCGACAGTTATATTCTATTACGAAAGGCTCACCGCTGTTATTCATCAAACCAATAAAAACAAAACCTTTGTAAACCAGTTGCTCCGCAGCCAGTCCTTTTATAGTTGGTATCACCACCTTTTCTTCTACCTTCTTTAAAAAAATTTCATCCGCAAAAGGAACAGGACTTACACAGCCCATTCCGCCGGTGTTCAGGCCGGTATCGCCTTCACCAATTCGTTTATAATCTTTGGCATGTCCAATGATTTTATAATCTTTTCCATCTGTTAGAACGAACAGGCTTAATTCAATTCCCTGCAAAAATTCCTCTATCACCACCTTTGCCGATGCACTGCCAAATTGTTTGTGAACGATCATTTCTTCAAATGCCGCCAAAGCATCGGCATGGGTTTGCGCAATCACCACCCCCTTACCTGCCGCAAGCCCATCAGCTTTTAAAACAACGGGCAAAGTATGCCGGGCTATGTATAACTTCCCTTCTTCAAAATTGTTACTGGTAAACTCAGCATAGCCTGCAGTCGGTATATTGTGCCGCTGCATAAAGTGTTTTGAAAAAGCTTTGCTTCCCTCCAATTGAGAAGCTTCCGCCGAAGGGCCCACTACCAAAACATCCTTTAATAAAGGCTGGCTAACCAGGTAATCGTAAATACCTTTTACTAAAGGTTCCTCGGGCCCCACAACCACCATTCCTATCTTTTGATCAAGACAAAATTGAGCGATCCCCTCAAAATCGTTTATTCCCAGGGCTACATTGGTGCCGCATAAACCGGTGCCGGCATTACCCGGGGCAATAAATAACTGGTCGCATAAAACGCTTTGCTTCATTTTCCAGGCCAATGCATGTTCGCGGCCACCCGATCCTAATAATAAAATATTCATACTTGGAACCCCGGCCCGATAGCCAGGAAATTTTTGTCAATATTAAAACAATTTTAAAAGATTTTTTTTGAGAGCAAAAAAGGGTGCATTTCAATTTGTCGCATCAAACAAGCGTTCGGCATTGCGAGCCTTGCGTTCCGATAGATATCGGAAGCAAAGCAATCCCCGGTAATTCGTCAACCTGATTGTTTAGAAGATTGCTTCCCCAACAGAAGAAGCGGGGCAGGCTGTGCCTCCTCCGCCTTCGGACCTATCGTGTGGACACATTTTCTGAATGTGCTTTTTATTCGAAATCAAGTAATGTGATAAAAATAGTCTTAAAATAGGCCCATAGGGGGCTACCTGTTTATAGAGCATAAGATCAATCGAGCATTCAGGCTCCATAGGAGCCGCCTAAATTCTTCCAAACAGGAAGCACCTACGGAGCTCTAATCCGATACTGCCATGTTTTTTTCTATAAACAGGATGCTCCTATGGAGCAAAAAAAAGACTTTACGAATGTGTCCACACGATAAACTTCGGGCGGGCCACGTCTCAATGACGAGGAGGTTTGAAACCACGTTCCAGGAAATAAAAGGCGACAATTTAAAATGCACCGGGAAAATACCCGCTATTCTCTTTTAGAGATTCAATGCCGTTTACATCAATCTCACCCAACGAGACGTATGGAGCTATGACCCATAGTAAACCCTCTTCTTCTATGCATCCTGGTGCTGCTTTTCTTTGCGCCTCTTCGCAACTTTCAAAAAAACCTAAACGGCATTAATCAAAGGTTTGCCATTTATCAAAGTGCTTATGGGGCATCATGAATACTAATTATCCCAAATTAAAAGCATCATTAACCAACCGGTAAGCTTTGGTTAAAGAAATTATCCTATTTTGAGTGCTATATCTTTAATTTCCACCCGCAATAAATTAACCGCATATGAATATTACACCTGCAGATAATGCACTTGTTCAAAAGGGTCACCCCAAAGGCTTGTATGTTTTGTTTGTTACAGAATTTTGGGAGCGCTTTAGCTACTATGGCATGCGAGCCATTTTTGTACTTTTCATGACGGATAAATTGCTTTTTGATAAAGCTGTTGCCGCAAACATTTATGGCAGCTATACGGGACTGGTTTATTTAACGCCTTTATTGGGAGGTTATGTTGCCGACCGCTACTGGGGCAACCGTAAATCGATTTTTGTAGGTGGATTTTTAATGGCGCTGGGCCAGTTTATTTTATTCTTTTCAGCGTCATTTCCCGCTCCTGAAGCAGCCGCAGTAGCGGGTGGCACCGGTTCGGGTCTTTCCATTACGCTGCTGTGGACCGGGCTTGCCTTCCTGATTTTTGGTAATGGCTTTTTTAAACCCAACATTTCAACCATGGTGGGCCAGTTGTACCCCGAAGGCGATAATACCCGTAAGGACTCGGCCTATACAATCTTTTATATGGGCATCAATGCCGGGGCTTTTTTGTCGCCATTGGTGTGCGGTTACCTGGGCGAGAAGGTTGACTTTAAATGGGGCTTTTTTGCGGCGGGCATCGGCATGCTCATCAGCCTGGTTATTTTTTATTATACCAAAGACAAGTATGTTGTATCGCATACAGGCGAACCGCTGGGTACACATGCCAACAAACTAAAAGACACCGCTGTTTCCGAAACAGGAGAAACCGGTTTCAGTAATGGCCAGATCATTGCGCTGGTTGTTTCTGTAATTTCCGCCATTGCGATTATTTACCTGGTGCTGGGGGTTGATTTTTGGGGCTCGGCCATTTACGGTATGACTTTATGCCTGCCCTTCGCCATCCTCACCGATCGGTCGCTTACCAAAGTGGAGCGATCAAGGTTATCGGTCATCATCATCATTATGATCTTTGTAATCTTTTTTTGGATGTGTTTTGAACAGGCCGGCGCGTCGCTCACCTTTTTTGCAAACGAACAAACCGACCGCCATGTATTTGGCTGGGAAATGCCCGCCAGTTATTTTCAAAGTTTCAACCCAATTTTTATAGTGTTGCTGGCTCCCATATTTGCCGGTTTGTGGGGCACGCTGGGTAAAAAAGGTATAGAGCCGCCCGCTCCCATGAAACAGGCAATGGGCCTTGGTTTTCTTGCACTGGGCTTTCTGTTTATTTCGTTCGGCACCGGCGACCCCACCATTAAAGTGAGTATTCTTTGGTTAACCGGGCTGTATTTTTTACATACGGTGGGCGAATTATTTTTAAGCCCTATCGGTTTGAGCATGGTAAACAAAT
Organism: Chitinophagales bacterium; assembly: GCA_038204535.1. Taxonomy (GTDB): domain Bacteria; phylum Bacteroidota; class Bacteroidia; order Chitinophagales; family Chitinophagaceae; genus Segetibacter. The sequence goes on along the minus strand of JBBRCW010000163.1, from coordinate 2,504 downwards.
TAACGCCCGGCCGGTTTACTTCATTAATGATGGGTATCTGGTTTATGGCTATTGCGACCGGCAATAAACTGGCTGGCACCATGAGCGCCCTGTATCCTGACCCCGCATCTACTGATGCGCCTCCGGTATTTTTAGGCATAACGATTGACAGCCTTCACACCTATTTTATGATTTTTATGGGCTTTGCCGGCGCAGCTGCAGTCATATTGTTTCTGCTTTCCTTTAAGCTACGCAAAATGATGCACGGTATAAAATAGCCATCGATCTTAAATTTATAAATGCGGGCAGTACAGTTTGTACCACCCGCATTTTTTTTGGTAGGATACAATGTATTATTTGGCTCTATTGGCTCCGCTTCAGAACGCGCTTCAAATTCTTTCAAAGACATTTTTCCTTCCATTGGTACGGGCCTGCGAATTAAGTTTAATAAATTTTCAAATACCAATTTGTGTATCGACTATGGTACCGGCATAAAAGGTTCGGATGGTTTTGGCGGTAACCTTGGGGAGGTATTTTAAGTGGGTAGTTTGATTATTACTTTTTTTTGAAAAGGCCGAAATTTTGCATGCAAATAAGGGAACAATCACAATTGACCTGACAATAAGACGATGACAGCCATTTGTCAGGCAAATGATGTTCTGCGACGGGATATTGCAGCAAATCGTCAAGATTAACCCCCCAAGCTTTTAAGTATTTGTATATTTAAGATACAGCCCGGGTAACATGCGGGGGACAGATATCTTTATTTTTTTACTGAATGAAAATAACGATGTACAGGGCCCGATGCTTTTTTAGCAATCGAGCATCGACAATTACCGATATCGAATTTATGCCTCTGCAAAACCAAAATAAACAACTGCCAGGTTAAGACGAACCAATAAAATATTAAAAATATGAAACGGTTTTCTGCTGCTTTTTTATGGATGCTGACGATAACATTTACACCCGGCTGTACCGGGCAAACCAGGCAGCCCGGTTTAAGCAACAATGGTAATAGTGAGGTAGTGGGTGGCCCATTTGAAAATGGAGATTTTCTTTACATTGGCATGCCCAAAACGATCCACGCTGTCGACACCAGCACCGGCTTTACACAAGCCGGTCAAAAACTATTGATCACCGGAACAATTTTTAAACCCGACGGAAAAACACCCGCCCCAGGCGTTATCCTGTACTATTATCATACGGATGTAAACGGTTATTACGCTAATCGGCAAGACCTGGATCAGCGGGTGAAAAGACACGGTTACATCAGGGGCTGGGTAAAATCAGATGCCGGCGGCCATTACTCCATCTACACTGTTCGCCCGGCACCTTATCCAAACGCCGATATACCTGCGCATATTCATCCTGCCATAAAAGAACCCGGCATAGACAAAGAATATTATATTGACGAGTTTGTTTTTGATGATGATAAACTACTGACAACAAAGCAAAGAAACGGCCTGGAGAATCGCGGTGGCAGTGGCGTTTTGAGGGTGATACAAAAAGGCGACCTTCAAATCGCCGAACACAACATCATTCCCGGGCTAAACATTCCAAACTATCCGCGATCAAAAAAAAATGAAATACAATCAGGCCTGCAGATTGGCGAAGACAATCCATCGTTTACACCTTTTCATGCCTGGGGTCCCGACAAAGGCACCCGCACCTGCCCGGTTTGTAAATATGGCCGTTATCACGGCATCGTTTATTTTGTGGGCAATCATCCCAACTGGCCGCAAATAAAAAAATGGCTTAGCTTTCTAGAACAGCAAAGCATAACCCGAAAAAAATACCTGAAAGCCTATTTTGTATATGGAAACAAAAATGGGTATGATAAACAGCAGCGCGAAAATGAATTGGCTCAAATCGGTATGGAGCTAAACCTTCATCAAATAGCGCTCACTTTTGTTCCGTCGCTAACCGATCGGCAAAGCGAAGCAGACCTGAATAAAATAAACCCGGAAGTTGAAAACACTATTGTCATTTATAAAAACAGATCTATTGTTGACAAATACATCGATCTGCCGCCGTCTCTTGAAAATTTTGCATTGATCTCAGGCGTGCTGGATAAAACACGCGGCGTCTATTTTCATTTACCGGAACCCAGGCATGATTAATTTTGTCATGGGCGATTATGGCAGCGGCGATGCAAAGGCCGCCGTCATGCTGCATCTATTTTAGCATATTTAAAGGCTGGCGATCTTCCGGGCAGCTTAAATCATAGAACGCAGCTTTGTGTTCGGGTGAATTAAAAATTGTCGCTTACTATTTACTGCAAAAGTGATTTCAATCTCCACTTCAATATAAGTAATTACTTTTTGGGTCCCCCAAAAAGTTCTTTGAAAATGACATGGCATAAAGCCTCTAATTTCAAAGTGCAATTTTTGATAAAATGATATCTTGATTCAAAATCATTCATGTCAATAAATAAGGCCCTTCGTAAATATGCGTACCTTATTTGAATGGATTTTTAAGACGGCATGTTTTCACGCAAAGCCGCCAAGAGCTTCACGCAAAGATGC
>JBBRCW010000162.1:0-14827 GCA_038204535.1 Chitinophagales bacterium | reverse complement strand
TTGCCCTTGTTCTTTAGGCCGGGGATAAAGAACTAAATGTAATATCTGACTTCAGCTTAATATTTTTCTCAACCTGTTTTGTAGGCTAAAGTGGATAAACAAGAATAACGTCATAGCGGTTCTAAGCAGCGGGGGCAAATTTATTTATTTTCCTTCTCCATCCCCTTTCCTTCCTTTCCGTTAATCCCGGTTCTCACTTACGCCGGCACCGGCCTGCCCGCGATTTTTCGTTCGCCGATCTGTTGCCGCCACATGGCATAATAGAGCCCCTTTTCTTCCAATAGTTCAATATGGCTGCCCAATTCAACCACGCGTCCTCTTTCTAAAACATAAATGCGGTCGGCATGCATAATGGTACTTAACCTGTGGGCAATCAGCACGGTTATCTGTTCGCGCTGACTGCTAATATTTATAATAGTGCTGGTTATTTCTTCCTCGGTTATACTGTCAAGCGACGACGTTGCTTCATCAAAAATTAACAGGTGAGGGTGCCGCAAAAGCGACCGGGCAATGGATAGACGCTGTTTTTCGCCACCACTTAATTTCAGTCCGCCCTCGCCAATAACAGTATCCAAACCATTTTCGGCCTTTGTTAATATATAAAAGCAACTGGCTTTTTTCAAGGCATCCAGCATTTCATCGTCGGTGGCCTCGGGTTTAACAAATAGTAAGTTTTCGCGAATGGTGCCGGCGAACAATTGCGTGTCTTGCGTTACAAACCCTATTTGTTCGCGCAATTCGTCGAAATTGATTTTCTCGCTGCTGATGCCGTTAAAAAGAATAGAGCCCACCTGCGGACGGTACAACCCCACCAAAAGTTTTACGAGGGTACTTTTGCCTGCCCCCGATGGACCGACAAAAGCGATTGTTTCCCCTTTTTTTACATCAAAATTGATATCGTCGAGCGCATTGAACTGCGCAGTTTGGTGCTTAAAGGTTATGTTTTTGAATTCAAGTTCTTCAATTGCCCCAACAATGGATGGTTTCAGGGGTTTGGGTTCAACGGCCTTATTCATTACCGTATCAAAATTTTGCAGACTGGCTTCCGCTTCACGATAGCTGATAATGATATTGCCCATTTCCTGCATGGGTCCAAAAATGAAGAAACCATAAAACTGTAAAGCCAAAAACTGGCCTGGTGTAAGTACATCTTTAAAAATAAGGAAGAGCAATACAAAGCTGATGACCTGCTGAAGAAAATTTACCAGGGTGCCTTGTATGAAACTCAAGGTGCGAATGCTTTTTACTTTTCGCAATTCAAGCCCCAGAATTTTATAGGTGTTATTGTTTAGGCGGTTTACTTCCTGGTCGGTTAAGCCGAGGCTTTTTACCAGTTCAATGTTGCGCAGGCTTTCTGTGGTAGTGCCTGCCAGCATGGTTGTTTCCTTAACAATATTTTTCTGAATATATTTTATTTTTCTACTTAGAATACTGGTTACAAAACCTAAAACCACCATGCCCATTACGTAGGTTGGCACAATGCTCCAATGCAGGCTGGCCGCATAGATCGATACAAACACTACGCTTACCAAAATGCCGAAAAATATATTGATAAAAAATCCGATAAATCGCTCGGTATCGGCCCTAACCTTGGTTAAAATGGACAATGTTTCGCCGCTGCGCTGGTCTTCAAACTCCTGGTAGGGCAGGCGCATGCTGTGGCGCAGGCCATCGGTAAAAATTTTGGCTCCAAATTTTTGAATGATCACATTAACCACATAATCCTGAAAAGCTTTGGCAATACGGCTAACCATAGCAGTGCCCACCAGCAAACCCAAAAAGTACAAAACGCCCATCAGGTATTCGTGCTGGTTTCGTATTGCACCAGTTTTGTCGGTGTGGGGATGATTGGCAAGCTGGTCGAGTATTTTACCAATGATCATAGGGCTGAACAAAGAAAAGACCTGGTTAACGGAAGCTAAGAAAAGCGCCAATAGAACCAGCCACTTATATGGTTTAAGGTATTGAAGTAATAATTTCATATTTCAAATTTACAGGTAGACAATTAAAATATTATTACTGGGGCCTTTCTGGCCAAAAAAGTGGAGTTTGGTCAAAAAAGGCCCCAGTAAATTAACAGTGAACTGTCTAAAAGTCATCTGTAAACTATTTGCTTCATTTCCCTACTGCGCTATTATTACAAGCTGAACATTTACATCCTAGTTATGAGCATATCAAACAATACAATTTACAGAAGTAAGGTGCAGAAATTTTATTAAAAACCTTATGCACCATTTTTATTTGAAACTCTAAATAACCTTATAAGGCTGATAAACATCTGCTCAGTTATACGAATCCGAAATTTTTTCACAATTTATATAGTTTGAATTACAAAGTTATGGGAGCCCCAATTTGGTACTGATTTATGCTGGTAACACGTGATTGTGGCCAGTTTAACACGTCAGGATTGAAATGATATTTTTCAAATATTTCCCAGCTTACAATGTATCTTATCACATTGCCCTCGCGAAAATAAACTTTGCCAGTTGGCAGATGAAGAAGTAACCCGTTGTCAGGACCAAGAGGATTACCTTCCATTAAGGGACCATTATAATTACTTGTCCAGTCATAACGTTTATCTTTTTTGAATAAGCCAACATATGTTTCGTACGACGTAATATGTCTCCATAACCCTTCAAAACACCAATGTATACGACCGGTATTTCTATTAATACCGATGTTTCCATTATTGACATTATTATTGCCGGGGGGTGGATAAGAACCAGTTAAAGTAGTTGAATATGCCCCAGATTATGAAGCAATTACTAAATTGCCAGTATTATTATCAGTATAAGTATATTTTATGCTTATTCCACCCAGCTTGCCTGCTGCTATTGATACAGTTTTAATTTGTTCAGCACTTGCGCCACCTGCAGTATTGTAGTCTGCCGAAACAATATTATAGGGGCCACCAAGTACCTCCTCTGCACCAGAAGCACCTTTAAAAATTATAGAGTATTGTACAGCCCCACTTTCAAATCCGATGCCGCTCGACGAAGCATATCTGGAAAAAACAACTTTAAAACTCAGGTTAGTTGCGTCAGTGGAACTGATAAGCAATTTTCCGTCTGTTGTAAGAGGAGTAATCGTAGAATATTGTTCCAAATTAGGATTTGCTTTTGCCACTACAGATAGGCATGACAATATTGTGAATATTAGGATAGTTTTTTTCATAAATACTTTTTATTCGTAGTTTAATTTATATTCATTTGCGGCATCGTATCTGGCTTCTAATGAGGCATAGTCAAATTTTAAGGTGTTTAATACAGAGAACTCTTTAAGGACCGGATTATAAACAACTTTATCTGTGGCTACATTCAATGTGATTGATAGAAATTTCCTCATTTTTTCAATCTTAGTGGTTTGAAGATATTGAACGGCAGGACCAACATCGTTGCTGCCACTTAAATTTAAATCCGTTTTTTTGCAACCATAAAGGGACATTAGGCCTACTGAAAATAACAGCAGGACTTTTGGAAATGATAACTTCATATTTTTAATTTAGAAGGGCAATATAATTGCTTAATAGAATATAACAATATAAATAATTTAAGAAATAGATTATTTGAGGTTCTAAAGATATTTTCTTCCAATAAAAGACAGTCGGTGGGCAATTGCCGGTTTTTTTAAAAGAATTCTTTTCTAATTAAGAGTTCTTTTAAAACTGTGTTTTAAATAAGAAAGGAAACCTGCCTTTCTTTTATAACTGAAAAGAATAAGACGATGTTTAAAAACAAAATTATATAATGGGGAATAAAAAGAATGCGAAAGACTTTGTTGAAAAAGCGCAGTCATAGTTTCGGCGAATTTTCTTTGATCTTCCGGTATTTGTGGTATTTGCTGAAATGCGCGGCAATGTGCTATTACCTGTTCTTTATAGGCTTTTCTTCTTTGAGTTTCCGTTAGATTTTTCCCCGATTCTAGTGTGGCGTTTTTGCTATGTTCACGTTGAAAAACCAATACTTCAGGATAAAACTGCACGCCGCCGTTGTAAGCGGCTGTTACAGCCATCATCCAGTCATACATTACATCTTCTTTAAAAGGAAAAACGAGCGGCAGAAATTTTTTCTTAATCATCAAGGCATGGCCGCTAACAGTATTGCGCAAAAAGATTTTTCGCGCATCAGTCCCTTCAAATTGCCGATACAGTGGGTGCATCGAAATATTTTTTGGAAATGTTGTTGAAAATAACAATGCACCGCAATAAATCAAAGGCGATTCTGGCCTCCAGGCAGCCAACATTTTTTCAATTTTACATTCAACCCAAATATCATCCTGGTCGCAAATGGCAATTACATCTCCGGAAGCAGCTTTTACCGCTTGTTCAAAATTTTGAGTAAAGCCAATGTTTTGGGGATTGATGTTGACCTTAACGGAGGGATGATTTGCGGCAAATTGATGCAAGATGGTTGGTGTACCATCGGTAGAAGCATCATCAAATATTAGCAGCTCATTTAAAGGATATGTTTGGCTTATGACTGACCGAAGTTGTTCTTCAACAAACAAAGCTCCGTTGAATGTGCACATTACAACCGAAACTGTTGGCCTTTCAGGCATTTTCGTAGATTGATTTTTTGAGTACAAATAAATTGCCGCGAAGTTATTGTTTTAGTTTTGGCGAATTGGCCTGATGAATTAATATCTGTTATGTGTTAACAGAAAGGCAGTGAGTTATATAAACTCAACTGCCAGGGAAAGTTTAAAATGCAATGATTGCAAAAATATCTAACTACTGTACTACCTTTAATTTCGTTTTTTCAGCAAAGGCAACAATTTTTGCCGGATATGCTTTGTCAACCAAAGCCTTAAGTCTGGCGTTGCTGCTGCGAATTTTTACTTTTACCGGTAACTGGCTAAAATCAAGATCTTTTAAAGCTGTTGCTATTTGTGCATTTGAATATGCCTTGAAAGTACAGGATAATAGAAATTCTGTAATCAGGTTGTCCCATGCAGTTTTATTAGACCAGTAATGACCAATAACGTTGTCGGCTGCCTGCAATCCATACACTTCTTGCAAAGCTGCCGTTATCGCAAATTGTTCTATTAACCTTCGAGTAACTCCCTGTCGGCACATTTCATCACAAATCTCCAAAGCCATCGTGTTTTCGCGGTTTTGTTTTTTATTTGGCACAAAAACCACCCCCGCATTCCACATACAGTGGTTTGCAAGTATGGTAATACCAGCATAGTTCCGTCCTTTGATCTGCATCCACATTTTACGGGCAGTTTTACTTTTTTCGAGCGACAGAACCCCTTCGTTTTCGTGCATATAGGCCTTGTACAGTAAGTGGCCTTCCGTTAGCACGGCCAGGTCGCCAAATAAAAAAGTATCCGAATCGAGATAAAGTACAGGCTCGCCAACATACAAACTGCACAACATTTCAATAGCTTTAATTTTTATCCGCCAAAAAAAGTCGTACTCCCCTTTCCATTTTTGCAGCGTGTCATGGTTAACTGCTATAACATTTACATTGTCTTTGATATTAATATAAAAATCAGGTTGGTCGGTAATAACATTAATGGAGCTTATTTCTTTTTTTTGCACCATGAAAGAAAAAATAGAAAATTGCGCCTGTATATGATTCTGTATGTTTTTACCAAAAGTTAAATATAGAAGATGCATATTCGTGATTTAAAAGCCTTCCGAAAGAATAAAAAATGGGACAAATATCGATTTGTTTTCAATAGACCTTCAAAATATTTGCTGGCAAGCATTCAAAAGAAATCTTAATTAATTTTTAAATGATGGGCTCCATACCTTCCATAATGCAGGTTTCGGTTGTAATGTGTACCTATAATGGTGCATGTTTTATTGACGAACAGGTACAATCAATATTGTCGCAAAATCACCAGCATTTTGAATTGATTATTGTGGATGATCAATCGACTGATGATACATGGAGCAAATTAATCTCATGGAAGCAAAAAGACAAACGCATCAGCCTTTATAAAAACGAAGTAAACCTGGGCTACAACAAAAACTTTGAGGAAGCTATAAGGCTGGCTAATGGTGATTTTATAGCCATAAGCGATCAGGACGATATTTGGTTGCCGACCAAACTTTCAAAAACACTATCCGCTTTTAAAGAACCCGGTGTTGTGCTTGCCCATTGTAAATCCGTTCGCCTGCAGGATTACCAGCTGAAATTCCACCTGGCTAAATTGCATCGGCATTTTAGCGGCAACGATACGCGCAAACTTTTTTTCTTTAACCAGGCCATGGGACACGATATGATTTTTAAAAGAGAACTGGTTCCGCATATTGTGCCAGTTCCGCCAGGCATGTCGTACGATTGGTGGATTACCGTATTGGCAACCTGCTACGGTGTCGTTGCCGGAGTAGATGAATACTTGGTGCATCACCGCATCCATTCTGCCAATAACTACTTTAGTAATACAGCAGCCTCAAAAAAGAAAGAGTTGGATATTGATGAAACCCTCGAATTATTTTTGACAATACCGGAAATGCAATCGGAATACAAAAACTACCTCCAAGAGTTTTTACACTTGCTAAAAAGGCATAAATCGTTAAAAAGCGGCTCGTTCGATAGAAAGTTGTTTTGGTTTATGTACAGCAACCGGCACATAATATTTGGCCACAAGCGCCGATTTTTAAAAGAACTTTCTTATCTGAAAAACGCAATTAAGTACGCCAAAATGGATTATAGCGGGAGAGGAATTTCTATTTAAAAACTTTTGATGATGAATACCTCATCACCTCAATATCCGGTAGTTCTTGAATTCAAAAAAACGCTTGCCAGTTTGTTTCTCAACAAAATACATAATGCGGTTTTTTAAAGAAAGCCTTTTCTTGTTCACATCAAGTTTTAAATCAAAGTCTTGCTCCCTAATTCTTTTTTGCATTATCTGCGGATGTTTGCCGGTAAAAATGGCAACACTGTCGTAGTCTTCAAAGCTGAAGATGTTGTCACTGGCCATAAACTTCTCCCATGCGTCTTGGTCTGCTATCCAGTAATTGCTGGCATCTTTCATTTTGGCAATCATCTTTTCCTGGCTTTTAACCCAGCCATAATGATATACCCACGCATCTATCCGTTTTACGTTTAGTTTGGTTTCGCCCACTCTAAACCCCTGTGCATCGCGGTAAGCGCTGATGGTTTTATTATTGCGTATAATGCGCACCTCATGGCTATACCAGCGGCGGCTGTCGCCCACATATTTATACGTACCATAAAAATGGAGGTATTTAAACAACAGCCCCTGTACACGCCGTTCGTTCTTGTATTGGTTGCATCCTCTTAAAATGGCTGCGTGATATTGTTCATGTATCACTTCATCGGCCTGTATATAAAATGCCCAATCGCTGGCCGGGTCAACCAACGCGAACGCTTTATTGGTCTCTTCGGCCAGTACCACGCCGCCAGCCTGTGGGGTGGTGTTCCAAACCGAGTTGTGTATTTTTATTTTGGGGGATGGAATGGACCGTATCAATCCCTCCGTATCATCGTCGGATGCACCCACCAGCACAATCATCTCATCTACCACCGGCAAAATAGAGGTGATAGCCTCCACTATAGGATAATCATTTTTAACCGCATTGCGAATGATGGTGAAACCGGAAATTTTCATGCGGTTATTTTGGGTAAAATTAGGAGGTATGCCAGAATTTTATCCCATTGCAGTTCTGTCTTTCAATGGGATCACCAATTTTAGTCCGCTCCAGGTTTCGTCAACCGCGCAAACTTTTACATCAACCAATCCATTGGCCAGGGCAATATTACGTCTTCAGTTACGTCCGTTTCTACCTTCGATGCCTTTTTGGGCCACGAAACCCAGATCATTCCTTTAGCTTCTATTTCATTTCTCAGCGATAAAATATCCCTTTGCAGGTCGCTGATATGTTTACAGAAATAATGTACCAAGTCCTTTTTTGTAATTTTATCAGTAAGTACTTCTATATCAACGGGAATGTCCGGCAATAGGTCAAAATAACAGGCTGGTTCATTAACAAGCCTGATTTTGTAACCCGATTTTATTCCCAACTTTTTTGCAAGAGGGGTTCCGGAATAGCCAGAAGTTTGCATGATAGATTAAAATTTTATTTATCTCCGCGAATATTAAAAATCCCCGGTACTTGTACGCGGAGATGAATAAAATGCGAAAAAAGAAAAATATAGATGTCCTTCTATTCGATTCATCCCGAATTGATGCCTGTTTGAAAATTAGAAGCGAAAAAATTATAGAAGAAAGTAGCAGCAGGTAGAATTGTTTCATAAAAACCAGGGAAATTGATTATATAATTAAAATATATTAAGCATCAGTTAGAAAAAAAATACTTATGTAATCAAGTCGATGATTGTTATTCTGAGAAGTTATTTTGAAAAATTGTTTATCCGCTTTTACATAATTGTACTAACAAATATGAATTAATTAAGAATTCTATAAATAAATGTAATCTTGTTACAATTTTATATTATTTTGTATTTAAATTGGCAATCATCGTTATATGGTTGCCATTATTTTCCCTGATCAGGAAAATAACAGCTCAATCAAAAATTGAGCAATTTGTTTTCAAACTTTTCAATATTGCTAGCATGTTGAGATCGTTTGACCGGTAAGTCCAATACTCCTGAATTTCCTCATACTAACCCAATCTTCGCCTTTTAGTTAACCTATTGGTTAAAACACCCCAAATTTTTTTATTAATAATATTAAAATGAAGTAAAATGTACAAAAAATTATTACTGCTTTTGCTATTGCCTTTTGCAACAGCGATAGAAAGTTATGCGCAAGTATCAAATGAGATATGTTTTGTTAGTCCTACGGTTCCGGATATTGTAAATGCCAAAATTGAGTGGACATTCAATCCCGGTGCTACCATTACCATTAGGACCACATTTTCCAAAACCTTTGTAGACAACACGTACGGAACCAATGCCATTGGATGGGGTAGCAGGGGGCATACCTTCAATAACCTTGTAGGTTCTGATAATTTGCAACTAGCCTTATTGGATGCCAAAGGCGTAAAGAAATTGGAGTTTAAAATCGATTACATCACTGCCAGCTCCACTGTTCCTTCTGGCTTCAGAACACTGGGAGTTACAGGTGGAGAAGGTAAAATGCTTCTTGGTTCAGCAACGAGTGTAGTTGGAGCAAAGACGTCTATAAGCGAAAACCTTAACACATTTGGTTATGTTTTAACAACCAATTCCCCTGCAACAAATGCCACTTATACTCCAAATCCTGCCTTTCCTAACTGGATATACGATGTCTGGTATGAGGTTACTGTAAGTGCCGCGGCTTTTGGAGCTGATGGCTTTGGCTCTCCTCTTATCACCGGAGTACATGCAAGCCCCAGCAAAACAGGCAAAAATACTGAAATTGTCATACCCGGCCCTTGCCCTCCCGGCAAAAAGTTATGCCTAGGCAACCTGGTTTGGAATGATAGAAACGGAAGTGGTATAAAAGACGCCGATGAGCCGCCAATTGCCGGCATCACCGTTAGTTTGTTTAAAGATGCCAATAACGACAACCTTCCGGATGGAGCGGCCATTAGAACAACTGTTACTGACGCGAAAGGTAATTACCTGTTTTGCGATCTTGAAGAAGGCCGTTACATAACCTGCATACCTATACTACCGGGATATGGCCCAAGTCCAAACACCCTTTCAGGTCTCACCAGTCCAAATCCTAATAATGACATTGACAATGACAACAATGCAATAAGGAAGGTTGGGGATAAATTGTTTACCAACGCTATTACTTTAAACTTTAACAGCGAGCCAACCAACGATGGCGATGGCAGCAATGGCAATTTAACGCTGGATTTAGCCATTTGCGGAAATACAAATATCGGAGACTTTGTTTGGTGCGATAATAACGCGGATGGAATTCAAGATCCGGGTGAACCTGGAATAAAGGCCGTAAAAGTCACTTTAATGTTCCCCGATGGAACGATAGCCATGACCCAAACGGATAATAATGGTATTTATCATTTCTATAGCCTCGGACCCGGAACACACAAACTTATTTTCGGTATGCCTCCCGGAAAATATCCTTCACCCGCTAATAAGGGAAATGATGAAAAAGACAGTGACCCCATTGGCAATGTAGTAATGGTTACGGTACCCGCCAATAATCCGCCAAATACCTTCAATAATTCCTATGATGCCGGTTTCACTGATAAAACTGATCCTAGCTGCATTAACGTAAGCCTGGGAAGCAAGATTTATTTTGATAAAAATGAAGGAGATATTAGGAATTACAAGGAAAAAGGCCTGGCAGGTTTAACCGTTAATCTCTATAGGGATGGTGACGCGAACAACGTACCCGATGGTCCGGCAATCGCTTTTGTTGTTACCGATATTGATGGCGATTACCTTTTCAGTAACCTGGTGCAAGGCAATTATATTGTAGGCGTGGTGGTTAAGGATACCAAATATGCCCTTCAATCAGTGGGTACGCCAAATGCCAACAACGACGTTGATGGCGACAATAACGGTGTTAATGCGGCCGGTGGAGAAGTCAGAACCAATCACATTACCCTAATCGCGGGTACAGAACCAACAAACGATGGTTCGGATAACAATACAAATAAGACCCTGGATATTGGTTTGGGTGAATACAAAATGAAGGGAGCGAATGTCGCGATACCTGTAACGCAATTGGAAATAACAGATGAATCCCCAACAATGAAGGTTTTCCCTAATCCGGCCCGGAATTATGTTACCCTGAATGTAAATTCGCCCGTTAGTGGCAACGCGACCGTAAGAATAATTGATGTTAACGGAAAATTGATTATGGTGAACAATACCCGTGTAAATACCGGTGCAAATACCATAAACATTAATAATATCAGCAAACTAAAGAGTGGGTCGTACCAAGTACAATTAATAATGGGTAATACCAAATTGAACAATACCCTATTGCTGGCAAAATAAAGATTAGTCCGAAAATTGTTATTTTGAATTTAAGAAAGGTTGCCCAAAATGGGCAGCCTTTTTTTTTACGTCTCCGTTTGTCTTCGACCGCGGAGGCATATAAAACATCGCAGTTTGAACTCCCCCTTTGGGGGATTTTGGGGGCTGGCGGCGGTTTCCCAACTCCCGCTTGGTGGGACTAAGGGGACTCGGGGGACTTATGGGGGGCGGGGATTAGGGGGCGTGCGTTTTCCAACTCCCCCTTCGGGGGATTTAGGGGGCTTCAAAAAGCCGTCAAAAAGAGACGGCTCTCCGTATGTCTTTGACTACGGAGGCGAATGAAAACCCAGATTGTATCTGGCATTTGAAAAACTTACCACCGGCCCCTTCTGTGCAGATGAGACAGGTTGTTGTCCAACACCACTTGTCCTTCCGACTTTTCATGTTATTCCGACGAAGGAGGAATCCACAACGTAACAACATCGGATCCCTCGTGCCTGCCAATGACACATTTGTAAACAATTTGATTAATGGGCTTATGCAGAGAAAGACTTCTTAATAACGGTTTCCCCTCCTTTTTTAAGGAGGGGACCGATTTTATGCGCAGCATAAAATCAGGGGTGGTTAAACTCCGCTTTAATTTCTTCTATCACCCAGGCGAAACCTTCAAACGCCCACTTGTTTTCGAGGCGTTGCAGTATTGTTCTTATTGGGGTTTGTTGTTGATGATAACATTTTTCATGTGATGCGTTTAACCACCCCAGAATGTTTTTATAACAAGTTATAAAAACATTCTGTCCCCTCCTTTAAATGGCGGGGAAACTTATGCAGGCTGGTTTACAGGCTGGTAAAAGTTTGGTTTTTGGGGAAAAGGACGTTTCGAATTTAGACGCTTTATACTTTGTCATCTTCAAAGAACTTTTTTGGGAACCAAAAAGTAATAACTCGGGATGACATAGGAGTTGTTTTTTCAACTCCCCCTTCAGGGGACTTAGGGGGCTGGCTGTTCTGTTTCCCAACTCCCCCTTGGTGGGACTAATGGGACTCGGGGGACTTTTGAGGCCCGGCTTTTTTTGGGAGATGCGGGTGGGGGCCCGGCATGACGGCATCTCTTTGCCGGGCATAATAAGATAACACTTCATTTGGCCATTAGAGTCGGCCTTTTTCAACTCCTCCTTCGGGGGACTTAGGGGGCTGCTTGTCCTTCCAACTCCCCTTTTTGGGGTTTTAGGGGGATGCATAATCAAAAAAAAAATTTAATTATTTTTTCTTTTCTACAAATGGGTTTTTGCTTTCTCTTACTGGGACGAAAAATAGACTCGTTCGCATAATTGTGGCTGGTTGCTGCCGCGGAGATGTTCATTTCTTCAACGCCGACTTATAAAGTTTTTTACAAACCGGCCAGGCTATTTTTTTCAAATATTCCCATAGCGGGAAGGTCATGGGTTTTCTCCTTTTGTTGAGCCATTTCTCCTTTGTTTGTAAACGGATAAAGAAAATAAATATTTCTTAGTTGCGTTTTACAATAGCGGCAGCCCAGAATCTGCCCGTGAAAGATTCAATATATGGAAAACCGACTTTGCAGGCTTAGCAAAAGCATGGGGCAATATTTACCAACAAAAGGTTGCACTACAAAGCAATTGGTTTTAGCGTTTACGTTATGGATGGTAGCATTTACCGCCCAGGCACAATTAGCTACCTATACATTTACTGGTACGGCTGTTTGTCCTAATACCAACAATAATGTTACCGCTCAGCCAACAGGGGCAACTTTTTCCAGTTTTACTTTATCATCAGCAATCTCTTGTACGGTTTCGGCTACGGAATATGGCACCGCAGATTTAAGCACCGCTTCTGCTATTAATTTATCCAAATACAACCAGTTTACGGTTTCGGCCAATTCGGGGTATTTGATTATGCTTACTTCGTTTACCATGACCCACAGGTTGAATGAGAATAATAATACAACCTGGGTGCTGCGGTCAAGTTTGGATGGTTACTCAACTGACCTTGGTGGTGGTACAGCTACCAATGCGTATCAAACGCATACCGTCAATTTACCGGCTGCAAATTTTATAAATATTTCGGCTGTTACCTTCAGACTGTATTTAATTGATGCCAAAAAGAATTCAACTTACTGGTATAATGATAATGTGTATGTAAGCGGCCAGATCAACCAAATTCCTGCTAACCCGGGTAATCCAACCTCTAACTCCCCACAATGTTTTTCACCAGGCGTAACGCTTACCAGCAACGGAACGCCGCCCCCGGGGGTAACCTGGTATTGGCAAACAACGGCTGGCGGTACAAGTACTACCAATAGCGCTTCTACCAATGTTGTTACTACCTCTGGCACCTACTACATAAGAGCCCGAAACAATTCCTCTTTGATTTGGAGTACCGGTGCAGGGAGTAGTACCATAGTTATAACACCTAATGTAGGTGCCGCATCCTTTACATTGGGAAGTACCAGTACACGCTGCCAGGGTGCTGGAACGGCTACTTATACCGCTTCTGCCGCTAACACCTCTGGCATAACCTATAGCCTTGATGCTGCCAGTATTACAGGCGGTAACACCATCAATTCCTCTACCGGTGCAGTTACCTACGCAGTGGGCTGGAGTGGCACCACCACCCTTACCGCCAGTGCAGCCGGGTGCGCAGGTCCGCAAACAACAACACATATAGTTACCACCACTGCATCGGTAGAACCACCCGTGTTCACAGCTGGTGCAAGTTCCATCCGCTGCCAGGGAGCAGCTACTATTGGTTACCCTGCACCCGCTACCAATACCACCGGCATTACCTACAGCATAAGTGCTGGTGCAGGGGCAACCATTAATGCTACAACGGGAGATGTAACGTATACGGCAGGATTCTCAGGCACTGCCATTATAACAGCCAGTGCTGCCGGATGCAACGGCCCCGGAACGTCTACCCATACGGTAACGGTTACGCCAACGGTTGGACTTCCTGTATTTACCCCTGGATCAACTTCATCAAGGTGCCATGCAGATGGTACGGTTACCTATACTGCCACATCCACCACCAACACCGGTATAACCTATAGCCTTGACGCGGCAAGCATAGCCGGAGGCAACTCCATTGATGCTGCCACCGGAACGGTAACTTATGTAAGTGCGTGGGAAAACACCTCTGTAATTACTGCTACCGCCACAGGGTGCAACGGTCCGCGGAGTTCAACACACACGGTTACCAACACGCCTTCTGTAACAGCCCCTGTGTTTGGCGCAGGCCTGCAGGCAGTGCGCTGCCAGGGCAATAGTACGGTATCCTATACGGCTACCGCTACCTACACTACCGGCATCACCTATACACTTGACCTGAACAGCCGCAACAACGGCAATACCATTAATGCAACAACAGGCGCAGTTACCTATGCTGCAGGCTGGAGTGGAACGTCAACAGTTACTGCAAGTGCAGCCGGTTGCGATGGCCCTGTTACAACAGATTACGTTATTACCATTACCCCTACGGTAGGCCTGCCTGTGTTTGCGTTGGGTACAACGTCCACCATATGCCAGGCTTCAACTCCTGTTACCTATGGTGCGTCAGCCACCACCACTACGGGGATCACTTATAGTTTAAGTGCGGGCAGCCTTAGCGGAGGCAATAGCATTAATGGTGCTACCGGCCAGATAACCTATTCACCATTGTTCAGCGGTACATCCATTGTTACGGCCAGTGCTGCGGGATGTAATGGTCCCCGAACATCAACACACACTGTAATGGTAACGGCAACTGTGGGCACTCCTGTATTTACAGCAGGTCCTGCTACGGTACGCTGCCGGGGTGCGGCTACGGTTACCTATGCAGCTACTGCCACTACCAATACAGGTTTAAGTTATGCCTTAGACCAGGCCAGCCTTGATTTTGGAAACACGATCAATCCTTCTACGGGTGCGGTTAGTTATGTAGCTACCTGG
>JBBRCW010000161.1:0-14898 GCA_038204535.1 Chitinophagales bacterium | reverse complement strand
CCTGAAAAGATTAGCACCACGAATTACCTATACCACCTGGTGTTAAAGGATAAGAAGATCGAAAACGACATTGTTCCATTATTTAGTAATATACCGATAGCAAAACTAACACCCGGTGCAAAAAGTGAGCAGCTGGCACAGCTGAATATTGGACATGAAGAGCGGGAAGAATATTTTATTACGGGTATTTTTGGAAATCTTTACCCGGAGGCAAATCTGCAGCAAATTATTTCCAATCAACTTATTGAAGCAAATGAGAAGGATAAAAAACTTGTCTTTCTTGGGTTTGGACGGATTAACAATAATGGACAAATGGAGTTTGAACGTTTGAAGGCCTTTTTTTCAGACAGCGTTACATTCATTCATCTTGGTGAAGTCTCAGCCGAAAAGGCTTCACAGCTTTTTCAGATAATGGATAGCGCAATTTCATGCACGCCAAGCCAGCACATAGGCAAAAGCGGTGTTTTTGCCGCCTTAAAATTGCATGGGGTTCCGGTTATACTTTCAAATGGCGATTTCATACCCGAATACCACCAGCGTTCATTAAATTATTATGAATCCTTTGTAAATCGGCCGACAGAAGTTTGGAATGTTTCTGCTGTTTCTGAGCTTTATTTAACCTTTCTGTCCTGAATAAAATTAAAATTTTATGATTGATGTTGATGATATTTTGAGGATACAAAATTTAAACATAGCCGAATGGCATCAAAATCTGGAAACCAGCCAGAATGAATTGCCCTGGAAATTTATTGAAGAAAATAATCAGTATAATTTCTTGCTTTGGCACCAGGAAGATATAGCCCGGATAAAGGATATTGAACCAGAAAAAATTGTAGATGCTAAAAGAAATATTGATCGGTACAACCAATTGCGAAATAATGCAATAGAAAAAATTGATGAATGGATATTGAATTTTTTAATGGCTTTGCCAGACCAAATTGACCAGCCCATGCATTCCGAAACGCCCGGAATGATGATTGACCGGCTTTCGATTATGACATTGAAACGATATCATATGTTTGAAGAAACGATTCGTACCGATGTTTCGGAAGACCATATTAGGGTTTGCAAGAAAAAAGTGGAAGTGCTGGATGAGCAGATAACCGATCTCGCAAATTGTCTTAGATCCGTTTTGTCGCTGCTGCAAGGCGGAAAATTAAAATTTAAAGTTTACCGGCAATTTAAAATGTACAACGATCCTAATTTGAACCCAGAGCTTTACAAAAGAAGCGTCAAAACAGTAAGCTTGTCAAATTAATGTCAAAACAAAAATATTACATTGACAGCAGCACGGGCGGTAATGGTGATATATGGATGCGGTTAATAAGTTTATATACTGTTTCTGAACTTTATCCTTCTATTCAATTTGGAATAAAGATCCCCCAATTTTTGAGGCCCATTTCAAAATTTGCATTTGGGGACCGCCTGTCGATTTTGGAGAGTAACGAGGAAGATATTTCAATAGTCTATACCTCTTTAGGCCTTAAAGATCTATTGCCGGGGATATTAAAAGGTAAAAAATATCTCGCTCCTTATCAAAAAGCGGTTGCCAGTGATAAAAAGAGGAAATCTGTAAAAGACTTAGTGAATAATCTGGCGTTTGAAGCGGCTGACCTTCTGGGCGTTGTTCAAGTTCCTGCATCAAAGCACATTACGGCTTACCAGGGTTTTTTAGATATTGCAGGTCTCAAAAAGCTCAAAAATTTAGCTTACGACCAATTTGAATTACAGCTTAAGCGTGATGCACCGATCATTGCGAATCGATTATCATCAGACGGTCTTCCTACTTCGCCGCAACTTGAAATACCGGATGATCTGCCAAATTCAATATTGGTCTATCCCACAGGCACAAGCAGACAATTTGTTCCGGTTTGGTGGGCGAAACAATTTTTGCCCGACGCCTGGTTTGCATTTTTCTTTAATGATAAAGAAGCAAAGGCTTTTGAAAAGGCAGGATTAAAAACAATACATTTTTACCAGGAGCCCGGTGATATTATCTCCCTTTCAAATCGGGCAATGCATACAATAAGCACCGATAGTTTTCCTTCTCATTTGCTGCAAAGCGCCACTTCCCGTTGTACAATAACATTAACCGAAGTACTTAAATCGAGAATAATTTCGCCGACTTTCAATGGAAAGGTGGTCAATTCCCTGGCTCCCTGTCACCCGTGCCTTCATTTAGATCGAACCAATCATCCATTGTGCGCTGCAGGCTATGCTGAATGCCTTAATTGGAAAATGGACGAATATTCAACCGGCATTCTCCATTCTATACCCGTTGCAAAAGGAGTGTAGTGCAGAAGAGATTTTACTTTCTTCCCATTATTTCTAATCATTTAAGGAAACTAACTTGATATTAAAGTAATCCAAAAGAAAATTTAAAAACATAAACCTGGCTAATGAAAACTGTTTTAAGATTACTACTTCCTAAAAAGGCCTATTCCTATTTACAGGTTAGACGAAGGAAATATTATGAAGAACATTATTTTGAAAAACGGTTTGAAACCGTACAATGCGGTCAATTCAGCATTCAGGCCCCAAAAGACCATATTCTGTTGAAGCTACAAAAAATTCAACCTTACAGAGATCTTTTTGTGGGCATAACCGCAAAGTTTGTTTCCGAAAAATACCCTAAGAAAAATATAGTTGACATTGGGGCCAATATTGGGGATACCGCAGCACTCATTGCCTCAAATTGTAAAAATAAATTGATCCTGGTAGAAGCCAGCGATTATTTCTACGGCATATTAACCAAAAACGTGGCGGTTCTTCCGAATGAAGTGGTGGTGAAGAAGTGTTTTATTTCAGATGGCAGTGTGGTGTCCGGATCACTTCATCATTGGAAAGGCACTGCGGCCTTTCAGGAAAATGCGGAAGGCAAGGCGCAGGTTAAAACAGAAAAACTAGGTGATGTAGCAGATGCTCAAACCTGTTTTATTAAAAGCGATACAGACGGTTACGATTTTAAAATATTACTCAGCAGTCTCGATTGGATTGAAAGGATTCACCCGGCATTACTGTTTGAAAATCACATTGCAAATGAAGGCGATTTTCATGACTCCGATAAATTGATTACCGAATTGTCAAAAATTGAATATCGGTATTTTATTGTATGGGACGATACAGGGCTGCATATGTTATCTACTGATAACTTACTGGCCTTAAAGGATCTAAACCGATACTTGTATAAAATGTGGAGTATAGTTAATGGAGAGCCAAAAGGGATATTTAATTTTGATATCCTTTGCCTGCACAGGAATGACCAGGATATTTTTGAAAAAATATCGTTGTGGTACAGAGAATATTAATGGTCAAAAATCAGCGATTAAAATCTTTCGGCAGATTATGTATAATTCGCCCATTAAGGCAAGAGAAAATATAATGAACAGCATTTGGTCAGGTAAGTCTTATAAGTGGTGGAATTAAATTATCGGAAAAATACCTATGAAGATTTCGGTTTGTATCCCTACCTATAATCAGGCAAACTATGTTGAAAAAGCTGTCAAGAGTGCCTTCCTTCAAACCCTTACACCCACCGAAATCATTGTTTCGGATGATTGCAGCACCGATGCAACACTGTCAGTATTGCAAAAGTTAGCTGTTGAAATTCCTATCCTTAAAATTTACAGGCAATCAGATAACCAGGGAATAGCTAAAAATACAGATCATTGTTTGCGTTCGGCCATTGGCGACATAATTGTCCGGCTGGATTCCGATGATTATCTATCGCCTGAATACATTGAGCGATTATCTGCATTATTACAGAAGTGTCCAAATGCCGGTTATGCCCACTGCGCAATACAAGAGGTGGATGAAAAAGGAAATTTTTTGAAAGAGAGAAGGTTGTTTAGAAAAGAAGTTTGTCAATCGGCTGATGATGCATTAAAGTCGGCTGTGTTTGGATACAGGGTGGCCGCAAATGTAATTATGTTTAAGAGAGAGGCCTTGGTGAGGGCAGATTATTTAAGAGGCCGGGCAAACTTTGCCGAAGATTACCATCTAACCGCGTCAATATCATCTATGGGATTTGCCAATGCATATGATTCTGAAATTTTGGCTTACTACAGGGTTTGGGTAGATGCAGGCAAGGCAAGGCAGAAAAGAAAATTGGCGGAAATAAACGGACTAAGGAGAGTGTTTGAAGAAGTGCTGGAGCCTTCATTTAAGAGTAGGAACTGGAATGTAAACGTGATTGAACGAAGCAAGGCAAATTATGCATGTATTCAGGCGGATTGCCTTGGTTGGAATATTTATAACAACCAGGAGAAAAAAGAGCTGGCGGTAGAATTAGAAAAATTGTCTGCTTCAAAAAAAGCAAAAACCACCGTCTGGATGTATTTAAACGGTGCAGGTTTTATTTTGACAGGTTATAGTAAAATGGTTTCATTTTTTAAACAAATCGCAAAAAAGATTATAGCAGGTTTAAGGTCTTAATGCAAGTAGTCATCTCTCATCCCACCGGCAACAAAAACGTAAGGGCAATTATGGAAGGTTTGCATAAAGCCCGGATGCTGGCGGCTGCACATAGTACAATCATTACGAACCCTAATAACCGTTTTCTTAAAATACTGCCAAATTCAATCCGTTCAGAATTGCTTCGCCGTACTTACCCTGTTCCCGCAAACCTCTTACATGCCCACCCCGGTTTGGAAATTGCAAGAATGTTGCTTTCTAAAGCGGGACTAAAACATTTTACAGCAAAAGAAAATGCATGGGCAAGTGTGGATTCGGTTTATAGAAAATTTGATAAGACGGTTTCGCAATCCCTGGAAAAAGCCGTTAATAATAATAGTGCGGATTCAGTATATGCTTACGAGGACGGCGCATTGGAAACGTTTACCCAGGCAAAAAAACTGGGGATGCGCTGCATTTACGATTTACCCATTGCTTATTGGCAAACCAGCAGGCAATTAATGAAGCAGGAGGCCAAAAGGCTTCCCGAATGGGCGGCTACTTTCGGAGGTGGCGAAGTTGATTCAGAAGAAAAACTGGAACGCAAGACACAGGAGCTTCAACTGGCAGATGATGTTGTTACACCTGGTAGTTTTGTAAAAGATTCTTTACCAGGCTGGTCGGCCAATAAAAGGGTAATTGTTTCTCCCTTCGGATCGCCGGATACTGGTACGGAATTACAAAATGCTTTTGGAATAATAAATAATGCCAAGCCGCTCCGGGTTTTATTCGCCGGATCTATGAGCCAGCGGAAAGGTCTGGCGGATCTTTTTGAAGCAGTTAAACTGCTAAACACTAAAAATATTGAGTTGGTTGTAATGGGTTCGCTAATGGTGCCAATTGGTTTCTATAAAAGTAAAGTTGCTTTTACTTACGAACCTGGACGACCAAACAACGAAGTATTGGCCCTGATGCGTTCGTGCCATGTGTTTTGCCTGCCATCAATTGTTGAAGGAAGGGCATTGGTTATGCAGGAGGCAATGAGCCAGGGTTTGCCATTGATTATTACGGCAAACACAGGCGGGGCAGATCTGATAGAGGAAGGTAAAACAGGATTCATGGTACCTATTCGTTCGCCCGAAGCTATTGCTAAAAAGCTTGAATGGTTTTTAGAAAACAGGCAGCAAATATCCGAAATGGGTAGACATTCAATAGAACGTGCAGCACGATATACCTGGCAAAACTATGCAGCCGGCATTATTAACAAATTGATCGAATTTCAGTAATTTATTTACCTGGTAATCTTATGCAATCGGAAATACAACCTTTTACAACCACTTCTGCTCATAGCGCTAATTCAGGAAAAAAAGCGAATTCTTTTGAGGCCCGGCCCGACCCTGATATTGAGTTGATGAAAAACGGGATCTGGCTGTATTTTTTCTTGCTGGTATTTGAAGGAGCTTTGCGAAAGTGGGTTTTGCCGGGTTTATCGGCGCCTCTGCTTATTATTCGCGACCCGGTAGCCATTGCATTACTCTTTATGGCTGCCCGGCGAAATATGCTGGCATTTAACCACTATATAGTTGGAATGGGTTTAATTGGTATAGTCGGTATTTTAACCGCTATTTTTTTGGGCCATAAAAATCTTTCGGTCGCACTGTTTGGAGCTCGTATTATATTAATTCAATTTCCGCTGATTTTTGTTATTGGCCGTGTGTTTACCTATGCTGATGTGATTAAAATGGGTAAGGTTATTTTATACATTTCTATACCTATGGCGCTTCTGGTAGCTACGCAATTCTATAGTCCGCAATCTGCCTGGGTAAATAGAGGTGTAGGTGGCGATACCCAGGGGGCAGGGTTTAGTGGTGCCATGGGTTTCTATAGGCCACCGGCTACTTTCTCCTTTATTACAGGTACTGTATCTTACTATACGCTTGCCGCTGCTTTTATTGTATTTTTCTGGTTAAATCGCAGTAATATTAAGCCAGTCATTTTATATGCTGCAACATTTGCTCTTATTGTAGTTATACCCTTATCTATTAGCCGAAGCCTGTTTTTTGGTGTGGCGATCACCCTGGTTTTTACGGCTTTAGCCATTGGACGCAAAACCGAGTATCTCGGTAAATTGATATTTGGAGGTGTTGTAATTGCAATCTTAGTTATCTTTTTAAGTGATAAGAGCTTTTTTCAAACAGGTACAGAAGCATTTACTTCAAGATTCGAAACTGCCAATGAACAGGAAGGGGGGGTAAAAGGTGTATTAGTAGATCGTTTTTTAGGAGGTATGTACACTGCCCTAACAAGCTCTTCTAACTTGCCATTTTTTGGATATGGTATAGGAATGGGAACCAATGCGGGAAGCATGCTAATGACTGGTCAGGCGGGCTTTTTAATTGCTGAAGGAGAATGGGGAAGGGTGATTGGAGAACTTGGTCCCTTAATGGGTATTGCCATGATATTTTTGCGATTGCAATTGAGTTTTAAGATTGCATGGGAAAGCTATAAGAAACTTGCTATCGGCAACTTGTTGCCCTGGTTACTTTTAAGCATGGTTTTAATAAATATTCCCCAAGGGCAATGGGCCCAGCCTTCGTCTCTGGGTTTTGCTGTCTTAATTTGCGGACTGACTATAGCCGGTTTGAAAGGGCCAAAAGGCAAAAATATCAATCCCAAACCAGCTTAGGGACTTAAATTTTTAAGCTGCCGCCTGTCTCTCAAAATTATTATCTGTTGAATTTGGTATTATTTTCTCATCCTTCATTTCTGCCTCACCAAAGCATGCCGCGGTTTGCCAACATGTTGGCAGAAGGAATGAGCGATCGGGGACATACAGTAAACATGTGGAGCCCGAAAGCTCGGTTTTTTAATTTGCCTTTTGGAAGACTAAAAAAATGGCTGGGTTATATTGACCAATTTATTTTATTTCCGATAGAAATACGATCTCGCTTAAAGAAATTACCTGCTGATACTTTGTTTGTTTTTACTGACCAGGCCCTCGGGCCATGGGTGCCTTTGGTATCCAAAAGGCCTCATATAATACATTGTCACGACTTTTTGGCCCAGCGCTCTGCTCTTGGCGAAATAGTTGAAAATAAGGTAAGTTTTACGGGAAGGATTTATCAGCAATTTATCCGACACGGGTACAGCCTGGGTAGAAATTTCATTTCCGTATCTCAAAACACTCAAACGGACCTTCACAGATTTTTGCAAATACAGCCGACCTGCTCCAGGGTGGTATACAATGGTTTTAATCAAATCATTTCGCCTATCGATGCCCTGCAGGCAAAACAAAGACTTTCTGCCCAACTGGGGATTGATATTTCTGCTGGATATATATTGCATGTAGGCGGAAACGACTGGTATAAGAACCGTTCGGGTGTTATTGAAATGTTTAATCACTGGCGGTCTTTGTATGCCAGTCATCTGCCGCTGTTACTAATCGGCAGCAAACCTTCTCAATCATTACTAGAATGCCGGGATCGCTCAGGCTATAAAAAAGATATTTATTTTTTAAGCGGACTTCGCGATGAAACCGTTCGGCTGGCATATAGTGGGGCCACTGTTTTTTTGTTTCCATCATTAGCCGAAGGTTTCGGCTGGCCCATAGCCGAAGCAATGGCTTCGGGTTGCCCCGTAATTACAACAAACCAGCCTCCGATGACAGAAGTAGCGGCAGATGCAGGTTTTTATATTTCCAGAAAGCCAACTGGGCAAGAAGCTAATGAGCAATGGCTGAACGAATCGGCCGCCATGATAGACACGATCATTTGTTTTTCGCCGCAGCAAAGAAGAATGGCAGTTGAAAAGGGGCTTAATAACGCCAAACGGTTTAATACAAAAACCGCTTTAGATGAGATTGAAAAAATTTATAGAAATGTGTTTTTGTCTTATTCTTAAACCCGCTATGTTACCAAATATAATGCTTAAGCCTGCATTTAAAAAATGGTGCGACGTTCAATGTTGAATTGCTTACATGTTACCGCCAGTATGGATCCGGCAAAAGGAGGGGTAAGCCAGGGATTGAGAAATACCATACCCGAAATACAAAGATTGGATGTATATAACGAGGTGGTTTGTTTGGATAATGACAAGAGCTTTTATTTAGGAACGGATTCCTTTAAGATCATACCCTTGTCCTCAAAAGGTCCCTGGGCCTATAGCGCCCGGCTTTTGCCATGGTTACTAAAAAACATGATACGTTTTGATGTAGTGATTGTCCACGGTTTATGGTTATATAATAGCTACGCCGCTTATAAGGCTTATAAACAAATTACCCGGCAAAACCCATATAGAAAAATACAGCTTTTTGTAATGCCGCATGGCATGCTCGATCCCTATTTTCAGATGGCCAAAGAAAGAAAATTAAAAGCCGTAAGAAACTATATATTTTGGAAACTGGTGGAGAATAAGGTGATAAATAATTCCGACGGCTTACTTTTTACCTGCCAGAAGGAACTGGAGCTTGCACGGTTGCCTTTTAAACCATATAAACCCGCCAAAGAAATAAACGTGAGTTTTGGTATCCAGCCCCCTCCTGAAGGTTCTCCGCAAAATAGAGATGTTTTTTTTGAGGTTTGCCCGCAGGTCAAAAACAATGCTTTCCTTTTATTTTTAGGCCGAATTCACCCAAAAAAGGGAGTCGATTTGTTGGTAGACGCTTATCAAAACCTGGCAGCTAAGGGTGTCAATCTCCCTTCTCTTGTTATTGCCGGGCCGGGTTTAGATACACCATATGGTTACCAAATGCAAAAAACCATTTCTAATTCTTCGGCCTTAAGAGCAAAAATATTTTTCACCGGAATGATTGAAAGAGAAAGTAAATGGGGTGCTTTTAATGCCTGTGATGCGTTTGTTTTGCCCAGCCACCAGGAAAACTTTGGGATAGCCGTAGTAGAAGCGATGGCATGCGGTAAGCCGGTACTTATATCAAACCAAATAAATATAGCGGAAGAGATACAGAAAGATGAAGCTGGCCTGGTGGAAGATGATACAGTAAAAGGTGTGGAAAACTTATTGCTTAACTGGACGAAAATGGAGCCTGAGGAAAAATTGCAAATGGGCAATATGGCAAGGGCTTCTTATATCAAAAATTTTACAATAACTGCTGCTGCAAAAAAATTGTTCCATGCAATCTCCGAAACCCACCAAAATAACGCGCTAAAAATTTAAAACTTTAAAACCGCATTGTAACAATTTTGTATAATCAGGACACCTATACCGGAGCTTCGTTTTCGTTAAAAAATAGAATTGGAAGAGTCTTTTGGAGTTTGGTACAATCTACGGTATTCAGATTTTCTTTGAAACCTATGCATAGCTGGCGTTCTTTTTTATTAAGAATGTTTGGTGCAAAGATGGGCAAGGGCGTACATGTTTATCCGGGTGTAAAAATTTGGGCACCCTGGAATATTACGTTAAATGACGAGTGTGGCGTTGGCAATGGGGCCAACTTATATTCGCAGGGTAAAATTACTATTGGCAAAAGATCAGTGATATCGCAAGGGGCACACCTTTGTGCCGGAACCCATGATTATACAAAATCTGGATTTCCATTAATAACGAAGCCCATCACTATCGGCGATAATGCGTGGGTGGCGGCTGAAGCATTTGTACACGCAGGAGTAACTATAGGTGATGGTTGTGTAATTGGCGCCAGGTCTGTGGTGGCCAGCGATATGCCAGCCTGGATGGTCTGCGCGGGACATCCCTGCAAACCACTGAAGCCCCGCGAAATGTCAGGAGAATGACAGGCTTTAAATTATCTATTCTGAAAGCAGCATAATTTCTAAATTTAAAAAGTGATCGTAAACGCGTAAGCCGGATTATACCAATTCATAAATGATTTCCGTAATCATACTGACAAAAAACGAAGAAACTGATATAAAAGTTTGTTTAGAATCGGTAAAATGGAGCACCGATGTACATGTGTTGGACTCTGGCAGCACAGATGGCACTTTGCAAATTGCAAAAAGTTTTGGTGTTAACATAGCCTGCAACCTCTTTGAAAGTTTTGGAAAACAGCGCAATTTCGCACTTGAGCATTTGCCCATTAAAAACGAGTGGATTTTATTTTTAGATGCGGATGAGGTAGTGACCGAACAATTTAAAACTGCCCTCGTGCAACAAACAGGCGAGGCGCCAGACCAGGTGGCAGGATTTTATTGCTGCTGGAAAATGATTTTTGATGGCAGGTGGCTAAAACATTGCGATAACTTTCCCAAATGGCAATTCAGGGTAATGAGAAAGGGAAGGGCAAATTTTACTGATTTTGGGCATGGTCAGAAAGAAGGTGAGGTGACAGGCACAATTGGATATATCAAAGAGCCCTATTTGCACTTTGGCTTTTCGAAAGGATGGACACACTGGATAGACCGGCACAACAGGTATTCAAGCCAGGAGGCGCATGCAAGGTTGCTCAGTCGCCCGCCTTTTAAAAATATTTATTCAGGAAATAGCAGTACCCGCAACCCCGCGTTAAAATCATGGCTTAGCAGGTTACCAGGCTGGCCCGTGCTTAGATTTTTTCAGGCGTATATCTTAAACCTTGGTTTTTTGGAAGGAACCGCCGGATTTATATATTGCGCCAATATGAGTTATTATGAGTTTTTGATACAGATAAAAATGCGGGAGATGAGAAAACGGGGAAAAAGCAGAATCAATATACCTGATAACTAAGTAGCAAAAACGGCTGTAATGGCAAAACGAATATTATTAATTGCAGGAAACTATTGGCCCGAATTAACCGGCATTGGTAAATACAATGGCGAAATGATAGATTGGATGAGCAATAATGGTTATGAGTGCAGTGTTATTGCCACCTTTCCATATTACCCTCAATGGAAGGTGCAATCAAATTATAACGGAGGTAAATGGTTCAAAAAAGAACTAAGAAAAACAAAGAACGGAGTAGTTTCTATTACGAGGTGTCCACATTTTATTCCTGCTAATCCAAGTGGTTTCAAACGTTTGATTTCTGAATTTACTATTTTTTTGTCCTTCAGCCTTGCTTTAGTACCGACATTATTTAAAAAGAAAAACGATTATGTTTTAACGGTTGCGCCGCCTTTTACTTTGGGATTATTAGCCTTGGTATATAAAAAATTAAAAGGTGCTAAGTTTCTTTACCATGTTCAAGACCTGCAAATTGAGGCTGCACGAGATCTTAATATGTTAAATTCTCCAAAGATTATCAATAGCCTTTTTTTAGTGGAAAGTATCATCCTTAATAATGCCGCGGTTATTAGCAGTATATCAAAAAATATGATGAGGAAAGTAAAGGCAAAATCCGGCAAGGAAATTGTTTTCTTCCCAAACTGGGTCGATTTAAGCCATTTTTGTTTTTTAGGGAATAAAGATGAATTAAAAAAATCGTTCGGTTTAAAAGTGGAAGATATCATCATTTTATATTCCGGATCAATAGGCGAAAAACAAGGACTGGAGATGATACTGTCTTCAGCGAATTATTTTAAAAATAATACTAAAGTTAAGTTTGTTATTTGTGGAGAAGGACCTTACAGGGAAAACCTGAAAAACCAGGCTGCTGAACTTTTTTTATCAAACGTTTTCTTTTTCCCGTTACAATCATCAGAAAGGTTTAATTCTTTTTTAAATATGGCCGATGTGCATTTGATATTGCAGAAAAGCTGTGCTGGCGACCTGGTGCTTCCATCTAAACTATCTACTGTATTGGCAATAGGTGGAGTGGCTATTGTATCGGCAAATCCAGGCACCAGCTTGTATGAAATAATGGATGAATACGATCTTGGCTATATAATAGACCCGGAGAATCAACAAGAATTAAATGATGGAATTTTGTATGCTATAAATAATGATAACCGGCAGAAGAGAGAAAATGCGATTAACTATGCAAATATCTATTTATCCATAAATGCTATTTTAAATAACTACAGCGGTATCATAATGAATGGAAAATTAAACGAGCGGGTTTATATTAAAGAAGGCAGACAGATTTTAATCTGATCATTAAGTATTTGGGTATTTAAGGGGAAATTATGATGTAAACGTGTAACCCTTTTACAGTTTTTCAAGCCAGAAGTTTTGACTTCTGGCTTTTTTATTTTCTAGAATAAAATGAATTTGAATTAACCAGGCAATATGAAGATGTCTTTTATTTGGTATTGATTAAAATCCGAAAGCAACATTGTCAGTGAATTATGATCGATTTGGGAAAGTCATTTTTTATTCCCAAAAAAGGAGAATTCCAAAATTGACTTGTGTCTGATAGGGGTATTGTAATAGCCCCAAACTAAAAATATTATGACAGAATATTTGTTTTAGACTTTTGAAGAGAACGACTGTTGATAAAACAGCGCTTATTAAAGGCTAAAACCAATATCCATGTTTAAAACTAAATTAGCAGCACTTGCTGCTGTATGCATTGCGTATTTTACAATTTTTTCTGTAAATGCACAGACGCCCAATACTTCGGGCAATAATTCCGCCCAAAAAACCAATTTTTCTTTTAGTCTGAAAGATGCGGCTAAAACAAGTGCTGGTGTTTATTTTAAAGATGGTACATTATTGAGAACACTTTGGAGCGGACTGCCATATGCAGCTGGAAAGCATATTGAACAATGGGATGGCTTGGACGATATAGGAAATTTGGCACCTGACAGCGCCTACGATATAAAGGTACTTAGTAACAATGTACAATACGAATGGGAAGGAGCCAGGATTGGTAATACCTCAACAGCCTTAACAGGAAGTACCAAATTAAGGCTTTTTGAACCGGTTAGAGGCATTGCAATTACTGGTAATACAGCCTATTTTGCAGGCGGTTATAACGAGGGCTGGCCAGGCCAGTTTAAAGTGAGCCTGTCAGATCCAAATTCCAAGACATGGATAGGCAGAATGAAATCGACTGACCAGGGCAGCGATTATGTTGCTACCGATGGCAACTATGTTTATTGGGGGGGATACGATCCATTAGAGAATATGGCAACACCCGAAACTTTTGTATTTGCAACCCAGGTAACCAACGACGCGCAGGTCAACTTTCAAAAAGGGGTGCCCGCGACAATGGAATGGGGAGGCACTTATGCCAGTACTATCTCGTATATGCATGCTGCCAACGCAATTATTACCGGCCTTGCAGTACAAAAACAAGGTTCGTATTTATTTGTTGCACGTGGAAATTTAAATCAATTGCAGGTAATTAATAAGAAAAGCGGTCAGCTTATCCAAACTTTATCTTTTAGCAATATAAAAAAATGTGTAATAGACCAAGAAGATAACTTATGGATAGGTTATGATTTGAAAGTTGAAAAATTTAAGATAAACACAAACGGAACATTGACTTCTACGGGAGTAAAAATAAATAATTCGCACATGGCCGCACTAGCCATTTCTCCCGATAATAAAACCCTTTTGCTTTCCGATATGAACAGTCAGCAGGTAAAGGCATATAATAATTACGATGGCAGTTTTTTATGGTCGTTGGGCGATATGGGCGGGTATCTAACCGATGCCTCTGTAACCGATAGAAAATTTTACTGGAAAGATGTGCGGGACGAAAAGCTTACCTATCTCACTTACTTGCCAGACGGCACTTTTTATGTGGGCGATGTAGGCAATGTGCGTACTCAGCATTATAAAGCCAATGGAACTTTTATTGACAGGATAATGTTTTTACAAAATGTGTACAATACCAGTGTGGATAAGGCTAATCCCAAAAGAATTTTCTCCGACTTTTTAGAATTTGAGGTGGACTATTCTATCCCCATGGGGGCAAATAACGGCTCGTGGAAATTGGTGAAAAACTGGGGAGCTAATTTTGGCGCAAAGTATGATCAGTTTAATAAGATTCTAAATATTACCACCTTAAAAAATGGAAAAACCTACGGACTTGTTAGAATTCAGGATAACTATTATTTGGTAGAACTGGTAGAAGGCGGTGTGCTGCGTTATACCGACATTATTTTTAAATCAAGAACTTTTATGATTGCCGATGGCACAAAAATAACCAATCCAGGAACTGTATTGGGCATTCCTTGTGCTTTGCTTAAATACAAATTATTAGGTTACAACAGCAAAAATGATCCAATCTGGAGCGATAATGCCGAGTTGCTGGCTGTAAGCCCCCCGGTAACAGCTAAAGATCCGGTGCCATGGGAGGGTTTTAGGGGAGATGTTTTAAGTGAATCGGGTAATGTTATTTTCTTTGATTACACCCGCAGTGTTAACGGTCATAGCTCAGGGTACCACCTGGGAGCTATTAGAAACGGAGATAATAAATGGCTTTGGAAAACAGCCAGGAGTACGGATTTAACTTATTCAGGGCCTTTTCCGGCTGATGGATCTTTCGATAATGGAAATGGCGTGGTAGCGCATGGTGCAGGTGGTCCTGCACTCATTTCGGGCAATAATATTTTTTGGGGTTATCATGGTGAATTTTGGAAACAAAGCCAAACCAATAAATGGAATCATGTGGATGCTAACACGGGCTTGTTTGTTGGTCAATTTGGAGTGCTGACATCTGATCACCAG
>JBBRCW010000160.1:0-14900 GCA_038204535.1 Chitinophagales bacterium | reverse complement strand
CATCGCGTAATCCCTGGTTTCGGTGTAAGCTGCAAATATTTCCGTATGTCCTGCAAAATGATGTCCTGCCAAATGGATGGCTTCTTTATTTATGGGCGCCGTAACTACTCCCGCGATTTTGCCCTCTTTGGCCATATTGATCGCTGCAATAAGGTATTGAAACGATGCATTACCCGATTCCATAGATACCCTTCCCGGCTTAAAATCTTTGCCAGTCAGCAGTTTCATGTCCCACACGTTTACCGTGTGTGGTTCCCACCTGGCCTCCTCAACATTTGAAATACTGTTTAGCGAAATATTGGTGTATGCCAAATGTTCTTTTACTTTTTCAAGAATTTCCATGTCTCCCACCACCAATAACTTTCTGTTATCCGCATCTGACTCCAAAAAGGTTTTTAAGATGATCTCCGGCCCTATTCCGGCAGCATCTCCCATTGTTATTGCGATTATGGGCTGCATTGTCAGACTTTGAAAAATTGAAAGGTTTTTAAAATCGCATCGTTTGAACCAAATCCGCCTGCCTTGGTTACCACAAGACTTTTTACTGCACAGCCAGTTAAGGTACCACATTGAATGCCAGGTAAAATTTCCCGGTCAATTTTTATTCCCGTGGCCCCTAAAGCATGAACGGTATTGATAGCCGTTTCGCCGCCGGTTAACAATACGCCAAAAGGCTTAAACTTTTTAATTAAGGTCGCGGCAAATCTTCCCATTTCAACCGATAACCTTCCCGCTGCTTCCTCCTTTGAAATCGCTTGCTCTTTAGCAAAATGATTTACTGCATCAACATCATGTTTAGTTAATGCCGATACGAATATGAACCGGGATACTCCACCTGCGATTTTGGAGGAAACATCAGCTATGATTTCGTTTATCTTCAGCATTCCGTTTAATAATTTTTCTCCAGCCATGTTTATAAACGCAGTATCGTTTTCATTCTCTAAAAATTTAATTTGACTCCTTGTTTTCCCGCTTATGCTTCCTGAAAAAGCAAACGCGATACGCTTTTGGCATTCAAGTGAAAATTTACTCACATATCTGGCTAACCCGGCTGACCCTGCCAGCAGAACATTTTGGTGCAATAATGGCCCGATGGTTTCAACTATTTTTTCAAGATCATCTTCGGTTGTACTGTCAAAAATTAAAACTTCATTTCCACTATCAAATTCTTTTAAAAGGTAATCAGTCCGTTTACCGGGTTGATTATTCAAAAACGCTGTTGAAATTGCTTTGCATCGCCTGTTGCTTTGAATATCTATAATGTCACTTATGCATGAATGTAATACCGGCGTCCTCGGATCGTTGCGCACTTCAGTTTCGGACAGTTTTACATTATTCACCAATACTTCACCATTTACCACTGTTCTTCCATAAACGGGCAAAGCAGGCGCTAACAGGGTCATTTTAAAATTCATAGAATCCATCAAACCATCTATTTCACTTCCTATGTTTCCGCGGAGTGTGGAGTCTAATTTTTTATAAACCATACAATTCCCTATGTTATGCAATTGTTTGCCTACATCATAATGTTTGTTGTATGCTTCTTTTGCCGAAATCAATCTTGTTTCCAGATCAATTACTAAAACATCACAAGCTTTTATTTCCCTGGCAATGGCTGAAGCATTGATGATGACTTTTACCTGCAGGCCCGCATTGGCAAACTGAACGCCGGTGTCGGCAGCGCCGGTAAAATCATCAGCTATAATCACCCACTTTTTCTTCATGTTTAATCGTTGGGTGATAAGGCGTTTTCAATAACTTTCATATTCCTCTTTTTTTTGGTATTTCTATTGGCAATATATAATGTAAGTACTGGTGTTAGCAGGGCGGTAATAATGGTTGATGCAACAACCTGCGGTGTAGCCATTAAGGCAATGGAATGCAGTTTTGGATCAATCATCGCGACTGCCATTGGCGTGGCTACGGCGTTTCCTGCCGTTGATGATATCGCTGCTCCTGCTATTCCTGTGCCCCCGATTGCCCTGTCGGCCCAGATGTTGAAAAATCCTCCAACAAACACTGTCATCAAGCCTAATATTATGCCCGGAACGCCAGCGGCAACAAGCATGGCGAAATCCAGGTTTGCTCCCAGGGCAAAGGCAAAGAAAGGAATTAAAACCGGCCCACCTGAAACAAGGAATTTTCTTAAATTTTCATCAAGGTTTCCCGCGATCATTCCAATTAAAATGGGGATGACTACGGCGAGCAACGATAAAAAAGGGATGTTGGCCAGGCCGGCAAAACCAAGCGCTGTCATTGTTAAAAAAGGACCATCATTTAATGAAATTACGGTTACCGCACCTATATCAGTTTCATCGCCGACCTCGCCTGTTAGTGCCGCGTATAAACCTCCATTACTATTTGACATTGCTGCTATTATTGCGAGCGATGACAAACCTAAAAAACCCGTAGGTCCAAAAAAATATGCTACACAAACCCCGAACATTACTGCAACCAAAAATTTGGAAACCAATAAAACGCCACCTTTTAGAAGTGCCTTTGGCGCCGCTTTTAAAGTAATGCCCGCACCCATGCAAACCAAAAACATTCCTATTAATGATAAAGCGCCATTTTTAAATAAAGCAGTGGTAAACCCACCAATAGCCAGTAAGCCTGGAAAAAAGGTATTGATGATAGCCCCTGTAATCAGGGGAACCACCATCATTCCTCCAGGAACCTTTTCTATATTGGCTTTAATATTCATTGGGGTTTACTATTCCATTTATTTTTTCTAATCTCTAAAAGGTTTTTCTGTTGTGTATTTTACCTGGTAATTTATTGTATGTGGCTTCCATTCTTTTGCAATGGTTATATCTGTATCAGTTTTGGCTAATAATGCCGGAATATCAACAAAGCCCACCCTGTTGTATAAGGCCGGCTTATACAACGAACTATACACTTTAGCATATGCCGCCCAGTGTTTTTTAGCATCTTCAAGAAAGCTAATCGCTTTGCCGCGGTCGTTTTCGTCGGCAAACTGATCGAACATTGCCAGGCTACATGCCGCTTTCATTTTTGCAGCATAATAATTACCGATGTGACCAAAAGCCTCAATATCGCCCAGGGTTTGATCGAGTTCGGCAAAAGAACCAACCTTGCGTTTTGGTAAGGCATTTAGTCCTGATAAAGCTTCTGCTGAAAGTTTAGCCAATGTATCAGCAACTGCTAAAGGAGATTGCAGAGAATCACCTTTTCCCTCATGCTGGTATTTGGCCCACAGGTAAATGTTGCGAATGTTACTGCCCGGCATGGGTTCGCGTTCAATGTAATCGGCTACGGTAAAAAATCCTTTGTGTTTGGGATGGCTGATGTTGGCTTCGGGAAACCACTTCAGATCTATATCGCCCCAAACAAACCTGGTAATCCACGGAAAAACCATTGAAGCAGCGCTCCATGGCTTGTATAATTTTTTTACATCAACATCAGGAAATCTGCTTTGCAAAGTTTTGAAAAAGATCCCGTCCGGCAAATTTGGATCATAACTCAACCGGCCCCAAAGCATAAAGGAATACCATTGCTTTTGCATCACCAACTGATGTGTGGGTCCTTTGGTTAGGTAATCCCTGCCCCAGTTGTATCCATCGGGGCCCATGTAAAAACCACTTATTTTTTCCGGCTCAGGAATGGCGTTGATGAACTCCCTGGCAAAATTGTTATTTGCCCAGCGAAAGCTGTAAATATCATCGTTGCGAATGGTGAGCCAGCTTTTGGTTTGTTGTGATAGCAAAGGCATGGCTGCATCTACAAACGGCGGGTTGGTAATGGAATACATGTGTGCGATGGCATACTTAAGACTTAAATCAATTGGGCCGGGATAGTCATGAAATGCACTCTTAATTTCGCTTAAAGAGGTTTGATGAAAACGATGAATAAGCCTGAATGGCCGGTTGGGCGTGTTTTTCAAAGCATCCCGTATTCCTTCGCCATAAGTACGCCACAACCATTTTTCATTAGCATAATCGCCCTGTAACTTACCATTCATGGCCTCACCGGCTGTTATTCCTATACCTGCCAGTAAGGGGTAAGTTTTAACCATCTCCCTTACTGCTGTCCTGAAATATTGAATGGTAGTATCGTTATCCTGCCGGTTGGTAATTCCATGTTTTCCTTCGGCGCCATTTGTAAAAATATTCCAGGTAAACACATACACTTCGATACCGCGGTCGGCTGCCATTTGCATCACATCTTTCCAAAAATCAATTTTTTGATCAATCGTAATCTTCTTTACGATCTCCACGTTTTTAAGCAGGTTTGGCCTTACGAAGTTTATTCCGTTGTGGCTATAACCATCGTCAAATTTTTCTTTTGTCCGCCACACATCATTCAGCGCAACGTTGGGAAACTCAGGGATCTTAACCATTGAAGGAAACGGGTGAAGACTCCATAACGTTAGTACATTGTACCGGTGGTTTGCCATTTCATCCAGGTAAGTCATCCAGAAATCTTTCTCCCAAACATTGGGTATATTTTGCTGCGCGGCATCGCTTGGGTCGGTATAGCTGGGTGTGCGCAGGTCGAGGGGTATGTTGAACTTAATGCCCCGGCGCTCCATAAAAGGTTTGTTGTCCGACTCTTTCAAAGAGGCCAGACTTTTAAGATGGATCGCTTCGGCAATATCCAAACCGCCATACATTGCGCCGGTTTTATCGCCGCCCAATACATAAATTATCTTGTGCGTTCGGGTTTGCTTTAGCCTTATGGAATAAGATTGCCAACCCAAATGCGCCGGCATACGCAGACCTTCGTTATTGGCTGTGCGTACAGACTCCGCCGAATCAATAATCAACCTGACAACGATATTGTCATTGGTTTTTTTATCGGGGGCTGATACCTGAACCGGGTAACCTTGCCCTTTTGCTGCCTTTTTAATTTCACCAATGGCATACAATAACTGGCCAGACGGGCTCTGTACCTGCACATTGATCTTACTGGTTTGGGCAAAGCCCGGCACCCAGGAGATGGCTGCAATAATTAGCCCGGCAAATGCAAACCTATTTTTTTTCATAATGGTAAATGAGTCTTTATTAAATATGGACAATGGTATATGCGACCAAACCACCTGCAACCAAACCTGGTGTAAAGCGGTTTTATAAATTGATAATTATTGTTTCGTTGTCTCCGAAAGGTTTCCCGGCTGCCGCGCCGTGCGGGTTAAATTTTCAAGGGATATTGAACCGCAAGAACCGACATCCATAGTGTCATCCGTGCCGTTATCACTATTGCTGGTTATTAATTATACAAACACAACAGCATATCAAAGTCATCCAGCTTTTCAACTTTAC
Source organism: Chitinophagales bacterium (assembly GCA_038204535.1). Taxonomy (GTDB): domain Bacteria; phylum Bacteroidota; class Bacteroidia; order Chitinophagales; family Chitinophagaceae; genus Segetibacter. The sequence goes on along the minus strand of JBBRCW010000160.1, from coordinate 9,618 downwards.
ATTCTATCCAACCATTCATTTGTTTAAAAGGAATACTAATTCCATTTTTCATCAATATCAATTGCTTTACCGGTTTGGCGGTTTTGAATTTAAGGTTTGTATTGTATATTGAAACCGGCTCTCTTATTGACCCTCCCAACTGGCCTGAATGATTGATCAGTCCAAGCCATTCAAAGGCACCATTGCGGTTGGCCAAATGGGTCATTTCAATAAGCGGCGATGCGTCGGTTATTACTGTTCTTTCAACCTTCAGCAGGTTTTGAAGGGCTGAAACAAACAGTGTCCGATGCATATAATGTCCTTTCTGCTCATATTGAGCGCCCAGTTGCCAGGGTATAAAAACGGATTTACCCTTTCCAAAATCATTGCTGATTGCTCCGGGATAATCAGTTACCTGGTCTTGTGTATAATAGGATTTTTCAGGTGGACCAAACCTGGTAGCAGGCAACATTTTCATATACCCAACGGCGTTTCCCGTTGGCTTGCATTCAAGGAAATCCGAATACATCATCATGATGCTAAAATCTTTAAAAGCCTGTTGTCCCAAAGCAGTCTTATCGCTTTCTGATATTTTCAGGTAAGTTGATTTGGCTCTTTCAAATGTTTCGAATGTGGGCTGAACACCCAAAGATTTCAACCGGATACTATTCATTGGTTTACCCAAAGCATCTTTAGTGGAGGTAAATCCCGTAACTAATACTTTGCCACCATTTTGAACATAATTGTCAATTTCGACAATAAGTTTGTCATCCATATTGCTTACATCCCCCAGTATCAACGCTTCGTAATCTGCCAGTTTTCGTGGCATCCTTTCCGTACCGATAACTGAAGGATCAATAATATCGTACATGATGTGCTCTTCGGAAAGCAACTTTATCATTCCATGGTACTCATCCTTTGTTCCGCGAATTAAAGCGATCCTATTGGCTGCCTGCACATTCGTAAACAGCTTTTCGTTGGTTTTATGAAAGCCATATAACTTATTAAGGGTCGGGATGAAAACACGGTCTTCGTAGTTAACCAGGGTACCCACCACCACAAAACCGAGCGGCGCCCCGTTCAGCATATTCTCCAGCATCCACGTTTTTGCCAGGCTGGGCGAAGTGCCTACATGCCTGTACCCTATTGCCTGGAAATAAATCAGCAGGTTGCCGGGCGACCGGTCTTTGTACGATCCTAATACCCGCTTCACATTGTCGGTCGCCGAATAATTCCATTCATATTCAGGGTTCAGATCAGAACCCGATTCGCTGGCGATCATATCCACACCAGCATCGGCATAGGTGTTGATCATCAGCTTTGGATTCAATGTTTTGATGTGGTCACCTATTTTCCTGAATAATTCATCTGCCGTTATTTTAGTGAAGCCGGTGTATTCACGGTAAACCGGATCATTCATATCAACCTTTACCGGTAAGGTATGACCGGTAGAGTCATGAAATCTTTTTTTACAATTATCACATTGGCATATGCCATAATAATTGCCGCTGTAATCCGAAGTAGTATAGCCGATCATGTTAAAAAATATACCATCCAGCGGATAATTGGTAATAGCCTCTTTTAAAATTTCCATTCCATATTGCTGCTGGTAACCACCATTGGGGCAGGTATGCACCTGGCCGTTATAGTTTACATTTTTTCCTGCGGTAGAAACATACAGCCATTCGGGTTTTTTAGCAGCAAGGGTTTCGTTGATCTTGCTGAAGTCGAAACGCCCGATCACCTTAATTCCTTTGGCGTGCAGGCCTTTTACAAGGTCGCCCACCAGGTCGCCTTTCATAAAAGGGTTTTTATATTCGAAGGGCAATTTGGTAGGATAATTAGCCACTATTCCGCCAACGTTCAGCAACACGATACTTGCCGAAGCATCCACCATCGATTGAACATATGCATCCACATCCATAGTAGCATCTATTTCGCGTAGGTTGGTTTGCACTAACCTGTAAGGCTGGCGGTTCCACCAGGTTGTATCATATTGGCCGGGTTCAATTGACGCCAGATCGGGCGCAATTTTATGATTGCCGCTGGTTGTTTTAGCGGAGCGGCAACATACCAATGTTAGCCCGGCACAAACAACAATACAAATCAAAAGCCCTTTCATCATGTTTAGTTATTTTCAAGATAATTTAATCGGCACCTTTTCATTATTTCAACTTAGGTGGTACGCTCTGTTTATAAACGGTAGCCTAATGTGTCTTACCCGTTCGTGTTTTTTATCTACCTGTCTCCGGCAGTCGGGCTTTTAAACCTGTTACACTTTCTTATTTTTTTTCCGGGTCTGTTTCTCAAACCGTAAAACAACTAACCCATGGCCCATACCAGGCGGATCGGTGGACCGGGCCACCTGGAAAACCATGAATTTTCCATTCGTGGCAACCACGGGGTTAGCCGCTTTTCCCCCTTCGTAATCATTAAAGTTTGTAAGGCGTTCCATATTCTTACCGGTGCCGTCCAGTTGTAACTTCCATATATCAAGGTTGCCTGAACCACGTGCACCGCCCAGCCATTCACATTGCCTGTCCATTTCTACAGCGGTAAACAATCCATCCGGAAAGATGCCTTCGGGCTCATTGAAAGCATTCGGCGCATTCGAAAAATTAGTGACGTTTCCGGTTGCCAGGTTAATGCCTTTAACATCGAACGCTCCATTGCGCACATAGCAGAAAAAAGTTAGTTTCAAATCATTTGCATAAAAATCCTGCGCTTCCACTGTACAGGTTTTATCGTTACTTTCTATGACCGTTTTTTTATTGATCAACCTGGGCGTTTCACTATTAATATCTATGTCTGCAACCACTAACCGCGAGTAATCAGGCTTTGCCGGTCCACCCAATTCGGTATAGGCGATCTTTAAACTCTGTTTGGATAAGGCAACACCTTCATTCACTTTTTGACCGATCTTAACCGGTTTTGACCCGGCTTTTTTTGAGAGAAACCATAGGTCGGTGTTGAGTTTACTGGCAACCGGGTTTTCATACTGATCCGGGCCGATTAAAAGGTAATCCCCGGTTGACAAATGCATTACCCTTAAAAAAGCCGCTGCCGGAATGTTGCATGTCAGGCAATCGATTTCCCTGCTGTCGATATCCATTACCATGGCGTCGCCAAAGGTTTTGGCCATAAATGCCACTTGTTTATTGTCTGGCGAAATATCGGCTCTTTCGCCAAAAGCCGTCAAAACCTGCATATTTGCCGGCAGGTGGGCCAGTGGATCGCCGGGCAATCTTTTATGCAGGGTTTCGTTGGCATTTTTAAATCCCGCATGCTGGGCTATGGCTTTGCCAAAACAACATGCAAGCAAAGTCAAAAAGAACACCGGTAATATTTTTATTATAATTTTCATTTTGCCCGCGTATTGTTTTTAGTTGACGATTGATGCCGGGGTTGCTGTACTATTTTGATTTGCCTGTTTTAATTTAATAGACCTGATCTCTAATACAGGATACCCATCGGGCTTATCGATAGAAACTCCGACCAATAACACTTCATTTAAAGCAGGCTGCCTGTTTGATGCCGCTGCTGAAACTGAGTTGCCGTTGCCTACCCCCTGCTTAAATGCGTCCAGTGGAATGACGATCCGGTTCCATCCTATTTCTGGTTGAATATTTTTCTTAACAAGCGAATCAGTAGAAGTTTCAAGAAAGAAGTTGAAGGGTTGCCGGCTTGTAGCATAAACTTCCAACACCACTTCCTTTGCAGCTGACCAGTCTGATGGAAGGCCCATTTTATCCAGGTGCCAGTAATAATTTTTCGAAGCATTTGAAAATGCAACTTCCAGTTGCTGTACCGGGGGCTTTGTATCAAAGCTAAAATCGGTCGGAGCCGAGTTGAGTATCGTAATTTCCTTATCAACATTGGCTTGCATTGCTTTAAAATCGATGGCAAAGTGCATACGTGTCAGGTACTGCGGCACATACGACCGGTCCATTTGCGCTGCATATTTTTGCCAGGCAACCGAAGCATCGCGCAGGCTTCTTAAAGCTTCATTTTTGCATTTCGTTTTTTGGGCAGCGTCGGCTGATTTATCAAAAATGTCTTTATTGGTGGCGGCCCTTATTTTATGAGAATAGTAAAGACCCAGGTAAGCCATCGCTTTAATGTCGTTAATTGTTTCAAGCAGTTCTTTGCTTTTAATGTCAGACATACCTGCTACCAATGATACTGCCCGGTCGCTTACTTTTTTAAATTCCCCAGCTACTTCAAACGGACTGGTTCCAATAACTGAAGTGCCATTTAAAACTGCCTTGGTATATTCAGGAATCCCTGCCAGGCCCTCCCCTTTTTGAGGCGCACTGTTTATAAAATTATCAATAGTTCTGAACCCATAAAAACTGGTGCAGGCTTCGGGATACCATTGAAAATCGTTTTGAGCTCTTTCATTATGAAAGCGGTTAACCAGGGGCATAATTTTGGATGCTGCGGCCCACGCTTCAAAAAGTGCTTTTGAATTTACCTGTGGGTAGCGGTTGGCCAGCAGGCTTATAAAATACGAGTCGGGTAATTCGGGATCGTAAGCCAGCCTGCCATTTATCCTGAAACTATACCAGCGTTTTTTTATGACCAGCTGGTTAGGCGTTGCCGGTGTCTTACTCAGGTACTCGCGGCCCCAGGTATATCCATCGGGGCCAAGGTAAAAGCCTTCAAGATTTTTTTTGGGCATCGCTTTAAAGTAAGCCCTGGCAAAGGCCGGGTCGCTGCCGCCCCGCAGGTAATACCATGCGTCGTCTCTAACGGTTAAATAAAATTTGGAGTCGCCGATATGGTCTAAAAACTTAGACTCGTAAATGTATTGAGGCGCAACGGCCGAATACATTTGAGCGACCGAATATTTATAACTAAAGTCGAGTGTGCAATTTGAATGTAAGCCGGCAAAGGCATTCTTTATTACATCGATGTCTGCCTGGTGTGCCCGGTGTACCAATGTAAATTTGCGGTTGTTATCTTCTGCCAGGGCATCATTAATACCCATGCCATACGACTCATATAAAAATTTTTCTTTAACAGCCTCAGGCGAACGATACATATTTTCGCCTGCTGTTACCCCAATACCCTTAAGCAACGGGTATTCTTTTATCAGCGCCTTTGTAGCTTTTCTTATATAATCTTTGGTTTTGTCATCAGATATTTTATCCGTAAAACCGTAGCCCGAAGTTTCGGTACCAAAAGCAAAAAGGTTCCAGGTAAACAGGTAGCAGTCTATGCCCCTGTCCCCGGCATATTGCATCACCTGGTTCCAGAACGAAATTTTTTGCGCCAGGGTTAGCTTTTTTATAGTTTGCAGCTTTGCAAGAGTGGCAGGTGTCGACATAAACCAGGCATCGGTGGTGGCCATTATTTTTGCGGTCGTTTTTTTTACGTCCTGCAGCCCGGCGGCAGGATATTCGGGAACATCCACCATGCCAGGAAAGGGAGACAAGCTCCATAACGACAGCAGGTTAAAATGATCGCGGGCCATTTCATCCAGGAACTCGTGCCAGAAATTTATGTCCCACACGTTTAATATATTTTGCCGGGCAGCATCCGAATTATCGGAGTAACTGGGTGTACGTGCATCCAGGGGTACATTAAATTTTATTCCGCGTCTGGCAATGTAAGGCGTCTTATCAACCTCCGCTATATCGTCCAGACCTTTCAGCTTAATGGTTTCACTAATATCTATCGCGCCATACATGGTCCCCTTTGCATCAGCACCTATAACATACCATTCTTTGTAACCCACATAGTTTTGCGTCCGAACCGAATATCCCTGCGGCTGCAGGCCAGGTAACGAAGACATACCCCCTTTATTTAAAAACCGGTCGGTCTCCCACGAATCTTTTGCCGTTAATACGATTCGGTGCGGCGCCCTCACATTTTCCAGGTTACCCATATCCACCAACATTACCAAATAGCCTTTGCCCTCAAGTGAACTTTTTATTTCACCGGCCGCAAAGCGAACCATATTGCTTTGCCGGTTGTATATAATGGCTACTTTACCAGCAGCAAAACACGACCCTGTACCTGCTACAAAACAGGCAAATAAAATACAAAGCAGGTTCAATATGGCGTATGTTTTTCTCAATGTAATTTTCTTATGGGTGCATTAATGTTGATCGTTTTTATGGTTTGTTTTTTGAGGGCCGATTTGTATAATACCGGGCAACACCGGTTGCTGCCTGCCCCGTCAGACCTGCGGGGTAGGCAGCAACGCTATGCAAAGCCTTCTAGGTTAAAAAAACTTTTATCTGCGCTATGACTTTGTCTTTTGATGTGCAAAAATCTTAGCATAGAACTTATCACCCGGGCATATAGCTATCACTGCAATTGCAATAATCACAACTGCGAATCACACTTTCAACTAAATCAGGAGTGTTACTTATTTACTACATTAACCGGGTTGCCGCCGAGGTACGCCTTCAGGTTGCTTATAGTTGTCTGCATCAGCCTTGATCTTGCTTCTTTGGTTGCCCACGAAATGTGTGGGGTGATGAGGCAATTCTTTGCCTTAAAAAGCGGATTGTCGTGAGACGGCGGCTCCGTTGACAATACATCTATCCCTGCACCGGCGATCACTTCATTATTCAGTGCATCTGCCAGGTCTTCATCAACTAAAATGGGTCCCCGCGATGTATTCAACAAAAATGCCGAAGGTTTCATCCATTGCAGGCTTTCTTTATTAATCAGCCCTTTTGTTTCAGGCAATAAAGGGCAATGGATACTCACAACATCTGATTGTTCGAGTAACTCCTTTACCTCTGCCCACCTGAAATTTTTGCGGTGCGACTGGTCTGTTTGGGTGCGGCTGTTTGCAATAATATTCATCCCAAAAGCAGTGGCAACGTCGCCCACATTTTTACCTATGTCGCCAAAGCCAATAATGCCAATCGTCTTACCTTCAAGTTCAACCAGCGGAAAATCCCAGAAGCAAAAGTCAGCTGAATTTGCCCAACGTCCTTCCATTACCGCATCGCTATGTCGTTGTACGTGCTGACAAAGTTCAAGCAATAAAGCAAAAGTCATTTGCACCACCGAGGCGGTTCCATAACCCGGAACGTTTGATACGACAACGCCGTTCTTTTTTGCGGTTTGTATATCTATAACATTGTAACCGGTAGCCAGTACACCTAAAAATTTAAGGTTGGGCAACTGGTTCAACAAGTCTTCGCCCAAAGGTGTTTTGTTCGAAAAAACAATCTCCGCATCCTTTGCCCTTTCAATTACCATATCAGGAGAAGTGCGGTCGTATATCTCAACATCGCCTAAAGTTTTCAATTCATCCCAGCTTAGATCGCCGGGGTTTAATGTATAGCCATCAAGAATTACAATCTTCATGTATATTTTTTTTCAGTTTTCATAAAGTAGGTTCGGTAAGGGACAATCAAAAATAAAACGTCCAGGGTTTAATTTATCAGATATTGGTTTTATTCGTTTTAACCGACAAAAATTAATATTCATTTTTAAATATCACCTTTCCTGGTGTTCCCATTTTGTTCAACCCTTACAAGGTTGCTTATCCTTCTCCTATTCTTTCCGCAGGTTTCACCTGCGGTTATTCACATTCAAGCCCTTCGGGCTTTGTTAAATTATCAATTAACGATGCGGAGTGAGCCGTCAAGCTGAATTCCCCACCAGGGTTGTCCCTGGGAAAAATGGGAATGACGATTGACTGAAAACCGATCATTTATAATGAAATGCTGTTGTCATTCCGACAAAGGAGGAATCCTTAAAACGAACATCTAATTGGACCTTCAATTTCAAACACTTAAAAAAGGGTCATTGTAAATTTATTTCAGCATCTCCTGTAAATTATATGATGAAATCCAGGGGATTCCGAAACAAGTTCGGAATGACGCCACCTTAAGTTAACGACATTAAAAAGTCATTCAACATTCGATATTCATTATTCAATTTTCATTCTTCACTACTCACAACTCACTATTCATTATTCATTCTTCACTATTCACAACTCACTATTCATTCTTCATTATTCATTCTTCACTATTCTTTCTTTACTATTCATTCTTTACTATTCATTCTTCACTATTCATTCTTTACTATTTATTCTTTACTATTTATTATTCACTATTCACTGTTCACTGTTCTTTTCACTACTCACTACTCACCACTCACTATTCACTATTCACTATTCACTATTCACTCTAAAACTACAGTCTCGCCCATGCCTCATTTAATGTTCTTTTGGCGTTGGCTATCACCACATCGTGATCTTCATCGCCAAACGGCTTAATTTCAAAACTAAGAATTGGGGGATTTGCAGTATTCAAATAGCCTATGTCCATTAATATTCTTAAATAGGCGATTAGCTCTTCCGTATCGTTTTCGCCGTTAGGAAAACCGAAGCACGGATGCGCATCGCCATATGCCGCCATTTCAGGACTTTTCATAACACAATTACCCATGTGTGCATGCGTGATATAATCCTTTACAGGCAAAATTGCCTCTTCCAGTGTTTCATGTATCAATGGTATATGACTAAGGTCAACCATCAAACCAAAATTATCATGCTGCTCTCTTATCTCTTTGGCATAACGCAAAGCCAGCGCGGCCGGGCCAACCAGGCTTTTTTTGTCAAGGTCATAATCAAAAACTTCAAGAGATATTTTCATGTCGCCTTTGCTTTTGGCATAGGCACACAATTCGTTGGTTGATTTTACGAGTGCCTGGTAGGCTTCCTCCTTAGTATCCTCTGCATATTTTCCACTTAAAAAGGCAAAGGCTTTACAGCCCATGTAATACGCTTCATCTATCCCTTCTTTTAAATTGGCAAGCGCTTTTTGCCTGCCATCTTCATTCAGGTCGTTTATATTCAAACCTGTTGTTAACAGGCGGGGCTGGCCGCCATACGTAACAGTCATTTTTGCCGTTTGCAGCATCTTCTTAACTTTCTCCCGGGCTGCCGGATCTTTGATAGTCGTTATCTCGATTGCGGTGAAATATTCATCGGTTGCCACTTTTTTTATTGTTTCCACTACCGGACCTTCTCCTTTAATCGTTTCGGGAAACGCCATAAAATGTACCAGTCCAACCTTCATGTATTTACAAAGTGCTTCGTTCATTGTTTATTTTAATTTGAGAGCGGTAATTCAACGGTTTTTGCTTTATTAATTTTGTTTCGCACCAGCAGGATGATGGCGGTCGAAAATGCCACCAGAACTACAGCCAGGGCAACAAGGTATCCATAGCCTTTTGAAAGATCGGGCGTTACGGCAGTCAGTCCCTGAGTTATTTTTTGGTAAGCAGGTATGATCCATTGAAAGGCATAGGCCTGTGCCAGAACAATACAACAGATAAACAACAGCATAATAAAGCTGTGCTTAACTGTAAAACGGAATAATTCAGACTCCTGGCCCACCAGGTTACCGGCAGCAGCCGCCACTGCAATTGACTGCGGCGAGATCATTTTTCCAACTACTCCACCCGAAACATTGGCAGCAACAGTTATCACCGGGTCAACACCAATAGAGGTTGCCGTTGCGGATTGCAATTTGCCAAACAAAGCATTAGCCGAAGTATCGGAACCAGTTATAAATACCCCAAGCCACCCAAGCACCGGTGCAAAGAAAGGAAACAACACCCCTGTATTGGCAAGCGCCTCAGCCATGGTAATGGTCATGCCCG
>JBBRCW010000159.1:0-14906 GCA_038204535.1 Chitinophagales bacterium | reverse complement strand
GGTACCATTCTTTAGCCTGAGCGGAAGCGACTTTGTAGAAATGTTTGTAGGTGTAGGTGCAAGCCGTGTACGGGATTTGTTTAAGCAAGCCAGGGAAAAAGCTCCTTGTATCATATTTATAGATGAGATAGATGCAATTGGTCGTGCAAGAGGAAGAAACGCCATTATGAGTAATGATGAGCGTGAAAATACATTGAACCAGTTACTCGTTGAAATGGACGGATTTGGAACAGACATTGGTATCATTATACTTGCGGCAACCAATCGCCCCGATGTATTAGACACCGCGTTGTTACGTCCTGGTCGTTTTGACAGGCAGATCACCATCGACAGGCCAGATAAAAAAGGACGGGAAGCGATCTTTAAAGTACACCTGGTGCCCATAAAAATTTCTGAAACCTTAGATGTTCATAAACTGGCCGAACAAACACCCGGTTTTGCGGGCGCTGATATCGCCAATGTTTGTAACGAGGCTGCGCTGATTGCCGCACGTAAAGGAAAGGAAGCCGTGGATCTGAGTGATTTTCAGGATGCCATTGACCGTGTTATTGGCGGACTGGAGAAAAAGAATAAGATCATATTGCCCGAAGAAAAAGAGATTATTGCTTACCACGAAGCCGGCCATGCCATTTGCGGATGGTTTTTAGAACATGCATATCCGCTGTTAAAGGTTACTATTGTACCTCGCGGAACTGCGGCATTAGGTTACGCACAATATACTCCCAGAGAACAGTACCTGTATAATACCGATCAGTTAAACGACCAGATAGCTATGACGCTTGGTGGCCGCGCCGCCGAAGATATTTTCTTCGGAAAAATAAGCACTGGCGCCAGTAATGATTTACAGCAGATCACCAAGATAGCCTACTCAATGGTAACGGTTTATGGCATGAACGATAAGGTGGGCAATGTAAGTTATTACGATCCTACCCAGGAGAATACGTTTACCAAGCCTTACAGCGAAGAAACAGGTAAAATGATTGATGAAGAGGTGCGTAAACTAATAGAGATTTCCTACGTTCGAACCAAAGCGCTCTTAACAGAAAAACGTCGCGAGGTAGAAATTCTGGCAAAAGAATTATTAGAAAAAGAAGTATTATTTCAAAGTGACGTTGAAGCTTTGATAGGCAAGCGTCCATTTGCGGATAAAAATTTACTTGATGTGGTGGTGCATGACCAAAATGTTGGCTTGAGCGCACCGCCTGAAAAAACAGTAGTAGATACAGCATCTGAAGTCTAACGATTAAAGTTATGAGCGGCTCTTCTTCAGCAAAAGAAAATATATTAAAAAAGATAAGACAGGCACTCACTAACCCGGTGCCTGTTCCTTTTCTGCAAAGTGAGGGAGCTAATTCTGTTTTTCAGCCCCAGCAAACAGATCCCGAAATTGAATTTGCCGAAAATTTCACCGGTCTTCTGGGGAAGTTCTCTTACTGTGTTAGCGAAAAAGAATTGGCGCTTCAATTAAAAGAACTGGTAAAAACAAACGCATTTACAAAGGTATACTGCAACGAAAACCACTTAAAAAACATGCTGGCGATCAATGGCTTTAGCGCCAGTAATACGCAGGATCTGGCAGAATGTGATGTTAGTATTACCGGTTGCGAATTATTGGTTGCCAGAACAGGCAGCATACTCATGAGCGCTGCCCAGCAAAGCGGCAGAACAACCAGTGTTTACGCCCCGGTACATATTTGCGTAGCTTATACAAGCCAGCTCGTTTACGATATTAAAGAAGGCCTTCAGCAGGTTTTAAAAAAATACTCCAATAAACTTCCATCTCTTATAACACTGGCTTCGGGCCCCAGCCGGACAGCAGACATTGAAAAAACATTGGTAGTAGGAGTACACGGCCCCAAAGAAGTGTACGTTTTTTTAATAGAGGGCGAAGCGCCCGAGCAAAGTAAAAAGAAAGTTTAACAGGCCTGGCAGCATTAGATACCTTTTTTCTTCTCTCCAATTTATTTTCAGTATTTATCGTTCAAATTTCCCTCCTTCCTTACCTTTAATCCCTATGGAAAAGGAAGATTTAAGAATTTTTGTTTACGGATCGTTGCGCAGCGGCTTTCATCACCCCGCTTATGAATACATAAGCCGCTATTTTACCAAAGTTGCTAACGCAACCGTAAAAGGAAAAATGTACGACATGGGCAGCTTTCCGGCCGCCGTACCCGCCAGCGATGACCACTTTATAATTGGTGAATTGTACCAGTTAAAGAACGAAGAAGAATTTGAATGGGCCTTTGAACAATTAGACGATTATGAAGGCGTTATACCCGATGGCAACGAAGTGTCGTTATATGTTAGAAGCAAAACCCAGGTCTTTCTAGATAACGAAACCACGACAGCCTGGATATACTGGTACAATGGAAAAATAGAGGACCAGCCGCTGATTGCCTCTGGCGATGTGCTTGAATTTATACAACACAAAAGCAAACTATAAATCGGATGGAGGCTTCACCAGAAAAAAAAATATACTTTCTTTCCGATTTTCACCTGGGCGCACCCGATCATAGTCAAAGCCTGGCCCGCGAAAAAAAAATCGTCGCTTTTTTTCAGTCTGTTCAAAATACTGCTGCCGCCATATTTATAGTGGGCGACATGTTTGATTTTTGGTACGAATATACCCAGGTGGTGCCCAAAGGCTATGTACGAATTTTTGGCAAATTGGCCGAGATGACCGACAGCGGCATACCAATTTATTTTTTTGTTGGCAACCACGATATGTGGATGAGCGGGTACTTTGAACAGGAATTAAATATTCTTGTTTTTTTTGAACCGAAGACTTTTGAATGGAATAATAAAAAATTTTACATAGGCCATGGCGATGGGCTGGGACCGGGAGATCATGGTTACAAGATGTTGAAAAAAGTTTTTAGAAATAAAATCTGCCAGACGCTTTTTGGTTGGCTGCCCCCGGCCTTGTCTATTGGTACAGCCAACTATTTTAGCCGTAAAAGCAGGCAAAAAACCAATGAAGAAGAAGGTCGGTTCTTAGGTGAAGACAAGGAATGGCTGATTATTCATTCAAGAAACATATTGTCCAAAGAACATATCAACTTTTTTATTTTCGGGCACCGACATGTACCCACTAGCTACCCTTTAAACAATAGCAGCTTGTATATTAACCTGGGCGATTGGATATCAAATTTTACCTATGCCGAATTTGATGGCGAAACAGTGGAACTAAAAAAATGGGAAACCGGCTAATTAATTTTTTGGCACGATTCCCGATATTTATACGTCTGTAAAATAAACGGAATTCTGGTAAAATACACTATAACTTCTATGCGGTCAATGCTAATTATACTGATGGTTATATTGTACATGCCAGCTATTCATGCTCAAACCGACAGTATTCTTCCACTCCGTTTCAGCAAAAAAATTATTGGCAGTTTTGTTGGTTTTACTACCGATAACCTGGGCAATATTTATACGATCAATCAGGCCAATCAAATAAAAAAATTGAATGCAAACGGCGACTCAATAGCTGTTTATAACGACGTTAAACGCTTTGGATCCATTTATTTGATAGATGCCGCTAATCCTTTAAAAGTATTGGTTTATTATAAGGATTTTGCCACCATTGTAGTATTAGACCGTTTGCTGAATGTTCGAAATATTATCGATCTCCGAAAACAAAATATATTTCAGGTTTCGGCGGTAGCAACCAGTTACGATGGCAATTTTTGGCTGTACGATAATATGGATAGCCGGATTAAAAAAATTGACGATTACGGCAAGGTTCTATTGGCATCCACTGATTTTAGACAAATTCTAGAGGTAGTTCCGCAGCCCGATGCCATGTATGACAGAGATGGGCAATTGTATTTATACGACGCCAATACAGGGGTGCTGGTATTTGATTATTATGGCGCGTATAAAAGCCGGTTGCCTTTAAAAGGAGTTACAGATCTGCAGATCATCGATAAGAACACCGTAATCGCGAGAAAAGGCAACAAGGTTGTGCTTTACAAACCCCTCACTTTTCAGACCTATTATTTTAATTTGAATAACGCTGCGGATGATTTTATGTTTTCCCGATTTACTGGAAACCTGCTGTACATTCTAACGAAGAAAGGAGAAATAGAAATTTTTGAAACGCCGTAAACATTCAGGAATTGGTCTGTTTAAAAAGGACGATGATCTTCTCTAAGTCGTTTATTTGTGACTGTTGATATACTTTCATTTGCCTGATAGGGCTTCAGCATACTTATAGCGATCAGAGCAGCCTGGTATCTCTTGTTTCCCGATTTTAATGGCACTTGTCAAAAAAGTTAGATTATGCGTTTGAAAATGCTGGATAACCAACCAGGTCTGTCAACGGTTCAATTAATCTATTCAAGCTCGCGGCCTTTTAGATTTTGTTCTATTGTTTGCAAGACCAATTTATTAAAGGTATTTAGGCGGGCTAAATCTGCCGTATCGCAGTTTTTACAATTATTGGTGAAAGTGCGGATAGATTTTTCATAGGCCTCCTTTTTATTACCTGGCAACAAAAACAATTCAATACCGATATTACTGGCCCAGGTATCCATTCTGTCTTGTGTAAAATTTTTACTGTTTGCTAAAAATTCTCTAGGGTAACTCTCTACATAGGTCAATGCGTAATCTCCTATTGCATCGCCCATTTTTCCCCCGCTGCGGTCCATCATTTTATTAAAGACCTTAAAATAAAAATCGCGGCTTTTCTTTTTTGGTGATAACAGGCTATCGAATAACATAAAGGTGATCACCTCGTTGTCGTACACCTTTATACTGTCTTTTAAAACCAACTCTCCTACCCTGCTAATGGGCAGTTCTTCCGGTTTGATAACCACTTTTTCCTGTTTAACCAATGTGGGGTCATCTTCGGGATTGTATTCGCCCGTTTTTGGCACGGCGGTGTCTGCTGCTGGTGTTATAGCGACCGCCTGTTCAGTTTTTTCGGTTGCAGGAACAGTATTATTACAGCTACCCATTATACTAAAGGCTGCCAGCAATATGCTATAGGTAAATTTTAAATCCATAAGCAACGTTTATATTTCTTTGATAATGCCGCGTAATATGCATCGCTCAATTAACTGCCAAATGCTGGTATATCCCCCTTTCTTTCACCATCCTCATTTAGACCATTCTTCACTCTAACTAAAAGGAGGCACATTTATAAGAAAATGCTGCTTTCCTCTTGGTCTGCAGTAATTTTTCCGGGTCATTACTGCAAATTAGCTTTCAGATCTAAAAGAAAGCTCTTAAATTTTTGCAAAGTGGTGGTTAGCTGAAGCTGGGTTTCTGCCTTACTTTTATTGGTTTTTAAGAATTCTTTTGCGCCTTCAATCGAATATTTTCTTTCGCGCAGCAACTGGTAAATCAACTGCAGGTTTTTTACATCTTCGGGGCGAAACATCCGGTCGCCTTTGCGGTTTTTGCGAGGCTTTAAAATATCAAATTCATTTTCCCAAAACCGCAGCAGCGATGTGTTTACATTAAACCAACCTGCCACTTCGCTTATTGAATAATATTGCTTTGTAAAAAGCGCTTCGTCATCCGGTACATTCACCAAATCCGCTTCATCATTAATTTCTTTAAGCGATTTTCGGCCGCGCTTTTGAGGAATGTTATTTTGGCGTTCTTTCTTCTTTTTTTCTGCCGGATCCAATAAAAGCCCTTCCTTAATACTGTTCTTTACCGAAAACAATTTTGCATTTAAAGCAATGCTGTATTCGGTTACCTGTTGCTTTGTTACCACCGAAGGTTTAGGCTGAATTTTAACCGGCATTTTTTCTCCATTGGGGCCTTGGGCATCTTGACCCGGCGCATCGCCCGAATTTTTATTTTGGCTTAAAGACGATTTGGTTTTTAGTTTAACGCTTATCTTATTGTCTTCGAATACCACTCTGCCGGTTCTTTTTATTTCTTCGGGCAATGCAGGATTATTATCTGACGGCAGTTCGTCAGGGTACATCTTAATCGCCGGATTATTTGGATGCTGATCGCTCTCCGTCCCAGGTGAGTCTTGATTATTATACAATTCAATCATTTCTTCTTCGTTGGTTACTTTTTCTATCGCGGCCTCTGTCCTTTTTTTCAACACCGTATTTTCCTCCGTAGTCGGGAGTAAAGCTGGTGCCCCAAAAAGATCCAACTGCATCATACTGTAAAAATAAGAAATGAATAAGGTAAACCCATCCGCACAAAACGAAAGTGGATAACATGTAGATACAGCCCCGTTAGTCGAAACTTTGATTGCTTGCCTTGGCCAGTTTCAACATGCGGTCAAATTGCTCAGGCGTAAGATCGTTGTAGAAAAAATACACAGGGTCAACCGGCGTGCCATTTTTATGCACCTCGTAATGGCAATGCGGCCCGGTGCTTTTACCGGTATTACCCACCCAGCCAATTACCTCGCCGCGTTTAACTAAATGCCCCACTCTGGCCTTTATACGAACCATGTGGCCGTATAGCGTTTCGTATCCAAATCCATGATTAATAACAACGTGGTTTCCATAACCGCCATCGTCAAAATTGGCTTCCTTAACACGGCCATCGGCAGTTGCGTAAATAGGGGTGCCCTGCTGTGCGGTAAAATCAAGACCCGCATGAAACTTGCTGACTTTATAAACCGGATCAATACGGCTGCCAAAACCAGAAGCTATTTTTCTTAGATCTTTATTACTTACCGGTTGTATTGCCGGAATGGCTGCCAATAACTTTTCCTTGTTTTTTATCATCTCGTCTATCTCGCTATAGCTCTTTGATTGATATGCAGCCCTGGCTGAAAGCGTATTTAGCTGCGCCATCATTCCGCCTACAAGGGCATCATTACTTAGCCGCTGCACCAGCGAAATTTCAGCCTTTTTTGCCAGGTCTTTGGCACGGGCGCTATCGGGTATAGGGTTGGCTTCAAAAATAGCCCTGTACACTTTATTGTCCCTGGTCTCCAGTTCTCCCATTTGCTGCTGCAACTGCTGTATCTGGCGATCCATTAGCTCAAAACCTTCGCGGTAATCATCTAACTGGTCCTTTAAAATACGCTCATTGGGCGATCCTATATACCTGAACCCTATCCACACAATTAAAGCAGCTGTTACCAGCGCAGTGGCTAAAAAAGCAAATACCCTTAAAAGTTTTACTCTAAGGGGAACCTCTAGTTTTTCGTAACGGAGGCTATGGGTGTTATAGAAATATTTTATCTTCTTCAAAACATTATACACTTGCCCCAACAGGCAACAAAATGCTGGTGTTGCATTTAAATTGCCGGGCCATAATGGTCAAATCAATCGTTAACAATTACAAAAATATTGACAATCAATGTATTAATTCATTAAAATTCCAGCTTCCTTTCAGAACGTCGCAAGTAAACCCAAATACTTTAGATGACCATACCCATTGCTGCAATTTTCACATTTACTTTTATTATGATCTTCCATAAAAAACGCTCATCCCAAACAGCAATAGAAAGCCAAATAACACCAGGCAGTATATAATCTTTAATCCATCTTTCCGTAAACATTTCCCAATTATCATTGCGCACATTTCAATCCACTCGTTTACTACCTTTGCCGCCCGGTAAACAGGGGTATAAATATAATTTTTTTGAAACCTTTTTGCACGGGTTAATCAATTTAGAAAATATGATGACAAGCGATGAAATAAGAAAACAGTTTTTAGACTTTTTTGCAGCTAAAAAACATACTGTTGTACCATCCGCCAGCATTGTGGTAAAGAACGACCCCACCCTGCTGTTTACCAATGCCGGCATGAACCAGTTTAAAGACTATTTCTTAGGAAATAAGCACCCGGCGAATACCCGGGTAACCGATACGCAAAAGTGCCTGCGGGTTAGTGGTAAACACAACGACCTGGAAGAGGTGGGCGTTGATACCTATCACCATACCATGTTTGAAATGCTGGGCAACTGGAGTTTTGGCGATTATTTTAAAACCGAGGCGATCGCCTGGGCGTGGGAACTGCTAACGAAAATATATAACCTGGACAAAGACCGCTTATATGTTACCATTTTTGAAGGTGATGTAAAAGAGGGGTTGGAGAAAGATAATGAAGCATTGAATGAATGGAAAAAATGGATAGCGGAAGACCGGATATTGTTAGGAAACAAAAAGGATAATTTTTGGGAAATGGGCGATACGGGACCATGCGGCCCCTGTACAGAAATTCATTTTGATTGCCGCGTCGCGGATGAAAGAAAAAAGACCGATGGCAAAGCGCTCGTTAATAACGACGACCCGCAGGTTATTGAAATCTGGAACCTGGTATTTATCCAATTTAACCGTTTAAAAAATGGAAACCTTGAGCCATTGCCTGCCAGGCATGTAGATACGGGGATGGGGTTTGAACGGTTAGTACGAGCTATCCAAAACAAAAAAAGCAATTACGATACCGACCTTTTTACAGGAACTATTGCCGCTGCTGAAAGCATTACCGGCGAAAAATATGATTTCGGCGACGATAAAAAGGCAGTTGCCTTCAGGGTGATCGCCGACCATATAAGAGCCATCGCCTTTACCATTGCGGATGGGCAATTACCATCCAATACAGGTGCCGGATATGTGATCAGGCGAATATTGCGCCGGGCGGTACGTTACTACTATTCCTATTTAAACTATCACCAGCCGTTGATACACCAGCTTTTGCCCGTATTGGCAAAACAATTTGAAAACGTTTTTCCCGAATTGCAACACCAGCTCGATTTTGTTTCGAGGGTAGTGAAAGATGAAGAAGAAGCATTCTTACGTACCCTTGAAAAAGGGCTGAAGAAGATTGATGAAATAGTAAGAACGACCAATGCGACGAAAAGCAGCATCATCAATGGCAAAGCAGCTTTCGAATTGTTTGATACGTATGGCTTTCCAATAGACCTTACCCGCCTGATTGCCGCCGAAAATGAGCTTGCAGTAAACGAACAGGAGTTTGAAGCGGAAATGAAACAGCAAAAAGACCGTAGCCGTGCAGCTACTGCTTTGGATACCGAAGATTGGGTGGTATTAGACGATTATTCGCTCAGCGAATTTTTGGGTTACGACAGCCTTGAGGTAAAGAGCAAAGTGGTCAAATACAGGAAGGTGACCGCCAAAGGCAAAGAAAGCTACCAATTGGTTTTGGAGGCTACGCCTTTTTATGCCGAAAGCGGCGGACAAACGGGGGATAAAGGCTCGCTTTTTTTTACAGGCGAAGAGGTACAGGTATATGATACCAAAAAAGAAAACAACCTCATCGTTCATTTTACCGATAAGTTACCTGCAGCAATCAATACCGAAGTGCTTGCCCGGGTAGATAGAAACCTGCGGTTAAATATTCAGGCGCACCATACGGCCACCCACCTGTTACATGCCGCTTTGCGGTCGGTTTTAGGCAATCATGTTGCGCAAAAGGGAAGCCTGGTAAACAGTGAGCACCTGCGTTTTGACTTTTCTCATTTTAGCAAGGTAACCGCTGAAGAAATTGAAAAAATAGAAGCCATTGTCAACGAAAACATCAGGGCCAATATTCCGGTGATCATTAAAGAAATGAAAAAGGAAGATGCCCTGGCATTGGGCGCTATGGCTTTGTTTGGCGAAAAATATAGCGACATCGTGCGGGTTGTTATTATCGATCCCGAATTTTCGGTTGAGCTGTGTGGCGGCACGCATGTAATCACCACCGGCCATTTGGGCTTCTTTAAAATCAAGCACGAAACAGCAGTGGCCGCCGGTGTTCGCCGCATAGAAGCGGTGGCTGGCGTTATGGCTCAAAATTTTGTTTCCGATAACTTTAACCAGATGCACCAAATAAAGGCGGCTCTCAAGAATCCTAAAGACTTACAAAAAGCCATAGAGAACCTACAGTCAGACAACAGCCAGTTAAAAAAGAAACTGGAAAGCCTTGAAGCACGGCAGTTAGTGATTACAAAGGATGCCTTGCTGCTAAAGGTTGAAAAATTGGGCGATATCGACTTTATCGGTCAAACGATCGAGGTAAACAATGCCGATTCGCTGCGTAAGCTTTGTACCGATCTAAAGCCTCACCTTAAAAATTTTGTGGTGGTTTTGGTGGCAAACATTGATAGACTGGCATCGGTGGCGGTTATGCTGGATGAGGCTTTGGCAGCAGCAAAAAAACTGGATGCAGCCGGCATCATCAAACAGCAGGTAGCGCCTTTAATTAAAGGCGGCGGAGGTGGGCAAAAATTGCTGGCTACCGCTGGCGGGCAAGATGCGTCTAACCTAAACAAGGTAATTGAACTGGTCAAAAATCTCTTTTTATAAAAATAAAATGGAGGCTGTTTTCAAATCAGAAAGGTTGCTGTTCAGGCAGTTTGTACCCGGCGACGGGCCATTGATCTATGAATTGAACTGTGATCCCGATGTGGTTAGCATCCTCTGCATTTCGACTGGCAATTATCCAGAAGATCCTGAGACGAACTTAGGATGTCGGTCTGCGGTTCGGGTGCCCGTCATGCTGAATTTATTTCAGCATCCCCTGGATCTCGTCCGGCAATTATCCAGGGAATCCTGAGACGACCGCAGGATGACAGTCTGCGGTTCGTGTGCTCGTCATGCTGAATTTATTTCAGCATCCCCTGTATCTCGTCCGGCAATTATCCAGGGTATCCTGAGACGAGCTCAGGATGACGGGCTGCGGTTCGGTCGCACGTCATGCTGAATTTATTTCAGCATCCCCTGGATTTCGACTGGCGATTATCTAAGAGATCCTGAGACGAGCGCAGGATGGCGGTCTGCTGTTCAGCTTCTCGTCATGCAGAATTTATTTCAGCATCCCCTGGATTTGGACTGGCAATTATCCAGGGGATCCTGAGACGAGCTTAGGATGACAGTCAACGGCTCAGGTGTTCGTCATGCTGAATTTATTTCAGCATCCCCTGCATTTCGACTGGCAATTTTCCAGGAGATCCTGAGACGAGCTCAGGATGACGGTCTGCGGTTCAGGTGTTCGACATGCTGAATTTATTCAGCATCCCCTGGATTTTCGACTGACAATTATCCAGGGGATCCTGAGACGAGCTCAGGATGACGGTCTTTGGTTCAGGTGTTCGTCATGCTGAATTTATTTCAGCATCCCCTGGATTTTCGACTGGCAATTATCCAGGAGATCCTGAGACGAGTTCAGGATGACGGTTGCCAGTAAGGTCCCTTTGTTCCAGAGAAACGAGAGATTGTTGAAACGATGGGAAAAACGAGCGCATAGAAAAACGAGCACACATTTTCAACTGCTTTCCAAACTCCCCCTTCGGGAGATTTAGGGGGCTTTATAAATCAGTCATCCTGCATCATAAATGAACCTAATACGTTTTGCATTACGAAAACCGATTTCTATACTGGTGCTGGTAGCCGGTTTGTTTTTCTTTGGAATCAATGCGGTTACCACTATCAAGATCGATATTTTTCCCAATATCGATTTGCCGGTTATTTATATCTCGCATCCTTACGGCGGGCTTACCCCCGACCAGATGGAAGCTTATTTTGGCAAGAACTATGTGAACCTGATGCTGTATGTGAGCGGCGTAAAAAGTATTGAAACAAAAAACATTCAGTCGCTTACTTTAATGAAACTGACCTTTTACGAAGGCACCAACATGGCACAGGCCGCAGCCGAAGTAACTGCATTTAGCAACCGGGCCCAGACCGTTTTTCCGCCAGGCACTACGCCACCTTTTATCATTCGGTTTGATGCATCTACCTTACCTGTAGGACAATTGGTATTAAGCAGTCCTATCAAAACGAACAATGAGCTGCAGGACCTCGCTAACGTGTACATTCGCTCGGGTTTCAGTTCAATACCAGGCCTTGTTTCGCCGGCGCCGTTTGGGGGTAATTCGCGAACCATTGTTATTAAAGCCGATCCCGACCTATTGCGGTCTCATAATATGTCGCCCGATCAATTGGTGGCCGCGCTTCGGGTTAACAATTTAACCAGTCCTGCCGGTTCGGTGCGCATTGGCGATATTAATTATTTTACCCCCAACAATACCACTATAAAAAATGTAAAGGATTTTGAGAATATACCGCTTTTTACCGGCGGAGTGCAAAACCTGTATTTAAAAGATGTAGCTACTGTTGAAGACGGCGCCGATGTTACTACCGGCTATGTGCTTGTTAATGGACGCCGGTCGGTTTACCTGCCCATCACAAAATCGTCATCTGCTTCTACGTGGGAGGTGGTAAAAGCCCTGAAGAAAGCCATCCCCAGGTTTGAATCGTTGTTGCCACCTGATGTAAAACTGAAGTACGAGTTCGATCAGTCAGTTTATGTTATCAACTCGGTAAAAAGCCTGTTAACAGAAGGGATTATTGGCGCCATTCTTACCGGTTTAATGGTACTGTTGTTTTTGGGCGATGCACGGGGAGCAGTGATCGTTATTCTAACCATACCTACCTGTATTATTTCGGGGGTGTTGTTTTTAAAATTGTTTGGACAAACCATCAATATTATGACACTCAGCGGCCTGGCATTGGCCATTGGTATTTTGGTGGATGAAAGCACGGTAACCATCGAAAATATTCACCAGCACCTGGGTCTGGGCAAGCCAAAGGCCCTGGCCATCTGGGATGCCTGTAAAGAAATTGCCTTTAGCAAGCTGCTCATTTTGCTTTGTATTCTGGCTGTGTTTGCCCCGGCTTTTACCATGGGTGGTATTCCCGGCTCATTGTTTTTGCCGCTGGCGCTGGCCATTAGTTTTAGCATGATCACTTCGTACCTGTTATCGCAAACCTTTGTTCCCATAATGGCCAACTGGTTAATGAAGGAACATGGGTTGGCTAAGCCAGGCCGCAGTTTGCGCAAGATGTTTAAGAAAGCAAAAAATCGCGACGATGCCGTTTTTATCGCTTCAGGAATAACCATTGAATCGGAAGAGAATACGTGGCAGCAGCGCGAATTGCCATCTCAGCATGGCAGCCAGAAGTTGTCTCGCTTCGATCGGTTCAGAATACGTTTCAATAAGCTGATAGAATGGATGCTGCCCCGTAAAAAGCCGATCATAATTTTTTATGTGCTTAGTACGCTTTTGGCGGCGGGCTTGCTGCTGAATGTTATCGGCAGGGATGTGCTGCCAAAATCGAATGCGGGTCAGTTCCAGGTACGCATCAGCGATAAAGATGGAACGCGCATTGAGAAAACCGAACTGGATGTGTTGAAGACATTGGATGTATTGTATGAAATTGTGGGAAGAGAGAATGTCGGCACTTCCAGCGCCATGATAGGGCTGCACGGATCGCAGTTCAGTACCAATCCCATCTACCTGTTTATGGCGGGTACGCAGGATGCGCTGCTCCAGGTTGCCCTTAAGCCGGACTTCGAAGTGGATATGGATGATTTGAAAGACCGTTTCAGGCAAAAGATGAAAACTGCCTTGCCCAATGTGGCTTTGTCGTTTGAGCCGATTGAACTAACCGATAAGATTTTAAGCCAGGGTTCGCCAACACCAATCGAAGTAAAGGTGATCAGCAAAAACAAAAAGCAGAATGAAGTTTTTGCTGCCAGGGTGATTGAAAAATTGAAGCAGATACCATATCTGCGCGATGTAAAGCTGGGATCAGCCATTCATTTGCCCGCCATATCCATCAACATAGACCGTGTTCGGGCTGCACAGTTGGGCACAAATATTTCCGAAATTTCAAGGTCGCTTGTAGCAGCAACCTCCTCCAGCAGGTTTACCGATAAAAGCGTGTGGATCGATCCTAAGATTTCGCAAAGTTATATTGTGCAGGTACAAGTGCCTCAAAACGCATTGACCAGTATAAACGATTTAGCCGAAATACCTGTAATGCCCAATGCATCGCGGCCCGTTCTGGGCGATGTGGCTACCCTGAAATACGACACCATTTATGGCCAGAACGATAACATTGGCAGCATCCCCGTTCTGTCGGTAACCGCTAATTTATATAAGCAAGACCTGGGCACCGCTATTAAAGATGTGGACAAGGCGATTGCTTCCATTGGCGAACTGCCGCGCGGTTTAAACATTGAAACCAGGGGGCTGGTGCAGGTATTGACCGAAACATTAGACAGTCTTCAGTCGGGCCTTTTGGTAGCGATCGTGGTGATATTTTTGATGCTCGCCGCTAATTTTCAGTCCTTTAAAGTGGCACTGGTGGTATTATGTACCGTGCCGGCAGTATTGGGCGGTTCGCTGGCATTGCTGCTGTTAACCGGTTCCACCTTAAACCTTCAGTCTTACATGGGTATGATCATGTCGGTGGGTGTGTCCATTTCGAACTCGGTGCTGCTGATTACCAATGCCGAAGAACTGCGGCTGAAAAATGGCAATGCAATGCTGTCGGCAAAAGAATCTGCCTCAGTACGGCTGCGGCCTGTTTTAATGACCAGTGTGGCGATGGTAATGGGTATGTTGCCCATGGCGCTGGGCATAGGCGAGGCAGGAGACCAGGCAGCTCCATTAGGGAGGGCGGTCATTGGTGGACTGGTAGCCTCTACGTTTGCGGCCTTACTTATTTTACCTTTGGTGTTTACCTGGGTGCAAAAAAATACGAGCATACAATCTGTTTCGCTCGATCCCGAAGACCCCGAAAGCAAACACTTTATTGCATCGTTATACGATCAGCCGGCTGGCGCAAATCAGCAACTTTCAAAATAATGAATAAGATTTTTTGACTATGCTCCAATATATTTTAAAACGATTAAGTAACAACAATGATTGCGATGGTTTTTTGCCAGGCCGAAATATCACTATTGATCAGTGTTGCCGGGCCTGCCCGGCAGCCATACAGATGGGCGCTGCACCCTTTCAAAGCATAAGTCAGCTTATAGGCATCATGTGTAAGGGCGCTTTACCGGTCATTTGTTTGGGCGGCTTGATGTTGCTTTTGGCGCTGCAAAGCTGCCGGTCATCCACCCATGAAAAAGAAGTGATTGCAACCGATACCGTTGCCGCCTTACCAGTAACGCTG
>JBBRCW010000158.1:0-15013 GCA_038204535.1 Chitinophagales bacterium | reverse complement strand
GTTGATGATGTTCTACAAATATTTGGGTGCGTTGCACATTATTAACCCCTGCGCTGATAATGTTCTACAAATATTCAGGTGCGCTTCACCTGGAATTCGTGGATTATCGATGTGGCAACAATTTGGTTGCACTGCGCCAACCATACCCCGTGCTAATGCAACGGGGTAATAATAACGCGAACAAAATGCCTCCTCCTATTTTTTTAAGGAAGGATAGGGCTCCAGGCCCTTCATGCTAAACCAAATGATCTGGTTCATTTTATCATCCTCTCCGCCATCCAGCTCGTTAAACACTTCGTTCATAGATTGTTTTGCATAATACAAAGCTTTGCCTTTTAATTGGCTCAACTTTTTATTGGCTTCATTTAAAGGGATTCGGTTGGGGACAGCTTTAAACTTATAATCGGACCGGGTGTCACCAAAAAAATCAAACATAGGCAAAGCGGTCGCATCAATAATGTTCATAGGCGGAATGCCCAATATTTGCTCAATGGTGCGGACCATGGACGTTTGGTTGTAGTTGGTGCTGATGGTTTTCTTTAGGTTGGAATATGGGCTGATAACCTGTCCCGTTGTGCGGTACGACGAAACATGGTCCCATCCGCTTTGCGAATCATCCTGCGTTACAAACACTACAGTCGAATCCCAAAACCGGCTATGTGTAATGGCTTCAATAATACGGCCCAGCGCCAGGTCGTTATCGGCCACCATTGCCCTTGGGGTAGGAAAATTTGGTGAGGTACCCGCGGTATGATCATTTGGCAACGCAATAACCAGCAAGTTCGGTAACTGGTCGCCCGGCAAAGCTTCAAACTTTTTTAATTCGTCAATAAAAACATTGGCCCTTAACTGGTCAGGAAAAACGTAATTATCACAATCGGGAAAGGCTGGTGACAATATAGGCCGGATGCGTGCAATGGTTGAGGTGTTGGTGAGTTGCACCGTTTCATTTTTCTGAAGCTGGTTATAAAAGTCGAACCAGTTCATTTTTCTATCATATTCGGTGGTGCAGGCTTCACCATAAATACGAACCGACTTGCCATGATCGAGCGCATTGTTCCAGATAAATCCACTCTTGTTATAAACCAACGCGTCTGTCTGGCGGTGCGGATAACTGCGAAACCAGGCTCTTACATTTTTTTCAACATAATCCGACACCATTGCGGCATCGGTCCATTGGTGGCCTTCGGCCGACGATTTGCCCGAAGCATAATAATTGTCCATCAACGAAAAATTACGGGCCAGTTCGTGCTGGTTGGGCGTGATTTCTTCGCCGAATACACATAATTTTTTGTCGCCGTTACCGCCGGGCATATCACCCAAAACCTGGTCGTATGTTTTATTTTCTTTTATAATATAAACCACGTGTTTAAAAACCGAGGGCTCCCCTATTCGCTCGGGCAATGGCCGGGCAATAACACCCGGACGGGGCGGCTGGTTGGTTACATTTAACCGATAGGCCAGGTTCAGTTCTTTTACCCTTTCGGTATATTTATTTAGTTGGGTTGCATTAGGAAATGCGATGATGCTTACCGAAGCCAGTTGTTTATGAATAGTGTAAGCCTTTGTTGCATCATCATTTGCATTATCGCCTCTGCCCGGCTGCGATAATACCCTTGCTCCGGTTGCCTCAAGATTAGCTACAAATATTTTGTTGTTTATCAGGGCCAGGCCCGATGGATATGCTTCGGTGGGTATATAACCGGCAACAGCGGGTTGAGCCATGGTTTTGGCTGTTCCGTATTTGTTAAGCGAAACCACCGCAACCGCATTATCCAGGCCATTGGATACGTATAAAGTACTGCCATTATCGCTTACCGACAAGCCATTTGGACTGCTGCCAAAATAATCATAACCAGTTGAAAAAAGACCGACCGGTATTGAATCCAGCACTTGTTCTTTTTCTGCATCAACTACGTTTATAAAATCGCTGTTGCCATTGGCTATATATAAAAAACGCTGGTCGGGGCTGCTGACAATTGCATTGGGGTGAAGCCCCAATTGCAGTTCCTTTTCCAGCTTTCCGTTGCTAATATTTATAATTGATAAACTTCCTTCGGCAGTAGCGCCGGTTTGCGGATTGGTATAGGCGCTTCCCCAGGGGGTTCCAGCATTTTCGCGGGTTTCATCGGTTACCAGCGGGCCCGCCCAATTGGTGACAAATGCCTTTTGGCCAACGATGCACACCCCAAATGGAGCAACACCCGTGGGTGCAGTCCAAACTGTTTGCCGGTCGGCAAAACGAATTTTTACCAGTTTGTTATTTCCGTTTAAAGTGGCGTATAAAAAAGGCTCCCCGTTTTCTATTGTCACGGCAACCTGGTTAGGCAGCGCATTGGTGGCGGGCCGTTCCGTTTCTATTTTAATGGAAGCTACCTGTGCCACTGTATCGGCCTTACATTCGGCGATCATCACATGCGAATTATTTGGCCGGGTGTCCGACGCTCCCCACACCAGGTAAGTGGTTTGGTTCCATTCAAAAGCGCTGATGCCCGAGTAAGTGCTTTTTACATTCCGATAGGGCAGGCTGTCATCGAACGCCCAGCGGTTTTTAACCATGCCGGTAACTGCATCCATGATCACAATCCCATAACGATCTTCCACCACCAGCGACTTTTTACCGGGCATTACTGCAACATCCAATGCATGGTTTTCAAGGTTAGGGTCACCAAAGGTTACCACCTTGCCCGCAGACGAGATCATACGATTAAAGGGCATTACTGAAAAGGGATTGGAGATTTTGACGCCTTCCCGGGCCGAAGCTTGATTTGTTTTTGCACCACGTTGGGTAGAAGAACAACTGACTAAGTACAGGCAACCGATAATGGTAATGAGTTTTCGCATGGTTATAATACAATGATTATACTGCGAAGTAACACAAAACACCATACAATATGGCATCCTTCATAGATTACCACTCTATGACTATCCGTTATGTGGAATTGATGTTGTTTGGATTTGATAATACAAGCTGCCCTGTGCTGAATAATGATCAAATTGTAAAAGTGTGCGACCCCGCATAAATGGCGGGGCAGGCTGCAACGAAAGCTTCATAACAGTAATATTGTTTGGCTCATAAATGTTTTTCCAAATAACGGACAGTCATTTACCACTCTACATATCTGTTTTTATAGACTTGAAATATGGAAAGGGAGATTCAAATGAGCAGCGACAGCCCGTATGAATATAGTTGCACAAAAACAGCAAAGCCACCCAAAAGGTGGCTATGCTGATAAAATTACAATGTTATTATTTCTTAATAAAAGGTTGGCCTAATATACATTCTCAATAGTATAGGGGGTGCCATTGAATTCAAACTTATCGCCCTTTTTAAGACCTTGCATTCCCGAATAGATTGGCGCTCTGTCAGAGATACCATACACCACTTCGTCGTCTATTTGCAGCTTTTCGCTGGAAACCGCTATAAAAAAAATAAGTTTATCCGTTACCACCACAGCTCCTGGCTCCACTACGGTGTTCTCAAATTCAGGATTAATAGACTTTAATGTACCCATTTCCATTTGGGCAAATCCCAGTTCGCTTTCCAGCGTGCTTAATACTTCAATTTTGCCCGCCGTACGATTTTCGCTTTGGCTGGCTGTTTGATTTTGGCCATACACGTCCGCCCTCATTTCTGTAACCCGGCTATCAAAACTTTGGATCAATTCTTCCTGTTTTTGAAAACAGGAATCCAATATAGTTTTCTTCGAAATATTTTTCTTCATAATTATAATATAATCCTTTTGTAAAAGCGCCAAAGATATTATATCCGGCTGGCATATCCCTGTTAATATACCGCTTCTTTATACCCCCAATTTAGCCCGATGATTTCTGTTTCAATTGTTTTTCAGCCATTTATTTATCCAGCAACCCTTCAACTGTAATGGCCAGGTAATACAAACCGCCAATAGTTGGGCCGCCTGCATATTGCAGGTAACGTTTGTTTAAAATATTGGCGCCACCGGCTTTGATGGTGCTATTTGCTTTGGGTAATTTATAACTAACCTGTGCATCGAAGGTGCTATAGACTGCAATGCGGCCTGTTGCCAGGGGGCTTTCCCATAAAAACGCGTCTTGCCATTTCCAGGCTATGTTAAAGCCAATATTCCTTACTATCCCGCGATTACCAAACGAAATATTGGTGGTCCACTCAGGTGTATTAAAACCGGTTACAAATACATCGTTGGTTTCGTTGGCTTTCATTTTGTTGAAACTAATGTTTCCTCTAACCGTGTACTTTTTAATGAAGCTGTAAGTGACCCCCAGCGATGAACCAAAATTGTGGTAATTATTTTTTGCATTCGTGTACACGCGGTAACGCTCCTGTCCCTTGCCTGCGGCTGATGTTGCCGTTGCAATTGCAGCATCGCGGTTACGGTCCAGCATCGCCAATACGGCAGCATTGCTGCCCACTATTTCGCCTTTAGGCACATACACCTGCACCTGGCCTAAAAAGCCGTTATACGTGTTGCTGTAAGCATCTATGTCAATTACCAAATGATTTTTAAACAGCACGCTTTTATAGCCGGCCTCAAAGCTGGTAATTTGTTCGGGGCGGGCTTTTGGCAGATTAGCAACTTGCAGCAACTGCCTGTTTTCAAGTGCAGCGCCATCTGTATTACCTAACGCACTTACCGCCGCATTAAAATTAACCACCGAAGCCTGGGTATAGCTATTATCCAGGTAGCCCAGCCCCTTATTTATAAACGACAGGCTGCCCACCCGTTTTACACGGCCGTTGTTTACATACGACAATGCCTCAAACAACGATGGGTAACGATATCCCTGCTGAAAGGTTAACCGAAAATTGTGGTTCCTTTTGTAAGTATAAACGGCCGCCAGGCGTGGGGTAAACTTAGGATCAAATTCAGGATTATAATCGCCGCGTACAGAACCCACCACTTTCAGTTTTTTATCAAAAAAGGTTTTGGAAACCTGGGCAAAACCACCAACTTTTTTATACAGTACATTTTTGCCAAAACTGCCATCGGGCAAGGGTTTATTGCGTTCGTCGATAGAACGGTTAAAATCTACAAAATTGTTGCCGTCGGGTATAATCTCGTAAACCCGTACATCTCCGCCTGCCAGCAAATTGACCACTTTCACTGTTTTTGAGAGATCCACCTGCGCCTCGGTATGATACATCCTGCTCTTTTGTAATAAGGCAGCGCCGCCGGTCAATGGGGCATCGGGAGTGGCTGCAGATTGTATATCCCAATTATTTATTTTAGTGATGGTGTTCTTTAGATCGATGAAGGCAGCGGAACCGGGTTCTGCCCTGCCATCATCGGCTGCTGTTCTGGCCGCTTTGGTGGCGGCAGCAAGGTCGGCGCCTTTATTAAGCTGGTCAATAAGGGCCGTTTTAAATTTAGCCGCCCATAAATTATTGCTTCCGCCGCTGGCCAAATCCAAATTGTCGGCCAATGGCTTTACATTATAAGAGTTGCCGGTATTTTCTGTTGATATATAACTGCGAATGGAATAGTTAGCCCCCTTTAATAACAACTGGTGATTTTGCACCAGCACATTATCCAGTTGTATTTTGTTACCGCGCTGAAACACCCCATCCATTTTGCCAACACGATACGTGTACGATAATTCTGTTTGATCGTTCAGCCGGTAATGAAGGGCCAGGTCTGCTTTTAAATTATTGACGGCAGGATTTACGATATCTTTTTCCCAATAACCTGTGCGGGCCACCCGCAGGGTTTGATTGGGCTGTCCGTTCAATGAAAGTCCGTTGATGGAAACCACGTTACTGCCGGCCAATGCATCATCTCCATATTTGTTCCAGCCATCATAAGCGGCATTGTTATCACCATTCAAGGCGCTGTAATTGGGATTGGCGCTTTTCAGGTTGTTGGGGTTTTGGTCGAGCCTGGTATCAGAACGCCAGTCGGTGCCCTGCATATAACCTACATTTATTTTAAAGGCAAACTTGTTGGAAAAGGCTTTTGCAAATCGCAATGCAGTTTCGGTCAGTATCGCCGGGTCGTGATCGATACCATCAACATGGTTCATGCCTGTTTTCTGGTACACACTCAAACCCTGGTATAAAAAGGGGCTTTTGGTCAGCAGGTTGGCCATGCCGTTGATGGCATTCATACCATACAATGCCGAAGCTGCGCCCGGTGTAATTTCAACGCTGGCAATATCCAGTTCGGTAGGGCCGATGGCATTACCCAATGGCACTCCCAGCGTGGCAGCCTGCATATCCACACCATCTACCAGTTGCAAAAAACGAAAGTTGTTGGGAATATTGAAACCCCTTGTATTGGGCACCTTAAAGGTGAGGCTGGAAGTGGTCATTTGCACGCCTTTCACTCCCTCCAAAGCATCGTAAAAACCAGGGGCCGGGGATTCTCTTATAGATCGGATGTCGAGCTTTTCGATAGCAACCGGCGATTTCATAATGCTTTCAGGAATACGGCTGGCGGTCACCACCACCTCCTTTCCCAAAATAGTTTGTGTAACCAACTCTATAGCAAGAGATGAAGCCGGGCTTTTGATTTCGAACTCCTGTTGTTGGAAGCCTATAGAGCTAAATACCAGCGTTAACGGGAACCTGCTTTTGGTACGCAGCGTAAAATCGCCTGTGTTGCCGGAAATAGTACCTGTTGCCGTGCCTTTGACCGAAATACTTACCGATGCCAGGGGCTGTTTGCTTTGCTGATCCAGTACCATGCCGGTGATCTCAATGAGGCTGGTACCCTGGGCTGAAGTAACAGTGAATAATGAATAGTGAATAGTGAATAATAAGAGCAGCCTTAATATGGTTGGATAGTTTCTAATTTGGTGTAGCCTGTTTGGCTTTAGGGAATAGGTTGCCTGATCCATGAATTGAGTAATGGTTATTGGTGAAAACGATGATATTTTATGGGAGTTAACTAGTGGCGATTACAACATCGGCAGTTGGCCCGAAAGAGTTGTTTGGAAAGTGTACAATTCATTAGTCTACTATTTTGGTAGACAAATTTACGTGGAGAATTTGAAACAGGAGATTAAAATATTATTAAGACATATAATTGCAGGTGCAGGTGATATCAAGTGGAAATTATAGATATCGATAAGCCCGGCGACACCAACATGGGCATAAAAGTGGTGGAAGAACAATTACAAAGGCCCGTCTGATTTTTCAGGCGGGTTTTTTGTTGCGGACACTGCCTTAAGGAATTCCTTTCGGGTTAATATGAATTACAATTTTGTAATTTTAGTTATAAATTTCTTTTATGTCAAAATCACTATTAAGCAGGATAACCCTAAATCCCGGGATTGCACATGGTAAACCAACCATACGTAACAAAAGATATACTGTTGAGGGTTTGTTGGAGTACCTGGCAGGAGGTGACAGTGTGGATGATTTACTAATAGAATTTCCTGATTTAGAGAAAGAAGATTTTCAGGCCTGCATTCAGTATGCTGTGATAAATCTAAAACACAAGTTTGCAGAAATAAAGGCAGCATGAAATTTTTGTTAGATGCTCAATTACCACCCTCGCTAAAAAGGATTTTTTTAGATAATGGATACGATTGCATTCTACGTCCTGCCGGGGTCTCCTTACCCAGCCATGTGTGCCAGCCAAGGGACCCCGGCATCGAAAACGTAAATTCCTAAACCGACCGAAAATTTTCCACGCCTGCCAGTTTTGCGTACGACTACTTTTAAAAGACCATCCCGGCAATATTAGAACAGTGCTTACCGAGGAAGCAAACCCTGCTTTCATATACCAGTCGGGAATGGAAGATGCCAACAGGTCGTTTGAAGTAGCCCTGCCTGGAGACAAAATACATACTGCCGCAAATACAAAACCACCCCGATTTGATACAGACGGCGGAAACCTCAAAGTGTCGAAATTAACCGGAATTACCACCGAAAGTAAAATTGGCCCCGGTGTGATTTTGAAAGTAATGGCTGGCGATAAATTTAATGCCAAAACATTCGCCTATAACCAGCCAACCGGTATGCACCATACTACCGATGCCATCTTATCTGCCCTCATCAATACAGTGAAAACCCGGCAATAGTAAGTAGAAGATAACACGGCGAACGTTAAATTGAACCTGTATATACTAAGATAAACGAATGACTTTGCAGAAGGCATAGGATATTTGCCAGGTCGAACCAAAAAATGAAAAAAATGATCAATCCGTTTACCATTAAGGCATACAAAAAATATTTTCAGATAACGCTGTTGGTTTTACTCAGCGCAAATGTGTTGGCGCAGCCAGCAGGTATGAAGTGGACTAAGGATGTTGGCGCACGAAAAACACCTAACACAAACACCGTGTTTTATGTAAATTCTTTTGGCGCACCAAAAGATGGCGTTACTCCCGCAACAAAGTTTATTCAACAGGCCATAGATGTTTGTTCACGAAATGGCGGAGGTATTGTAGCATTCAAACCGGGTACTTATTTAATGGGCGCCATCTTTGTTAAAAATAATGTGTATCTGAAGATAGGTAAGGGCGTATTGATATTGGGCAGTACCGATTTTAAAGACTATCCCGAGATCAAAACCCGCATTGCCGGTATTGAGATGAAATGGCCCGCCGCCCTCATCAACATCATTGATCAACGAACAGTAAAGGTGGGTGGCGAAGGAAAGATAAACGCCCGTGGTAAATTTTGTTGGGATAAATACTGGGAAATGCGCAAAGACTATGAGGCCCGCGGCCTGCGCTGGATAGTAGACTACGATGCAAAGCGGGTACGCACCTTTTTGGTACAGTCGTCAGAAGACGTAACGTTGAAGGATCTGACTTTTAGCAATGCCGGCTTCTGGACTGTTCAATTGTTGTATTCAAAATACCTTACTGTAGACGGTATTACCATCAGAAATAATGAAGACGGCCATGGCCCCAGTACCGATGGCATTGACATCGATTCATCCAGTTGGGTATTGGTGGAGAACTGCGACATAGATTGTAACGATGATGACTTTTGTTTGAAGGCCGGTCGCGATTGGGACGGGCTGCGGGTAAACCGGCCCACCGAATACGTGGTCATTCGCAAATGTATTGCCCGTAAAGGTGGAGGCCTGCTGACCATTGGCAGTGAAACCTCCGGCGGCATCAGGCATGTGTTGGCTACCGAAGTAACCGCTATGGGTACGGGTAATGGTTTCCAGATAAAATCGGCAACCACAAGGGGCGGCGTGGTAGAAGATATTCATTTTGAAAATGTGACCATGGATAGCGTAGGTAATGCTTTTCTGTTTACCATGAACTGGAATCCTTCATACAGCTATTCAACACTGCCCGATGGATATAATTACGACAGCATACCCGATCATTGGAAGACGATGCTGCACAAAGTAGAGCCGGACTCACTGGGTATTCCGCACTTCAAAAACATTTATGTAAACAATGTAAAAGTGAACTATGCCAAGAAGGCCTTTAATGCCAGTGGATATGAAAAATCTATTTTAAAGAATTTCAACTTTACCAATGTTGACATTAATGCCGCTACTGCAGGCGAAATAAATTATGCCGAAAACTGGCAACTTGAAAACGTAAATGTAACAGCTAAGGATAATACTACCATTGAGATTAAAAACTCAAGCGGGGTGAAGCTGTAACAAAAGATTTATGGCCCCTCGCCTTTGGCGAGGAGTTGGGGTGAGGTCAGGGAATTAAAAAGTTGAAATATTGTTTATGATATATCTGAAACGTGGAATTAGTATTTCCATATTGTTGGGGTTAATACTTTCCTCAATGAATGTCTTTTCGCAAAAGCAAATGGAGAATTTGGGCAGAGGATTAATTGCATTAAGAAAGAGCCCGGATTCCGTATTTATTAGCTGGCGGATAAAAGGAACCGATCCTGATAACACTGCCTTTAATGTATACAGGGATAATGGCGGCAAAAGCATAAAGTTAAACACTACACCGCTCACAAAAGGCACCTGGTTTATCGATGCCAAAGCGGACTTCTCAACTGCTAATTCCTGGTATGTAAAAACCATAATTAATGGCAAAAAAGCTGAACAAGGCAAGGCGTTTAAATTACCCGCTAATGCCCCGGTTCGTGATTACTTTTCATTGCCGCTGCAATTCATTACAGGCTATACGCCAAACGACGCCAGCGTTGGCGACCTGGATGGCGAAGGTGAATACGAGATCGTATTACATCAAACCGGCAGGGCACGCGATAATTCACAGGCAGGTTATACTGACCCACCCATCTTTCAGGCGTATCGGCTGGATGGCACTTTGATGTGGACCATCAACCTCGGTAAAAACATTAGGGACGGCGCGCACTATACGCAGTTTATGGTGTACGACCTGGATGGCGATGGCAAGGCAGAAATCGCCATGAAGACAGCCGATGGCACCATTGATGGCAAAGGAGAGGTGATCGGCGATTCTACAAAAGACTATAGGAACAGCCAGGGCAAAATATTGGAAGGCCCGGAGTTCTTCACCATATTTAAGGGCGAAACCGGCGCTGCTATGGCAACTACCGATTACATACCAGGGCGGGGCGATATTGGCGGATGGGGCGGCAAAGGTGGCAATGGCGGTAACGACAGGTCTGGCAACAGGGTTGATCGTTTTTTGGCAGGTGTGGCTTACCTGGATGGCAAACGCCCCAGCGTGATCATGTGCCGCGGTTATTATGGCCGGTCGGTTTTAGCTGCCTGGGATTGGAGGGATGGAAAGCTGACCAGCCACTGGATATTTGATTCAAATGATGGCGAGAACCCATTTAGTGGACAGGGTTACCATAGTTTATCGGTGGCCGATGTAGATGGCGATGGCAAGGATGAAATCATTTATGGATCGATGGTGGTGGATGATGATGGCAAAGGATTATACACTACCGGCCTCAGGCATGGCGACGCGTTGCATGTAAGCGACCTAGATCCCTCAAGGCCGGGGATGGAAGTGTTTGGCGTGCACGAAATAGAAGATAATACCAAAGGACCGGGGGCAGCATTATTCAACGCCAAAACCGGCGAAATACTTTTTACAGGAAGCATAGATGAAGATGCGGGAAGAGGTGTTGCTGAAAACATAGACCCAGACAATCCCGGTGCCGAAATGTGGTGGAGCGGATCAAAAGGTTTATATAACATGAAAGGTGAATTGATCGGGCCAAACCCGCCATCGACCAACTTTTTAATTTATTGGGATGGAAGCCTGACTCGTCAATTACTCGATGGCAACCATATAGACAAATACAAGGTGGGCCGGATTTTTACCGCCCAGGGTTGTACGTCTAACAATGGTTCAAAATCGACACCGGCACTGAGCGCCGATATTTTAGGCGATTGGCGTGAAGAACTGATTGAAAGAACTACCGACAATAAAGAGTTGCGCATATTCAGCACTACCATACCCACTGATCATCGCATGTACACCTTAATGCACGACCCGCAATACCGTGTGGCTATTGCCTGGCAAAATGTAGGCTATAACCAGCCGCCGCATCCCTCATTTTATATTGGCGACGATATGAAGGATGTGCCGAAGGCGGATATAATGGAGGTCCCAATACGATAATCGGGAGGAGGTAATCCTTCACGACCATATTTTTGTTACTTTTTATACAAACAATAAGTGACAAAAAGAAAAAACGAAAGCAGTTTTGAGGTTTGATGATTCGCAGTTTCATTACACATTCGTTTTGGTCCTCAGGTGGTCTCGTAGCAAAGCCCTATGCGCAGTGAACCCCCACATTTGTAAGAATTGTTAGCTATTTTATCCCATATTCATACAGGCCATACCGAAACAACCTGGCACGATGGCTCTAATTGTTGGGTGTTGTTGGGTGATTGCAAAATCATATGCCTGAAGCGTTGCTGAAGAACACCATTTTTAGCAGCCAATCGTGGAACAATAATCCATCGCCATTGTTCTTTATAAAAGAATATTATGGCTCATCTTATTTCAACTATATTTTTAATGACAATGATGCAATCAACTATCGTCTTCGATTTTAGTAAAAATAGCCGTTTAACCGCGTGGAAGGTGGTAGACGATGTAGTGATGGGAGGAAGATCAAACGGAAAATTTGAAATGAGCGACGGCGGTCACGGTGTATTTCATGGCGCTGTCTCGCTGGAAAACAATGGTGGTTTTTCATCCATTCGTTATGAAAGAGAACGAATGCAGGTTGACCAATTTTCGAAGTTTATCATTCGATTACAAAGCGATGGAAAGAACTACCAGTTCCGGGTAAAAACAAATGCATCGGATTATTATTCTTACATTTTTAATTTTTCAACCCAACCAGGTTGGCAAGTTATTGAAATACCATTCAATAAAATGGCACCTTCGTTTAGAGGACGGCAACTGGATAATCCGAATTACCCTGGTAAGACCTTTGAAGAATTGGGCTTTTTAATTGGTAATAAAAAAAATGAAGATTTTAGACTAATGATCGATAAGATTGAATTGCAATAAAAGGCTACAGGTAAGCCTGCATGTATTGTTCCCGTGCTTTGCAAACTATTCTGCTTCGGTGCCTGATTGGTCTAAGTATTTCAACAGATCATGTATAACTTAAGTGATAACTTATTAAACCCTTTTGTTGGGTTTTTTCCTCAAATGACCCTGAGTTTGTAAGCTCCACAATACTTTGCCTTTTGCGGTTTGTTGGTGTTCCCGTAGCCGCGCCGGCGAATGGTGTTGTCACCTTCACCCTGCAGCGTGGGCGGTTACTTAAGAAAGCCCTTTTTGACAACAGCAACGGCGGCGGAGTTCTCCTCCATTTACGCGAGGAGTTCCGATAGCCATCGGAAGTTATGAGGCGGCACTTAGTTTGTATTGCTGGGGTCTCACAGCTAAGCCTTGTCCCCGGTATTCGCCCAGTGAAATATAGTGATTAATTAAGAAAAATCAGCACCCGCAACTTATTCAATACACCTAACCCATAGCAAGCGTAAGCAGGAAAAAACTTTCTTCCAACGCTTTTACACTGTGGGGTATTTTCTTGTGCAGCGCTATCATTTGCCCTTTTTGTAAAATGGCTGTTTGATGTTCAGCGATAAAATTTATTCTTCCCTCTAAAACCTGAACACTAATGATACCAATTGCCGTATGTGTTGTAAGTTCTGCTCCTTTATGCAGGCCAGGCAAAACAATGCGCATTTTATCATTTTTAAATAAAGTGAGGGAATTCCGGTCGCTGTCTTTCCATGTAGTTTCATTGCGTAACTGGTCAATGAAACCGTTCAGATCCATTTCTGCCAGGTCAGCATTTAACAGGCGATCACCTTCTGGTCGCTGCGGTGTTGCTTCGTTTGATTTATTTTCCATTGTGCAGTTATTATGAGTTGGAGTTATTGCACCCCTTTTCTATGAACTATTGCTTTTAGTGATTTTTGCCAATGCCTTTGGGTGATGTAAAGTAATTTTGCATAGTCGGCAGTTGATTGTTTGGTTTTAAAATTTTCTTAAAGGGCATCTTTAAGTTTTTGCAGGATTAAAGGTTCTTTATTGTCTTTTATCACCATAGCGCCTTCCGGTTGCTGCTGCGTTTTTAACCGGTGCTGCGGTTATGAAAAATATTTTTAGATAAAAACGAATAATTCATATTGCGCCAGGTCTGGATTTTGCATTTTTTTTATCTGTTCGCAAATGGCGGCTGATAAATATTATTATACATAATATCATTGCTGGCAACTACCTTATGATACTTATTTATACAAAAGAATTCATGATGAAATGGATGGCAATCCCCTATATTGCTTTTTCAGCGGCTATTTTATCTAAAACCGGGGTGCATTTTATCGGGGATATTTATGGTGCTACTGTTTATAATTTTTATTTTTGA
This sequence comes from Chitinophagales bacterium, assembly GCA_038204535.1. Classification (GTDB taxonomy): domain Bacteria; phylum Bacteroidota; class Bacteroidia; order Chitinophagales; family Chitinophagaceae; genus Segetibacter. Next base: position 1,233 of record JBBRCW010000158.1, on the reverse strand, counting down.
AATTGAAATTGTAAATCATAAGGAATGAATGTACCCAAATTTGTTATTGTAGTTGGCGCATCTGCCGGAGGCATGAATGCTTTAATTGAATTAGTGGCAGAATTGAGGCCGGGAGCAGACGCAGCAGTTTTTATAGTACTGCACCTTTCAAGAACAAGCGTTAGCGATTTTCTTGTTCATCGCCTGCAACCGCATACATCATTGCAATGCAGCATTGCAAAAGATGATGAGGCAATTGAAAAAGATCATATTTATATTGCTTCGGCAAATTATCATTTGCTTGTTAAAAAAGACAGGATCATTCTTGGCTCCGGACCGCAGGAAAACCGCTGGCGGCCTTCTATTGATGTTTTATTCAGGTCTGCGGCGGCGGCCTATAGCACCAGGAGCATCGGCGTAGTTTTAACCGGGTTGCTGGATGATGGTACTACTGGTATGGACGCCATTAAAAGAAGTGGTGGTACCTGCATTGTACAAGATCCCAATGAAGCTGAATATCCTGATATGCCTTTATCCGTGCTCAATAGTATGGAAGTTGATTATTGCCTGCCATTGGCAAAAATGGGTGAAGTTATTTTTGATATTACACAATCCGAACGGGAAGAAAAACCGGCGCCGCCTGATGTAATAATCGAATCTGAAATTGCAGAACGGGTAGTAGTAGATTATGACAATGTTCGCAAAATTGGCGAGAAAAGCATTTTCGCCTGCCCTGACTGTGGCGGCGGTCTTTGGTATATTGAAAATGGGAGTGGCAATGTAAACCGTTACCGTTGCCATATTGGTCACTCTTATTCGGAAAGAGATTTATTGTCTAAACAGTCTGAAATATTGGAATCAACTTTATGGACTGCCCTGCGCATTATGGAAGAACGTAGGAACCTGTTGAAGAAAATGGAAGAGGATGCTGAAAAAAAGGGATTACCAAGAATGGCATTGGGGCACCGTGAAAAAAAAGACGAGCTGCAGGCAAGTGTTGACAACCTGAAAGATGTATTGTTTGCCACGCAAAAGATTGCGTAAGGGGCAAAGAACCAAAAAGAGAAATTAACCACAAAGAAAAACAAGAGTCTTTCACAAAGCACACAAAGATTTAACGCTGGCTTTTCTTTGTGCTTCTTTCTTTGGGTACGCTGTGGCTATCTTTTTTTGACATTAGTTAGATGTGCTTTCTAATTTTTAAGCGTGGCTGCCAATCTTATTAGCTTAGCCGGAATTTTATTAAGAGGTATA
>JBBRCW010000157.1:0-15064 GCA_038204535.1 Chitinophagales bacterium | reverse complement strand
CCATAACAATAAAGCAAACTAACTACCGAAGGTTCTGTACAACCATAACTTCATCGTTGGCCTTTCAGGGCCTTAGTCACAGCGGGGTCTTCATAGCAAAGCTTTTTGTGTGTAGCATGAGACCCCGATGCATGCCGGGTCCCTTGCTTATGCACTAAGCTCTTAAAAGGAGACCCCAGCAGGGTGAAATTTAAAGGCGTATATTTGCAATGCGATACCCGGTAAATCCTCTCTCCCGCATGGGATGATGAAACCGGGTTTTTGTTTTTTAGGAACTTATTCTTTCTTAGGCTTCCCAAAAAGCGAAATAATCTATCCTGCACTTACTGTCACATCTGCCACCTTCTAAAAATACTGGATTTTAATGCAGGGAAACCCTCCACCGGAGAAAAGAAGTTAGCAAAACACTCCAAATACATGCCTTCAACTCCAAATCGATGGTTAAGGCTTCTGGCCTCATTTGTCGAAAACCCCATAACAATAAAGCAAACTAACTACCGAAGGTTCTGTACAACCATAACTTCATCGTTGGCCTTTCAGGGCCTTAGTCACAGCGGGGACTTCATAGCAAAGCTTTCTGTGTGTAGTATGAGACCTCGCTGCATGCCGGGGTCCCTTGCTTATGCACAAAGCTCTTAAAAGGAGACCCCAACAAGGCGAAACAGGTAAGCCTCTCACGTTTCGTATAAAAGCCTCCCGAAAAAGTCGGGACAAGTTGTGTAAAGCTCCTGCCGCCTTAATGCCGGTTGTTCTGTAGCCGGTAAACAGATAACTGCTACAGTCTTCTTATCAATCTGGGTCAATCAATACTTTTAACAACGAGGAGTCCTTTCGACATGTCTTCGGTCGGTTCACTTTCGTTCAGCTTCCTTACACATACCTGATCCAGCTTTTAGCGGGACCTTTTGCCTGAACGTTCAGCACCATGCCTTTTGAACACAGCACCTTCAGAGCCTGACCCGCCAAAGCGGGGTGGTTTGCATACCTCGTCTGTACAACGTATGCGGTCTCTACCAAGTAGAGACCATCTTTTATACAACATTGAAAAGAATTATCCATTCTCTTCATTCGTGACACACCCAACAAGGGCAAAAACTGCAAAAACCCTGTTGTCAATCTTCTCTTAATCCATTAATAAAATCATTGAAGCTGCCAGCCATAAAGTATAAATTTGATAAATCATTATCATTTGATATTTTGTAATCTACTTCATTCTCATGATCCCAAAAGTAAATACAACCATAATCCTTTTTTCCGCAAGAAATACAAATTAAATTACCTCCTGGATCATGAGCTATCGGTACTATTTGCTTAGGCAATCTTTTTTCATCTATTTTGTAAGTATAAATGTATTTTGTAAGATTATCATATTGTCCATTATAGATAGCCAAAAACCAATCAACACAAGAATCGGTTATTTCTCCATTTTCACTAAAACTAAAGACGTTTGGTGAGCATTGTCCTCCATTAAATTGAAGCAAATGATTTTTATACTCTGTTGGAAATTTCAAATCGACTAATTGTTCAATTTTTTCAATTTCTAATAAAGTTACCGGAGTTTCTGTTTGTATAAAAGTTGTCATTCTACCTATTTTTTTTCTTTATTACCATAAAGAAAATCCTCCCGTATGTCCTGTTTGGGAGTGAATATTTTCTTCTACTAATTGCATTCTACCTCTAGATTGATGGTGATGCCACGTGTATCCTTTAGGTTTTGACTTATATCCTGCGGCTTTATTTGCTGCGTCAAAATCGTTAAGTCTATTTCCAGTTGGCTTTATCATTACATCATTTACTCCACCTTTATAAAGACTATTAGAAAAATCCGGAAATCCCTTACTATCAAATTTTATCCCTGTTTTAGGATGAACCTTTCCTGCCAAGCCTCCATTACGAAGTTTAAGCGCAATTTCTATTTCTTTTTTTAGTAGCTGCCTCTCCGTCCTAACTATTAATCCAACACCAGCACTTCGACCTCCTCCAAATAACGTAATCGGGTCACTCAAATCACCACCTAGACCTGCTTCAATCCATTTTATTGCAACAGATTTTCCTTCCTCCTCTGCTGCTATTTCAACGCCAGCTTTTATGTTTTCTAATTTCTCTGATACCGCCTGTGTAAAATTATCCCATCTGCCAGATGCATTTCCTTTTAAAATATCTGCCTGTATAGAAACCTTATTGCCAACTGTTGAAATTAAATTAGCAGCATTGGTTGCCAGCGAAGCAGAAAACTGGGTAATTGATCTGGCCAGATTAGAGGTGGCTTTACCAATATGCGTTGTAACAGTTACCGACAAAGGTTCCAACCCATCCAAATCAACATTAGCTATCGGTTCATTTCCTGCATATTGATAGGGAGCGTATAAAGGATACTAATCCGTCAATGGATCAAGTTGCGGAAACCTCCCTATCTGTGCATCATAATTTCTAAACCCGTAATCATACCAGTTCAAATCGCCATCGTCAAAGAGCTCTTTATCGTTGTAAAGGTTATTGTTTTTCAGGTAACCTTCGTACAGGTTGTCGCCCAGCTTGGTACTGCTTATACCTGCTATCTTCAACCCGAACGCATAATAATGGTCTTCTTCTATTATTCTTCCGCGGGTAAAGGCGATTTGCAGGTTATCGAAATAAACCGCGTCATCATTTTCGTTGCTCAGGTAAATATAAGCATAACCGTTTTTGGGTGCTGCTCCGCTGCCCGGTTGCGATACGCGTACTGCGGTACTGTTTTCAGCCACAAAGTTAAACCGTTTCCCGACTTTTAGTACGGGACAGGCTATCAAAGAACATGATGTTCAGGTAAGCACGTGGCACAGTTCCGGGCGATGCACGGTTAGGGTCTGCAATGCTGCCGGAAGGGACATTGGCTGCAAGATTGGTATTGATACCCGAAGCACCTCCTTTTACATGTGTGCTTGTGGCAGTACTGCCGCTTATAGCCTGCACCAGCGCAGTAACAATATCGCTCACAAAACAGTTGGTGTTGTTTGTAACCGCAGCCTGGTAATAAATAATCGGCACTTGCATTCAGTACGTCTCCTGCCATTACTTTCAGCAGGCTGTTGGGGCCTATTGTGTGGCCGCTTAGTTTGCTAAGTTTACTTACACTTGCGCTGGTGTTATTTGTCCAGCCTACCGGTTTTTCTATACGTGTTGTTGTAGAAGCGTTCGTTCCTACTGTTGGGCCAAACACAGGTTCTTCATTGCCTATACGCGTGGTTTCCATAGTACACTGGCCTATGCTGTAGTGGATTTCTTCGGTCAGTATCATTCGCACATTGCCCAGGTGGTCTTTTATAAAGTAGTCGTATTTAAATTTGGCGGGGGTGGAAAATCTTTGGTGGGTTTAGCATTTTGCGTATTTATGCCGGGTTTCCTTGGCTGGGGCGCAAATCTTTGAAGGAGAATCCGGCAGGACAAAAACTCAAAAGCACCCTTTAGGGCGGGGGGCAAAAGCCACCGGCTCTTTTTATAACCAATGGCTTCTTTATATCTTATCTCCTTACCCCCGCTACAGTTGCAGGTCATAAGACACTGCAACGGCAAGGCTGCAACACCTACACGGGCAAAGACACTGCGACAGCTAAGCGCTGCAACACCTACACGGGCAAAAACCTTTGAAAAGGAGACCCCCGGCAGTACGAAAAAAACAACAACTACTAAGGGGCACACCACACCTGCAATTTGCAAGCGTTAGTTGTTTACAGAGATATTTTCTATATACCGCTTCAGTACATTTAATGTAAAGGAGATATTTTTTTCACTCCCCATTTTTGCATTTTCCATCAAAGGCTCAAAGTCAATTAATGAAACTTTGTTGCCATTTACAAATATCCACTTATCAAGAAAACCTCTATCGCATTTAATAGTGATTTTTATCTCTCTGAATACGTATTCAACACCCCAATATCCATTTATTAAATTGTACTCATCTATCAATGTAAAGTGTTGTAATTGTTCCGCAAAATATGACTTGATGAAATCTATTGCATCTTCAGGCATCATTCCCCATTTGTTCTCAAACAAATCATTTACCTTATTGCTTTCCATAATTTTTCTCCTACAAGTTTAAAGTCTCTGACACCTAATTTTATCAATTCGATTATTTCTCTTTTCAATCCTTCTGTAAGCGGGTTGTTGGGGTCGTGTGAAAAAAAGAAATCTTTCCCATCCTTCCACTGCCGATTGAGAAACTGCTTGTTTATTTTCCACATTTCTTCATAATTCCCGTTTACAGACTTAAACACGTTATTCCAGTTATCTAAGTTGAAATATGTGTAATCTTTCCCTGCACGAACGTCATATGAAGCGGCACTGCCTTCTTCAAATGACCCCAACATCACTTTTGATGCCTTCGGGTTTTTAGTTGCTGCCTGTGAGAATTTTTGAATTTGTCCTTTAGCTAATCCAAAATTAACAGGCGGAGGTTTCTTAACAAAAGCCCCATTCCTTGCTGCCCCTGCTCCACCAGTTAAAACGATACTTATACCTCCATCTGCATAAGCAGCTGCAAGATCAGCATTCGCCTCCGAAACACCTGCAGCCTGTAATCCCTGACTAATTCCCTGCTCTGCAAATGTTTTAGTTTCCTGTCCAGTCCATGCCTGTTGTAAACCTGCCGCAAAACCATCAGCTCCATGAACCACTGCTGCTCCACCCAAAACCGCTCATACTCCAGTCCAGGATGTTGCAATTCCACCTACTGCACCAGCCGCCATTTCCACAAGACTACCCAATGCTTTAACCCCGCCCCAAACTCGGGTAGCTGTACTCGCTGCCTTTGGTGCCGCCTTTACAACTACCTCACCCAACATTTTAGTAGTGCCACTTAAGCCATTTCCTAAAATAGAAGTTCCAGGCTCCAACCCATCTATATCAATATTAGCTATAGGTTCATTTCCTGCATACTGATAAGGAGTATAATACGGATAGCCATCCGTCAACGGGTCCAACTGCGGGAACCTCCCAATCTGTGCATCATAATTTCTAAACCCGTAATCATACCAATTCAAATCGCCATCGTCAAATAGCTCTTTATCGTTGTAAAGGTTATTGTTTTTCAGGTAACCTTCGTACAGGTTGTCGCCCAGCTTGGTACTGCTTATACCTGCTATCTTCAACCCGAACGCATAGTAATGGTCTTCTTCTATTATTCTTCCCCGGGTAAAGGCTATTTGCAGGTTATCAAAATAAACCGCATCATCATTCTCATTACTTAGGTAAATATACACATACCCGTTTTTGGGGGCTTTGGTATTCATTGGCAGCACCAGCGGCGCTGCTCCGCTACCCGGTTGCGATACGCGTACTGCGGTACTGTTTTCAGCCACAAAGTTGAACCGTTTCCCGACTTTTAGTACGGGACTGGCTATCAAAAAACATGATGTTCAGGTAAGCTCGCGGCACTGTACCCGGCGATGTTCGGTTAGGGTCTGCAATGCTGCCGAAAGGGACATTGGCTGCAAGATTGGTATTGATACCCGAAGCACCTCCTTTTACAGTTGTGCTTGTGGCAGTAATGCCGCTTATAGCCTGCACCAGCGCAGTAGCAATATCGCTCACAAAACTGTTGGTGTTGTTTGTAACCGCAGCCTGGTAATAATAATCGGCGTTTGCATTCAATACGTCTCCCGCCATTACTTTTAGCAGGCTATTGGGGCCTATGGTGCGACCGCTTAGTTTGCTAAGTTTACTTACACTTGCGCTGGTGTTACTGGACCAGCCAGCCGGTTTGTCTATACGTGTTGTTTTAGAAGCGTTCGTGCCTACTGTTGGGCCAAACACAGTTTCTTCATTGCCTATTCGAGTGGTTTCCATAGTACACTGGCCTATGCTGTAGTGGCTTTCTTCGGTCAGTATCATCCGCACGTTTTCCTGGTAGTCGCGAATGAAGTAATCGAAAGCTCCGGCCCCCCCGCCCCCGAAGGGGGGATTGGTAAGGTAAGGTTACCTGAAATACTTAAACCATCAAAGCCATTATTTTGAGATGTAGGAGTTATAACCCGTATGCGACCTTCTTCAAAATTGATATACTGAAGATTATCTCCTTCATACACAAACTGATTGATGTAAGTGGTGGTTTTTGAAATGCTGCTTCCTTCCGCCGTGTAGATTTTTTGCAGTTTGTTGCCCTCGGCATCATACACTATTTTAATGGTGCCTTTCCCGCTGATGCGCATTTGCTCAGGCTTTTTGTCCTGCTGGGGGTCTCCTCTGTTGGACTTGCGAGTGGCAGGGACCCCGGCATGATGCAATTAAAGAGGTCCAATTCAATTCTTCATAATGCACCTGAACAAAACAATCTGTTCTATTCTTTACGTAAAACCTGGCACACTACTATGTTCATGATCTTCCCAATGTTCTGCAAGCCGCCCTGCCCGTCCGGTGAGGCGGGCACTTACCCCTGACACAGTTTAAATGTATGTAATTTATCTTCTGCAATAAAAACGCACGATGATAAATCGGTTTGGCAACAAAACTATCTTCAAATACTTTGTGTTTTTGACCTTTGCTCTACAAATAATAAGTTATTGGGTAAATTACAAACGATTGCCGAAGAAATATCTTTCAGAAAGTTTTGCCAGATAAAACCATTTTCAATATGACCATTATAAGGACTGTTCTCTTTTCCGCCCTTCTTTCCATTTTTTATTTAACCAGTTTTTGCCAACCCAAAAAGAAAACTGCAAAGCCAAATATTGTTTATATCATAGTTGACCAATGGCGTGCGCAGGCCACCGGTTACTCGGGCGATAAAAATGCGATAACGCCTAATCTTGACCGGTTAGCCAGCCAAAGTATGAATGTGAAAATTGCCATTTCGGGCATGCCGGTTTGCACGCCGCATAGGGCATCATTACTCACGGGCCAATACCCGCTTACTACAGGTATATTTATGAACGATGTAATGCTGGATACCGCAAGTGTAACTATGGCCAAAGTATTTGCAAAAAACAATTATAACACAGGGTTTATTGGCAAGTGGCACATTGACGGCCATGGCAGAAAAAGTTATATTCCACAAAACAGGCACCAGGGTTTTGAATATTGGAAGGCGCTTGAATGCACCCACGACTACAATAACTCTATGTATTACGAAGGTAACTCTGACAAGAAATTGTTGTGGGAGGGATATGATGCTATATCTGAAACTACAGACGCCTGCGATTATATAACCAGACAATCCACTACCGGCAAACCTTTTCTGCTGCTGATTTCCCTGGCGCCACCGCACGACCCTTACCAGACAGCGCCGCAGAAATATCGGGCAAAGTATGAACAAAAGGAGATTAAGGTAAACGCCAATGTACCCGTTGGGTTACGCGAAAAAGTTACACGGGATTTAAAGGGCTATTATGCCCACATTACCGCGCTGGATGATTGCATTGGTAAAATATGGATGGCCATAAAAGATGCCGGAATTGAGAACAACACGATTCTCTTGTTTTCCGCTGATCATGGCGATTTATTGGGTGCTCATGGCTCGTGGAATAAACAGCAGCCTTATGAAGAAAGTATCCGGGTCCCGTTTCTAATTCATTATCCGGCAAAATTTGGCAATATTGGCAAAACAAGCGACGTACTTCTAAATACACCCGATATTTTTCCAACGCTGCTTGGTTTAAACCAATTACCCATTCCCAAATCAGTGGAAGGAAAAGACTTGTCTCAAATATTGCTGGGCAACAAAAAAGATAATATTACAGAGACATTGATCAGTTGCGTTCAGCCTTTTGGCCAATGGAGCCGTAAGGCAGGTGGCAGGGAATACAGGGGAATTGTAACAAAGCGATATACTTATGTAAAAGATTTAAAAGGGGCGTGGCTTATGTTTGATAATAAGTTGGATCATTTGCAAATGAATAATCTGGCAGGAAAGCCGGGCTATGAAAAAGTAGAAAAAATGCTGGATGCAAGATTATTGAAACTTTTGCGCGAACGAAAAGATGACTTTCGCCCAGGCATGGATTATGTAAAAAAATGGAATTATGTTGTGGACGAAACCGAAACGGTACCATACATTACCATCAATTATGAAGGAAAACCCATTATTGAATAAAAATAAATCGCTTCGCCGTAAAACCCCGGGCTCGTTTAAGTGTTCCGCAGGACACTTGAATGGAAAAGAAAAACAAGGACTGCGTCCGGCAGAATTTATACCAATTCCAAATCAATTTCACCTTTTTCATTTGTACAATAATCTATTGCACTGCTGTATTTATAATGCCAGGTTTCATATCCTATACCTGCTCGTACAGGGTTATCATTTGTCCTGCCGGGGCCTCCTACTCCTGGCCTTTTGCGTGGCAGGGACCCCGTCAGATCACGCTTTCGGGTTGGTTTAGGCGTTATCGTCTCCTATGCCGGGTTCCCTTGACTGGCGCACAAAAGCTGAAGGAGAACCCAGCATTACAAAACTAATTGTCTTGGTCTAAAACTATTTAGATACAACCTTTATTTTACCGGACACAGTCCTGCTACCATTTTAAATTTAAGTGAACTGCGGAACACTTAAACCAGCGAGAGTGCGCTACAACACAAACCTGGTAAAAAAATTGCAATTCGGTTTTCATGCGTCCCTTCGCCTATAATCCAAAAGTCTTTCTGCTATGGACATGTCTGAATATCCAGTCTCCTTAAGATTTAAGTCAGATTCGATTAACTCTATCGCTATATCGATCGGAAAAAGTTCTACATATTTTATCCCGTCCTTTTCAAATAATACCTCACCCCCGGTTGCCTCTATTTCAATAATAATGATTTCTGAATCTAGGGTTAAAGCATCTTTCATAAAGATTAACAACGCGTCCGATTCTTTATTTACTTTGACATCCTGATATAAAGCATCCAGCTTTTCAGGATTAGTTAAATATTTTACTAGCTCAGTTAAATTCATATAGATATATTTCCAATCCATTCAGGTAGCGCCGCCAATTCCTCACGGGTCATCTCTTCAAGGCAAAGTGACATAACTTCTTTTAAATTCTCATTTAATTCATCCAGGGTTGTTGCCTGGGTATGCGCACCGGGAAGGATTGGTATAATGCCAATATAAAGACCCGTTTCCTTATCCCGCTCAACCTGAGCCTTAAATTGATAATAGGTCATGTAAAATTGCTTTACGTAAGGTTAAATAAAAAGGCCATCCCTATGCCTGGTACAACTCAAGCGGCTGGCCATTGGGGTCGAAGAAAAAAGCAAAACGTCTGCCCGTGATTTCATCAATTCGAACCGGCTGCACATCCACCCCTTTACTGCTTAGTTCCTCCGCTGCGGCATCCACATCTTCCACTTCAAAGGCAAGATGCCGCAAACCTTTCGATTCGGGAAAGGAGTTACGCTCCTTATATTCGGGAAACGAGAACAATTCAATTTGATACATTCCGTTTATGGACAGGTCGAGCTTATAACTGTCGCGTTCGGCCCTGAAGGTTTCATTTATAATTTGAAAGCCCAATACATCGGTATAAAACGTTTTGCTTTTTTCGTAGTCGCCGGTCAATATGGCTACGTGGTGTATTCGTTTAATGTTCATCTAATTTATTTTTATGCCGGGCATGTCTTGTCCGTTTTGGTGCAGTATTAGTTTATTTACTTCGCCTTTTTCGTTTCTAATAAAATCCATTTGGGCATTTACCACTTTTAAAAAGAATTTATCTGGTGCACTCGCAAAAAGATCAAATTGCGGCTGGCCGGTAGCCTGGGCCTTCAGCTCATTTTCTACCACGCTGACCTTTATGGTAAAGGCAGGTGCCAATTGATATTCGCCCACATATTGTTGTAATTTATTTTCGGCTAATTTCACCTCCATTTTTCTCTCAGGCAGATTGTAGGGTTTGTTATACAATATTGCAAGTACATCTTTTTTAAGTCGGTCTATTTTGCTTGAGTTGCTGTTGCTTAACAAAATAACTGTTATTCCTTTAGATGGAATGACTGAGTTGCTGCTTAAGAAACCATGAATTCCGCCATCATGTGTCATTACACGATGGCCTTCTATAGATTCGATGCTCCAGCCCAACCCATATTTATTTTTTCGCGGCGTAAAGGCATCCTCCAGCGATGACTTTTGCAGTATCTTTTCGGTGTTCAATGATTGATCCCATTTATACAGATCGCCTGTTGTGGAATAAATGGCACCAGCGGCAAAGCTGACCGACGAATCTACGATCATCGCCTCATCGCCTTTTTGGCCGGAGAGTTGGCTATAACCTATCGCTTTATCCGGCGATTGCAAATGTGTAAAATCGAATCCGGAATGCGACATACCCAAAGGCTCAAAAATAGTCTGCCTTACCACTTGTTCGTATTTTTTACCGGTCACTTTTTCAATAATATAACCCAATAACATATAACCCGAATTACTGTAACTATATTTTGAACCCGGTTCAAAATCAAGCGGGCGGTCTTTAATCAAAAGCATCATACTATCCATGCTCAGCGGACGTTCAACACGGGTTTTCATAAAGTCCCCGTCATTGGTGTAATTCCAAATACCAGCCGTATGTGACAAAAGATTTTCGATGGTTATTTTGGTGGCATATTGATAAGCAGGAAAGTATTTCGACAACTTGTCGTTGAGCGAAAGCCGTCCCTGTTCCGCTAATTTTAGAATAATGGTTGATGTAAACTGCTTGGTAACCGATCCAACCTGGTACTGGGTGTTTGTATCATCTCTCGTATTCAATACAGCATTTTTAAACCCAAATCCTTTATCCAAAATTATTCTCCCATCAAGTGTAATCAATACCGAACCATTAAACATGTCTGCATAATTTGCTGCAACAAAATACTCATTTAGTTTTTCTGACAGGGGTTGAGATATACAGGCCGCTTGAATTAGTACAAACGCTATAAAAAAAAGACCTTCCTCATATTTTTGAATTTAATGGTTTAGACTACATTTCGGATACATCCGCTTTTAACCTGACCTCTGTCTCCTTCATCAATTTAAAATTGCCCTGCATTTCAATTTTGCCTTCTTCGGCCAAATGCCGCAACCGCCATAAAAGGTAAGCATCGCCAGTAGTTTCTTTGGCTTTGGGAAAAAACTGGTTAAACATTCTGTGTACCTTCTGCCAGTCTTTGGTTATGAATTTGAGCAGCTCGCTGTCGTAATAATCATACTCTTTCTGATTGAGTTTCTTGCCACCCTCCAGCAACCGGACACCCTTTCCTTCCATTGCTAACTTGGTCCATTCATCGGGGTCAACTTCAAACTCCGATAATGTAATTGGTCGGGCCAGTTTCTTCGCCTTTAAAAATTCTTTGGGCTGTATCTGAAACAGGTTCGTGGGATAAAATATACTTCCCTTTTCGTTTATAAAAGGCAGGTTGTTCAGGTATAAAATAAATATCCGACCCTGGTATTCCTTTAGCTGGCTCATCAGCCAATAATAACCGCACACATCGTGTTTATTTTGCGCGGCCCATATCCAAACTATTTCATCAGCATTTTCTTCCAATTGCGTCTTAAGTTTCCCGACATCCTCATTGTCATGAACATGGCCGTCATCTGCAATGCCTTCGTACTGTCCGCCTTCCAGAATATGCTTCCACCACAAACGGCGATTTTCGGCGCCATCGGGATAATAAATATCCAATAATGGCCCAACAGCATAATCATCCTGTATGCAGATGACTTGCCCTTGCATGGTTTCATCCAGTTCGAAACTCTTTTTTAGCGCTTCAATATTTGCTTCTTCAAAAACAATGTGAATCATATATTAATTAAAAAGTGAAAAGTATAAATACACGTGTCAATTTTTACGGCAAATCAGGATTTTGACAACGATGACGGCTTGGCATTGCGGCGGTATTCTTTGTTCCTTCTGCCGACAACTGAAGCCGATTAAAGATATAGAGTTTAATGATTTCTACTGCTGCTTAATTTAAAACATCAAGCTGGTACTGCCGATGAATAGCGGACTGCAGCTGATTGCTCCAACGTCCAGCCGCCATAATGCCAAGCTGAGTGTTAGGCGTATTCTTCAATTTGTTTCTGTTAGAATTTCTACCAGGGTTTCGGAAGTGGCCCGAACATTACTTCGGCACGCTGTTCACCTCTTTTTTTCAACGCCTTTTTTACTTGATTTAGCCTTGTATTCAGTAAAGCAAGTATATTCTGGTAATTTTCTTGAAAGAAGGAGCAGGTTTCATTAAATACAGGAACTTTCAAATAATCATCATTATTCAGCATGTAAGAGCGTAAACCACTTATCATAATCCAGTCATCTTGAGTTTGAGGACTTATTAACGTCGAAATGTCAATGTCTAACAGTCCATCTTTTTCTCTACAAATTCTCACCTTCAAATGTTCGGCAGAATACACGTTTACTGTATCATTAAGCTGGCCTTCGATAAATTTTAAGTTGGTCTCTATAAACTGTTTAAATCTTGGTTCTAATTCTATCATTGTAAGTTGATTTCGGATTACGCCTAACGGCTGCATAAAGCACTTCGGTACAAAAGTGTGATACCATCAAACAGTTGTTAGCCAGGTGGGCAACTAAAGATCTGTTTGTGATCTGATGTCCAGTACCAAAAACCTACTCCTCCCGCAAAAGTTCAATTCCCTCCTGCTTACATGGAATAATAAAATCAGTGTCGTGTGAAGCTAATTGGGTAATATTATGAATTTTGCAGGTAGCCAAAATTATGGCATCGTTAGGCAAAAGATTGTAAGAAGACATAAACGATGGAACAAGCTTAAATAATTGGGTATCATTTGCAATCAGATGAAACAAATTCAATAATTTATAATCGTAGGAGTTGTTCAGAATTAAAGAAATTTTACGTGAAGATTTTAAGGACTGCGGTGACGCATCCCCGTTCATTTTTAAAAAATGAAATAAAAATTCACTGACCACAGTTTCATTTATAAAAAGTTTAAATGTTTCATCAAATAATAATTTTGATAAAAGTTTTTGTTTCTTACCCTTGTTGTATTCAACAAGAATAGACGAATCAATAAAGATATTATTGATCATATACATCGATTTTGCTTGTATCTATATCAGGATATTTTGCAGTGCCGGCATATCTTTTTAAAATGTCAAGTTTTTTTTCTCCGGGCAGCTCTGCCCATTTATCTTCATCACCAAATTCATCATCAGCGACTATCGTTATCTTAACTTCTTTTTCGTTAAATCTTTCGGGAAGTGTAATGATTATTTTTCCATCTTCAACTTTCCGGTTAAATTCAAAAGTTTCCATAGCAAATCATTTATCCAAATTTACCGATAATTACACTTCAACCGCAGCTTCTTCATTTGCAGGCTCCGCCACTTTTGCTCCATCTTCTATCAAATCCACCTCTATTTTCAAATTGTCTATTATAAACTCCTGGCGTTGCATCGTGTTTTTGCCCATGTAATATTCCAGCAGTTGCTGAATATGTGTTTCGGGCAATAACATCACCGGCTGCAATCTTATATCTTCCGAAATAAAGGCGCCAAATTCGTTGGGGCTTATCTCTCCCAGGCCTTTAAAACGGGTGATCTCAGGTTTGCTGCCTAATTTCTTTACGGCCGCTTTTTTTTCTGTTTCATCGTAACAATATATCGTCTCTTGCTTATTGCGCACCCTAAACAAGGGCGTCTCCAAAATATACACATGGCCATTCTTAACCAGGTCTGGAAAAAACTGCAGAAAGAAAGTAAGCATCAGCAAACGAATGTGCATTCCGTCCACATCTGCATCAGTTGCCAAAACGATATTATTATAACGCAGGCCATCCAGGCCATCTTCAATATTTAAAGCATGCTGCAATAAATTAAACTCTTCGTTTTCGTACACCACTTTTTTGGTGAGGCCAAAACAGTTTAATGGCTTACCCCGTAAACTGAATACCGCCTGGGTTTCAACACTTCGGCTTTTGGTTATGGAACCACTGGCGCTATCGCCTTCGGTAATAAAAATAGTGGACTGCATTTTCTTTTCAACGATCTCTTCTTTATTCTTTCCGTCGGCAACATCGTTAAAGTGGTATTTACAGTCGCGTAATTTTTTGTTGTGAAGGTTGGCTTTCTTTGCCCGCTCGTTCGCCAGTTTCTTAATGCCCGCCAGTTCTTTTCTTTCCCGTTCGTTTTGTTCTATGCGTTTGCGCATGGCATCGGCGGTTTCAGGATTTTTATGCAAAAAGTTATCAAGCTCTCTGCCCAGAAATTCAATCATGAAATTGCGCATGGTTGGGCCTTCCTCAAACATTATCAGCGAGCCAAGTTTGGTTTTTGTCTGGCTTTCGAAAACAGGTTCCTGCACCCTAACCGAAATGGCAGCACATATACTGCCCCTTATATCGGCAGCATCATAATCCTTTTTGTAATAATCCCTAATCACCTTTATAAAAGCTTCTCTAAACGCTTGCTGGTGAGTTCCTCCCTGTGTGGTGTATTGGCCATTTACAAACGAATAAATATCCTCACCGTAATCGTTATTATGCGTTAATGCGATCTCAACATCTTCGCCTTTTAAATGAATGATCGGGTAGCGTATTTCGTCTGCATTGGTTCGGCGCTGCAGCAGATCAAGCAATCCATTCTTACTTATGTAACGCTTACCATTAAAATTGATGATCAGCCCCGCATTCAGGTAACAATAGTTCCACAATTGGTTTTCGAGATATTCATTCAAATAGTGGTAGTTTTTAAACACAATCTCGTCTGGCGTAAAAGTTACCAACGTGCCATTAGGTTCGCCGGTCTCTTTCTCTTTGTGTTCTTTTACCAGTATTCCCCTTTCAAATTCGGCAGTCTTCATTTTACCCTCTCTAAATGCCGTTACCTTAAAATAATGACTAAGGGCATTTACGGCTTTTGTACCAACTCCGTTTAATCCCACACTTTTTTGAAAAGCTTTACTGTCGTATTTGGCGCCCGTGTTTATTTTACTTACCACATCCACCACTTTACCCAAGGGAATACCACGGCCATAATCCCGAATGGTTACGGTCTTTTCTTCTATGGTCAGCTCTATATGTTTACCATGGCCCATGGTGTGTTCATCTATACAGTTATCCATCACCTCCTTCATCAAAACATAAATACCATCATCCGGG